>NZ_JADPZX010000001.1:5531875-5842500 GCF_015712165.1 Streptomyces spinoverrucosus | reverse complement strand
ACGTCGTGGGCGAGTTTGTCGGCGGCCGCCTGGGCGGCGGTGTTGATGAGCTCAAGAGAACGGTCGGTTGCGGTCACTACATGGCTTTCGTCGGCGGTCACTTGCCTTCAAGGGTCTCACGGACCGCCGACGGCGCCCCACGCATTACCCGGCGGAGGCCGGCTCGTAGTCCTGGCCGAGGACGACCGAGACGTTGGCGTTGGAGGAGACCTCACCCTTGGTGACCGCACTGGAGGGCAGCCCCAGGGTCTTGGCGACCTCGGTGGCGTTCTCCTTGTCGGCGGCGTCCGCGTAGGTGACCTTGGAGGCGGACTGGGCACTGCTCGCCGTACCGCCCTCCAGGAAGGTGAAGCCGCCGTTGAGGAGCACCACGCGCGCCTTCTCCGTGTTGTCCTTCACACCGCTGGCGTTCTGCACCGCGACCCGGACGGCCGCGTCCTGGTCGGGGCTCTTGGCGGTGCCGCCAAGCACGTCCTTGACCACGCTGTCGCTCGCCTCGGCGCTGAGGGTGCCGTCGTCCTGGACGGGCAGCATGGCGGTCTTGTAGTCGCCGCTCTTGGCGAGGTCGGACAGCTTGGCGAGGAAGGTGCCGAGGTCCTTGTCGGTGAGCGACGGGTCGAGGATCTGCGCCAGCGTCTGCACGGTGGTCGTCGCGGCCTGCGCGTCCGACGACATCTTGCGCAGCACGCCCTGCATGACCTGCCCGAACCGCTCCAGCTGGGCGTTCTGGGCCTCGCCCGAGGCGCGGTACGTGGCGTAGGCGACCGCCGTCTTGCCGCTGAGGGTCTGGCCCTCGCCCTTGTTGACCAGCGGTGCCTCGCCCTTCTTCTTGGCGTCCGGGTCGGGCACGTCGGCGTTGGTGTCGATCTCGATGTTGCCGACGAGGTCGACGAGGTTCTGCAGGTAGGGGGTGTCCAGGCGCCAGGTGCCCTGGATCGACGTGCCGAGGACGGTGTCCAGGGCCTCGCGGGTGCCGGAGGAGCCGTCGTCCTCGACCGACTTGGCCAGCGTCGTCGTCCCGTCGTCGCCGGACAGCGCGAGGGAGTTGGGCAGCAGGACGGTGGTGCCCTGCTTGGTGGTGGTGTTGTCGACGAGCAGCGCCGTGGCGGTGCCGCCCTTCTTGGTGTCGTGCAGGTGTACGACGATCACGTCCCGCTTCTGCGCGGCCGCCGACGTCGTACCGCCCTTTGTGTCCTCGGACGGGGACAGGCCGGGCAGCTTCCCGGCGTACCAGAGGTAACCGACGCCGCCGGCCGCGACCAGCGCCAGCACGACGACCAGGGCGACGAGGCGGCTGCGGGCGCGGCGCTTGGCCTCCTCGCGGCGCTCGGTGCGGTTCTCGGTGAACGCCAGCCAGTCGATGACGTCCTCGGAGTCCTGGTCGGGCTCCTCGACGAAGGCGAACTGTTCCGTCCGGTAGTCCCGGTCCTCGCGGCCGTGTCCGGCGTCGGGGGCGTCCCGTACGGGCTCCTGGCGCTGTTCCGGCTCGACCGGGCGCGGCTGCTGCGGGATGTACGCGGTCTGCTCGGCGACCCGGGGCTGCTGCCCGCTGGTGGCGGTGCGGCCGTAGGGGTCGTACCCGTCGTACGAGGTCACGGGCTGCTGCTGACCGGTCCCGTAGGGGTCGTACGGGGGGACCGGCTGCTGCTGGCCGGTGGCGTACGGGTCGTACCCGTAGCCCTGCTGCTGCGCGTAGGGGTCGTACGGCTGCTGGGCCGGTACCTGCCGGTACACAGGCCGGCCGTACTCGTCGTAGCCGACGAGTTCGTACTGGTCGGCGCCGTAACCTGCGGCCCCCGCGTCGTATCGGTCGTTCACCGGTGCCCCTCTCGGCTCACTCGCCGCGGTACAGCTGTCGCTTTGCGATGTAGCGCACGACTCCGTCCGGCACCAGATACCAGACGGGATCGCCCTTGGCGACTCTCGCACGGCAGTCCGTGGAGGAGATGGCGAGGGCGGGAACCTCGACCAACGAGACACCGCCCTCCGGAAGCCCGGCGTCCGTCAGGTGGTGGCCGGGCCGGGTGACCCCGATGAAGTGTGCGAGGGAGAACAGCTCCTCGCTGTCCCGCCAGGTCAGGATCTGGGCGAGGGCGTCGGCGCCGGTGATGAAGAACAGGTCCGTGTCGGGGTTGAGGGCGCGCAGGTCACGCAGGGTGTCCACGGTGTAGGTGGGGCCGCCGCGGTCGATGTCGATGCGGCTGACCGAGAACTGCGGGTTCTCGGCGGTCGCGATGACCGTCATCAGATAGCGGTCCTCGGCCGGGGAGACCGTGCGGTGGGTCTTCTGCCACGGCTGTCCCGTCGGTACGAACACCACCTCGTCGAGGTGGAACTGTGCCGCGACCTCACTGGCCGCCACGAGGTGCCCGTGGTGGATCGGGTCGAACGTCCCGCCCATGACGCCGAGGCGGCGCTTGGCCGACGTCGACGGGCCGGTAGGCATGTCCTGCTCTCCCATGCGTGCAGACCCTACCGGCCCGGCCTGTGGACCAGGCCCTAGCGGTCGCGGTTGAAGCGGGTGGTGATCCACAGCAGCAGCATCAGGGCGATGAACGCGCCACCGCCGGTGACCAGGGGGTTGAGGCTCTCGTGGTTGCCGCCGTGTTCCTCGCCCTCGGCGGCGAGGGTGACCAACTGGGCAGCGGCGCTGTGGAAGCTCATCTTCGGCAGGACCTATCGCGTGTGGGCGGGATAAAGACGTCGGCTCATCGTAAGCGGGCGCCTCGGCCGCGCTCACGCCGACTCCACCGTCGAGCAACCTTCCCGGGCCCTCAGTCGTCCTTCCGCCTGTAACCCCGAAGCAGGAACCAGGCGGTCAGCACACAACCCACCACCATCACGATCAGCACGACCCTAAGGAGATTCCCCGCGCCTTGCTCCTGAGCGGCGCTGAGCCACTGGATCGCGGCGATGTGCTCCATGGTGCGGGACTCCTTCGTCGTACTGCCCGTCCACGGTATCTCCGCCTAGGCTTGGCCTTGCTTCGGGGACGTACAAGAAAGCGCAAAGGCACACCAGGGCACACCGACGCACATGGGGGACCACATGTCCGACGACGGCCACCAGCAGGGCGGGCACGAGAGCGTGCCCAGCAGGCAGCGCAGGCGCTTCCCGGGGATCTCCTCGCGTGCGTACGAGCACCCGGCCGACCGCTCCGCCCTGGTCGCGCTGCGCAAGCTGAGCGGCTTCGACACGGTCTTCAAGGCCCTCAGCGGCCTGCTGCCCGAGCGGAGCCTGAGGCTGCTGTTCCTGTCCGACTCGGTACGCGTCTCGGACCGGCAGTTCGCCCACCTCAACGACATGCTGCGAGACGCCTGTTACATCCTGGACCTGGAGAAGGTCCCGCCGATGTACGTCAACCAGGACCCGCAGCCCAACGCGATGTGCGTCGGCCTGGACGAGCCGATCATCGTCGTGACCACGGGGCTCGTCGAGCTGCTCGACGAGGAGGAGATGCGGGCGGTCATCGGCCACGAGGTCGGCCACGCCCTGTCCGGCCACTCCGTGTACCGCACGATCCTGCTGTTCCTGACCAACCTCGCCCTGAGGGTCGCCTGGATCCCGCTCGGCAATGTGGCGATCATGGCGATCGTGACGGCGCTGCGTGAGTGGTTCCGCAAGTCGGAGCTGTCCGCCGACCGGGCGGGCCTGCTGGTCGGGCAGGACCTCCAGGCCTCGATGCGCGGCCTGATGAAGATCGCGGGCGGCAACCATCTGCACGAGATGAACGTGGACGCGTTCCTGGAGCAGGCCGACGAGTACGAGGCGGGCGGCGACCTGCGCGACTCCGTGCTGAAGATCCTCAACGTCCTCCCCCGCTCGCACCCGTTCGCCACGATCCGCGCGGCCGAGCTGAAGAAGTGGGCGGCGTCCCGCGACTACCAGCGGATCATGGACGGCCACTACCCGCGGCGCGGCGAGGACAAGGACACCTCGGTCACCGACTCCTTCCGCGAGTCCGCGGCGAGCTACGCGGGGCATGTGCGCGGCAGCAAGGACCCGCTGATGAAGCTGGTGACGGACATAGCGGGCGGCGCGGGGGACCTGGGCAGCCGGGTGCGGCGGGGCTTCAGCGGTTTCGCGGGCGGTGCTGGGGGTTCCACCGATACGACCGGTACGAACGGTTCGGCGGACTCGGCGCCCAAGGACCAGCCGCCGCGCGACGAGGACTGACCGGGGCGGGGCCGACCGTACGGGCCTGCCCCGCTCACGCCTTCGGCAGCCTCGGCTGCGCGCTGTCCGCCAGCGTCCCGCACAGTGCCGCCGTGCCCTGGGGTGCGTACGGGTCCGTCCCGGCCGGGCCGCCCGCCTTGGGGGTCTGGCCGGCGAGCAGCGGGCGCAGGTGGTTGGTGGCGTCCTCGGCGCAGGACAGTGGTCCGGCCTGGAGGGACGAGCCGACCAGCTCGGCCTGGTGCAGCCGCAGGTCGTCGCGGTCGAAGCGGAAGTGCAGCTCACGCCGGACGGTGAACAGGGACACCTCGGCCTTCTCGTCGGCGCCGGCCGGTCGCAGCGCGTACACGAACGTGTGGTCCGAGGTGACCTCGAGGGTGGAGGAGTCGACCTCGCCGGCCTCCAGTGAGCCCTGCACCCGGATCTTGCGGTCGGCCAGTTCGGCCCGGCTGGGGTCGAAGCGCACCAGCCAGCCGGTGGGGGCGTGCCGGCCGTCGGCGGTCGGCTGCTCGAAGCTCCGGTCGAACTGGTCGAGTTGCTCGGGGTCGAGCAGCACGCGCACCGGCCTGACCTGCCCGCCGGTGAGCACCTCGGGGTAGAGCGAGGAGCGGACGAGGTAGTCCTTGGCGGTGGTCAGGGCGGTGATGACCTGGGCGTCCGAGAAGTTCGCGGTGCGCCGCGCGGCCGGCAGCGCTATGCCCTCGGCGCCGACGCGGAACTGGGCGGCCGGACTATTGGCGTACAGCTGTTCGGAATCGGGGGCGCCGGGCACCTTGCCCTGCGGGGCGAGCGGGATGACGGTCATCCGCAGCGGTTGGACGTACCGGCCGGCCTGCGGGGTCTGGTACGGGTGCCGCACGCCCATGTAGATCGCGGTGCCGAAGGCGACGGCGATCAGCAGGACCAGGACCAGGGCCTGCCGGGACAGGCCCCGGCGCATGGGCGGACGGCGGCGGACGGCGGGCGCGTGGTCGGCCATGCGCTCCTGCGCGGAGAACTCCTGGAGGCGGGCAGCGCGGACGAACGATTCGTCGAACACGACAGATCGGTATTCGTCGTCCGCACCGTTGGGGGCGCCGTCCGGTGTCCCCTCAGGTGGGTCCCCAGGCCCGCCCATATCTTCAGAGTAGGTCGCCACAAGCTCCGGTAAACGCCCCGCTACGCGACAACTTCTGACAGGTACTCACCAGGTTCGCGAGCCTCCGCCGGGGCGTGCGGAACCGGCCGTTCAGGGGGTGCGCGGGACCGCCGAGACGGCCGGCTGGGAGTAGTCGGCGGACGCGGAGGGCGCCGTTGAGGTGCCCTGCTCCAGGCCGGTCGAGGCGGGCGGCGGGACCTGGTCCTGGCGGTTGGACGAGGCGCCCCGGTAGACCGCGGCGAAGGCCAGCGCGACCATGCCGATGCCCATCACCAGGGCGAGCAGCCAGGCGACCGGGCGATGCCAGCGGACCTGTTTCCCGTACGGTCCCGCCGAGCCGTCATGGTCGTCGAGGATGTCGGGGTCCAGGTCGTCGAAGTCCGGGTCGTGGCCGAAACCGCCATGGCCGTCCGGGCCGTACCCGTCGTCGTACCGCTCGCCCCTGCCGTGCGCCCGGCGGGCCTCCGCCTCGGAGGCCTCGGCTCTGGCCTGCGCGGCGGCCAGGAGGCGTTCGACGGCGGTCGGCTCGTGCACCACGGCCGCCCGTACGAAGGCCTCGTCGAAGACCACGGAGGCGAACTCTTCGTCCGACACCCCGCGGTCGTGGTCGTCGTCGGGCTCCCAGCCGTCAGGGAACGGCGTGCCCCCCACGTCCTCCGGCACGGATCCAGAGTAGACCTGGGGGGTCAATTTGGGCAGACGGTATGCAAATTCATCCGTCTGCCGAGACACCTCCCGGCCGCCGCGCGCCGGGGTCGTGCGCCTCAGCGCCGTACGTGACCGTCCCCGGTGACGATGTACTTCGTGCTGGTCAGCTCGGGCAGACCCATCGGGCCGCGGGCGTGCAGCTTCTGCGTGGAGATGCCGATCTCGGCGCCGAAGCCGAACTGGCCGCCGTCCGTGAAACGGGTCGAGGCGTTCACCGCGACCGTCGTGGAGTCCACCAGCTGGGTGAAGCGGCGGGCGGCCTGCTGGGAGGTCGTGACGATGGCCTCGGTGTGGCCGGAGGTCCACAGCCGGATGTGCTCGACGGCCTTGTCCAGCGAGTCCACGACGGCGGCGGCGATGTCGTACGACAGGTACTCGGTCTCCCAGTCCTCCGCCGTGGCCTCGACGACGGTCGCCTTGGAATCCTTGGCGTACGCCATCACCCGCTCGTCGGCGTGCACGGTCACCCCGGCCTCCGCGAGGGCGTCCAGGGCGCGCGGCAGGAACCGGGCGGCGATGTCCTGGTGGACCAGCAGCGTCTCGGCGGCGTTGCAGACGCTGACCCGCTGCGCCTTGGAGTTGAGCAGGATCTCGATCGCCGTGTCGAGGTCGGCGTGGGCGTCGACGTAGACGTGGCAGTTGCCGGTGCCGGTCTCGATCACGGGGACCGTGGACTCCTGGACGACCGTCTGGATCAGCGAGGCCCCACCGCGCGGAATCAGTACGTCGACCAGGCCGCGGGCGCGCATCAGCTCGCGCACGCTCTCGCGGCTCTCGCCGGGCACCAGCTGCACGGCGTCGGCGGGCAGCCCGGCGCCGCCGACGGCGTCCCGGATGACCCTGACGAGGGCGGTGTTCGACTCGTAGGCGGAGGCCGAGCCGCGCAGCAGGACGGCGTTGCCGGACTTCAGGCAGAGCGCGGCGGCGTCGACGGTGACGTTCGGGCGGGCCTCGTAGATGATCCCGACGACGCCCAGCGGGACGCGGACCTGGCGCAGGTCGATGCCGTTGGGGAGGGTCGAGCCGCGCACGACCTCGCCGACCGGGTCGGGCAGCGCGACGACGTCCCGCACGTCGGAGGCGATGGCCCGGACGCGCTCCGGGGTGAGGGTCAGCCGGTCGACGATGGCCTCGCTGGTGCCGGCCTCGCGGGCCTTGGCCACGTCCTTGGCGTTGGCCTCGACGATCTCGCTCGTACGGACCTCCAGCGCGTCCGCGATGGCGAGCAGCGCGTCGTCCTTCACGGCCCGGGGCAGCGGCGCGAGGTCGGCGGCGGCGGCCTTGGCACGGTAGGCGGCCTGGGTGACCGGGGACATGGAGTCGTACGGAGAGAGCGTGGTCATGAGGGAAGGGTAGTGCGCGTCAGGGGTGCGTTCATCTGGTGTTCCACACCCCGAGATGCCCTCAGAAGGGGTGCACTCCGACAGGAGACGCCGGTGGGGGCCCGTAGCCCTCGGAGATGCGTTGGTGGTAGGTGGCCCGGTCGATGACCTCCAGGCCGACGATCTCCCAGGGCGGGAGCCCGGCGCTCTGCCGGTGCTCGCCCCACAGCCGCAGCGCGACGGCGGCCGCGTCGTGCAGGTCGCGAGCCTCCTCCCAGTACCGGATCTCCGCGTGGTCGTCGGCGTATCTGCTGGTCAGCAGGAAGGGGTGGTCGTGGGCGAGCTGCTCAAGGGCGCGCCGCACCTCCTTCAGCGGGGCCGCTTCGCCGGAGACGCTGAGGGTGACGTGCCACAGGCGGGGGATGTCCTCGGGCTGCTCGCTCTTGTACTGCTCACCGGCGGCGACGCTGGTGAGGGCGCGCTCGGTGCCTGCCGCGCGGGACGCTGCCCCAGGGCGCACTCGTCTCACGGCGGCCTCCTTCATGCAGTGCCAGTGCGTGCCTCTGGACAAAGTTGAGCAGGCCCCCGGGGGCTCGCGGGGCGGTTTTGCGGAACGTCCACCTCAGGGCGGGGGCTTTTGCGGGGCGTTCCCCCCGTTTTCGGCCGCTCGCCAGGGCCTCGTCAGTGCCGCTCGCCAGGGCCTCGTCAGTGCCGCTCGCCAAGGCCTCGTCAGCGCCGCCCCGCCAGGCCTCGTCAGCGCCGCCTGCCGGGCGTCGTCAGTGGTGCAGGACCACCAGATCGTCCCGGTGGACGACCTCGCGCTCGTACGCGGGGCCGAGGTCGCGCGCCAACTCCCGCGTGGAGCGGCCGATCAGCTGCGGGATCTCCTTGGCGTCGAAGTTGACCAGCCCGCGCGCCACGGCGTGCCCCCTGCCGTCACGCAGTTCGACCGGGTCGCCCGCGCTGAACTCGCCCTCGACGGCGGCGATTCCGGCCGGCAGCAGCGACTTGCGGCGCTCCACGACCGCGCGCACGGCACCGTCGTCCAGCGTCAGCGCACCCTGCGGCGTGGAGGCGTGCTGGAGCCACAGCAGCCGGTGGGCGGAGCGCTTGCCGGTGGGGTGGAAGTACGTGCCGGTGTCCTGGCCGGTCAGCGCGTCGGCGGCGTGGATGGCACTGGTGAGGACGACCGGGATGCCCGCGGCGGCGGCGATCCGGGCGGCCTCGACCTTGGTGACCATGCCGCCGGTGCCGACGCCGGCCTTGCCCGCGCTGCCGATCTCCACACCGGACAGGTCCGACGGCACCCGCACCTCCGCTATCCGCGAGGTGCCGGGCTTGCTGGGGTCGCCGTCGTACACGCCGTCCACGTCGGAGAGGAGGACCAGCAGGTCGGCGTGGACGAGATGGGCGACGAGCGCGGCGAGCCGGTCGTTGTCGCCGAAGCGGATCTCGTCGGTGGCGACGGTGTCGTTCTCGTTGACGACCGGGAGGGCGCCCATGGCCAGGAGCTTGTCCAGGGTGCGGGAGGCGTTGCGGTGGTGGGCGCGGCGGCTCATGTCGTCCGAGGTGAGCAGCACTTGGCCGACGCGGACGCCGTAGCGGGCGAAGGAGGCGGTGTAGCGGGCGACGAGCAGCCCCTGGCCGACGCTGGCGGCGGCCTGCTGGCGGGCGAGGTCGGTGGGGCGGCGACGCAGGCCCAGCGGGGCGAGTCCGGCGGCGATGGCACCCGAGGAGACCAGCACGATCTCCCTCTCCCCACCGCTGCGGATCTTGGCGAGGACGTCGACGAGCGCGTCGACCCGGTCCGCGTCCAGTCCGCCGGTTGCGGTGGTCAGCGACGAGGAACCCACCTTGACGACGATCCTGCGGGCCTCGCGCACGGCCTGCCTTGCCCCTGTCACCTTGGTGTCTGTCCCCTCGCGTAGGTATGGCTCCCGAAACCGCAATCTACGCGAAGTGGCTCGGCGTCCGCTCGTCGGTCCAGCGTCCGGACAGGCAGTGGGTGACGGCGTGCTCACACTCCGCTTCCGGCGTCCGGCGGCTCAAACGCGGGGGCGTCTCAGGCCGCCGGCCGGCCTGCGTCCTCCGGTTCGACCTCCTCCACGGCACTGGCCGCGATGCGCGACTCCTGGCCGAGGTTGCGGGTCTCGGCCTTCAGCGCCAGCTCCGCCACCGCCGAGTTGAACTGGTCGATCGACTTCGGCTCGTCCGGGCCCAGCAGATACCGCTTCAGCTCCTTGCGGTTCTCCGCCAGCGGATCGGCGGCCGGATCGCGTACCGCCGCCAGCAGTTCGCCCAGTTCGGCGGCGCTGTTGGTCAGGATCACGGCGGCGCGCACGGCGGTGTTCTGCCGTCTGAACTCCTCGGCGCCCAGCCCGGCCGAGTCCGTCACCGCGTACGGCTTGCCGCTCGCGATGAAGTCGGAGACCACGCTGGAGATGTCGGAGACCATCGCGTCGGAGACGTTGAAGCAGTCGTACAGGCGCGGCTCGGCACCTGTGATGACGCGGTGCTCCCAGGCCGGGACGGCACCCCAGTAGGCCTCGTTCCACTCGGCGCGCAGCCGGGCGATCTCCTTGTGCCGCGCGAGGTCGATCAGGCCGTCGCGGGTCGCCTCGGCCTCGTCGTCCTTCTCCCCGCCGGTGGTGCGGGACAACTCGGCGAGCCGGGCCTCGATCCGGGCCCGCTCGGCCTGGGCGGCGGTCCGCGCGGCGGCGTCGACGGTGCAGCGGGGGTCGGCGGCCCGCTCGGCGGCGGCCTGCTCGACCAGGGCCGTGATCCGCCGGTGGGCGGCCTTGGCCTCGGCGCTGCGGGTGCCGGTGAAGGGGTGCGGCTTGTACAGGACGCGTACCGGCGGGTCGGCCGTGACGAGCCGCCGCACGATGTTCTCGCCCGCCAGCAGGAGCGAGGTGTTGCCCGGGTTGTCGTCCCAGCCCTCCCAGGTCGGGGCGTACAGCACCGTGGGCATAGGGTCTTCGGGCACGCCCTGCCAGGTCCGGATCGGCGCCAGCTGCGGGCGGCCCACCTCCACGATGTCCTCGTCGCGGACACCGACGTCGGCGATGGCGTAGCGGTGGCGGCCCGCCCGGCCGGCGGTCCACACCTCGTCGTAGACCTTGCTGAACGGGTTGACGCTGGCCGCCTTGTCGCTGTCGCCGTGGCCGATGAAGACGTGCTTCATGGTGGGGACGCGCAGCATGTGGATGTTCTTGCCGACGTTCGCCGCGTACAGCGTGACCCGCACGGTGGACAGGTCCATGTTCATCAGGTGCACCCCGCCGGGCACGCAGATCACGGGGACCGTGGTGGGCGCCAGGTTCTGCAGGATGACCCGCTCACGCAGGATGATCAGCGGCTTGGAGTCCAGCTGCTCCATGGTCTCCAGCCACATGTTGACCTGGTACGCCGAGTCCTTGGAGCCGGAGAAGTACAGCACCGTCTCCGGCCGGTACGCGCACAGCCAGTCGTCCACCGCGGCCAGCACGGCCTCCGGACACGACGGCACCCGCCGTCCGCGCACGTACGGCACCAGCGCGAGGGTGTAGCCGCCGCCCAGGACCAGCGTGACGGCGATTCCGACCAAGCCGGCCACGGCCGAGTCGGCGGCCGCGGAGACCAGCACGCCGACGACCGCGGCGAGGTCGAGGTGCAGGATCTTCTCCGCCGAGCGGTGCAGCAGCCGGCGCGGCGGGGCGTCCGGGATGCGGATGCGCGTCGTGAGGTCGACGTTGCGGGTGGCGACCGGCAGCCGGCGGCGGTTGCGGATCAGGGTGACCAGGGCGCCGTGCGGGGCCTGGAGGCCGTAGAAGGCGATGAAGCAGCCGACCGCGCCGTAGAAGATCAGGTCGTCCGAGAGGGAGAGCCGGGCCAGCAGCAGGACCAGCAGCAGCTGCCGGATCAGGAAGCGGATCGACAGACCGGCCCGGACCTTGCTGAGCCGGTTGATCAGATAGCTGCCCCTGCGGTGCAGATAGTGGTCCGCCAGGTACGTCACGGCGGCCGCGGCCGCGAAGGCGGGCACGCTGGGGACGAGCGCGGCCAGCATGAGGCAGGGATAGCCCAGCACCATGAGGGCCGCCGCGGCCAGCTCGGCCACGGTGCCCACCCGGGCGACGCGTACAGCGGTGGAGATCACGAAGAACCTGCTCTGTGGGGGGTAGGGAGGGGCGGTCGACTAAGCCGCGTCGTCCTGACGGTCAAAGACCCCGGCCAGCGCCTGTTCAAAACCGGAGGCCTTGGTGGCGCCCGCCGTCGGGTCCTGCTGGCGGACGTCGATGACATGGCCGGTCAGCTCGGACAGCAGCACGTCGAGCGAGGTGCGCGCCACGGCCTCGGAGGAGAGCAGCGAGTCCGTGGGCTCCTGGCCGAAGGCCTTGGTGCGCATCGGGGTCGCGGTGCGCTCGGGGTTGACGCAGTTGACGCGGATGCCTTCGGCGGCCCACTCGTCGGACAGGGCCTGGGTGAGGTTCACCATGGCGGCCTTGGTCGAGGAGTAGAGGGAGTACTCGGCGCGGCCGCGCGTGTAGCTGCTGGAGGTGTACAGCAGCAACTGCCCCTTGGTCTCGGCCAGATACTTGTACGCCGAACGAGCGATCTGCACCGGCGCGAGGTAGTTGACCTTCAACGCCTCCTCGATGGTGGCGTTGTCGGTCTCGGCCAGCCTGCCGATGCGCAGGACACCAGCGGTGTTGACGACGTAGTCGATCCGCCCGCTCTCGGCGTACGCCCTGGACAGCGCGTCGTCGACCTCCTCCGGGTTCTCCACGTGCGTGCCGGTGGTGGAGCGGCCGAGGGCGTGGACGTTCGCCCCGTAGGACTCGGCGAGTTCGGCGATGTCCTTGCCGATGCCGTACGAACCGCCGAAGACCACCACGGTCCTGCCGGTCAGCAGCTCGCGGTAGGCGTCCTCGACGTTCTGCTCCGGAGCGGCCGTGGAGCCCAGCTGGAACAGCTTGTCGGCGATGAAGACGTCCACGGGCTGGGTGACCTTCATGTTGTACTCGTCACCCGCGACGACGTGGATCGGCACGTCCGGCAGATAGCGCAGGACGACCGTGCAGTCGTCCGTGGCCTGGAAGTTGGGGTCCTCTGCCGCGACCTCGTAGGCCCGCTTGATCGTCGAGAGCTTGAAGGCCTGCGGGGTCTGGCCGCGGCGCAGCCGGGAGCGGTCCGGGATCTCGGTGATGAACTCGCCGTCCTCGCCGTGCGTGCGCGTGACGATGATGGTGTCCGCGGACGGGATCGCGACGTCGACGGCCTGGAAGCGCTCCAGCGCGGCGACGCAGTCGTCGATGACGCGCTGCGACAGCAGCGGACGTACGGCGTCGTGGAACAGGACGTTGAGGTCCTCGCCCTCGGCCGCGCTCTCGGTCAGCGCCGCGATGGCGCGCTCGGTCGTCTCGTTCCGCGTGGACCCGCCCTCGATGATCCGGGAGACCTTCCTGAACCCGGCCCTGGCGACGATCTTTTCGACGTCGGGCACATAACCCGGCGCCATCAGCACGATGACGTCGTCGATCGAGTCGGCCTTCTCGAAGGTGGTCAGGGTGTGCTCGATGACTGCCTTGCCGGCGATCTTCAGCAGCTGCTTCGGGATCGACAGACCCACGCGCTGACCGGTACCGCCGGCCAGGATCACTGCGGTGGTACGGGGCTTGGCTATGTGCTGTGACACAGATGACCTACCTTGTGGCGACTGGGAACTTGCAAAGGCTCGCACTTGCGCTTACCCCGATGCAAGGTGAGCGACCGCCGGCCAATATATGGGCGCAACCTGTCGTTCACCTTGCACTTCTGGTGGCCCGTCGAGAGGTTCCGTGGGCGTCCGTGGAAATGTTGTGAGTAACTCCACAGGGAGTTATGGCCTTGGTGTGACGCGTAAGTTCCCCGTAAGTACCGTGCAAGTAACTCAGCGCCGCCGCAGCCGTTTCAGGCAGCGATGACCGAGAGCCTTGACCAATTCTTTGGAAGATGTCTGGTGAACGGTACGGGACTTGGCGGGTGCCGTGTGCCGGACAGGCGCCGCGGCGGCCGCCGCGAGCACCCCGTAGAGCGCCTGCGCGGCCACTTCGGGCGCGAGCCACGGCTCATTTCCAGGCGGGGCGGGCTCCGGCACGGCGGACAGAAGTGCGGTATCCCCGATCACTCGCACGCCCATCTCCGCGATTCGCTCCGCCATCTCGGCGCCGATCGCGGCGGCCGCCTCCAGCGCCCACTGCGGAGTACCGATCTTCACATCCCGCGAAGACGGAGGGCACGCGTTCTTCATATGCATCACAGCGCCATTGCGGACCAGCCTGGAATACAGCTCGTCGGGCAGTCCATTGCCGCGGAATTCCCTGTTGAGATTCCTGAGCATTTCGGTCTCGGCGAGGGTAAGAGAACGATTCGCCGTATCCGGAACAGGCTGCAGCAACTTATCCGGAAGACCGAGAAGTGTCTCGAACGTACGCATCAGACCGTCCCGGTCCCGGTCGTCCACGATCACGACTGTGAATCGCTCCGGCCCCACCGCCCGAGCCCACCGCTCCACCAGCCGGTCATGCCGGTGCCGGTGCCAGAAGCTGGGGTTGGGCTTCTCGTACGGCGGCCTGCGCAGCATGTGGTCCAGCCAGTCCGGGTAGCCCATGCGCAGCCCGTTCTGCACGTACTGCTGCCACTGCGACGGCATGATCTTCGTCAGCGGGCGCAGGGTGACCAGGACGTGCACACGGTCGCCGCCGAGCTGGTCGACGATCGTTGCGATGGTGGCGTCGTCGGCGGCGTCGGCGAAGAACTCGCTGCTGACGACCGAGGTGCGGGTGCCGGTGGCGGCGACCTGGTCGAGCAGGCGGGTCCAGTGCCGGTCGGTGGGCACGGTGTCGCCGATCATCGCCGGCCGGGCGCAGGCGGCGAGGGCGGCCTCCATGGGGTGCCGGGTGTGCGCGGGGAAGGCGACGCCGAACGCGGGCAGCCGGTCCTTGGCGGCGAAGAGGGCGCCCTGAATGGCCGTGGTGCCGGTTTTGTGCGGGCCTATGTGCAGCAGGCGGGTGCCTGGAGGGAGTGCGGCGATGGGCCGGGCCGCGGTGGCCGGTTCAGCGGCGGGCTGGGCGAGTCTCTGGCGTTCCGTCTCCATGGTGAACGGACGGTAAACGGCTTGCCTGAGACAGACGTGAGAAGGCCCTGGGACTCCGATGAGCGCCAGGGACCTTCACAGAGCCGGGCGGGTCAGACCACCCGTACCCCCGGGCGCCCCGCGTCCACCCGCAGCCGCGCCAGCGTGCTCGGCGTCGCCTGCGGCGTACGCACGGTGTCGACGATCCTCACCTGCGCGTCGATGCCGTCCCGGCGGATGTCGAACAGGTGGTAGCCGCGGTGGGCGTCGAGCAGCTTCCAGTGCGGATTGTCCGGCATGCGCGGGTCCCACTCCTTGCGGAAGGCGGCCTGGTCCTGGTCGCCGTTGCTGGAGATGGACGTACCGACGAACTCGGCGCCGACGACGTCGGAGTCGGGGTCGGCGAAGTCCTCCTTGAGGTCGGTGACCATCGTCAGGTGCCGGTCGCCGGTGAGCACGACCGGGTTGTCGACCTGCTTGAACTCCTCGAGGAACCGGTTGCGTTCGGCCTGGTAGCCGTCCCAGGCGTCGTAGAACCACTGCTTGCCCGCGCCGACCAGCAGATCGGTCTCGGCCATCATGATCTGCGAGGCGACCAGGTTCCAGCGGGCGGGCGAGTCCTGTAGCCCGTCGAGCAGCCACTGCTTCTGCCGTGCGCCGAGCATGGTGAGCCCCGGGTTCTGCGCACCGGCCTGGCTGGTGGCCTGGTCGCCGCGGTACTGCCGGGTGTCCAGCACGTTGAGGCGGGCGAGGCGGCCGAACTCCAGGCGGCGGTACATCCGGATGTGCGCGCCCGTAGGGATCGCGCTCGCCCGGACCGGCATGTGCTCGTAGTACGCCTGGTAGGCGGCGGTCAGCCGGGCCACGAACGCGTCGTGCGACTGCTTGTCGGGGTCCTGCGGGACCTCGCCGGCGAAGTCGTTGTCGACCTCGTGGTCGTCGAAGGTGACCACCCAGGGGGCGGCCGCGTGCATCGCCTTGAGGTCCGGGTCGGTGCGGTACTGCGCGTACCGGTTGCGGTACTGGGTGAGGGTGTACGGCTCACCGGTCCCCTCGTGCCGGCGCAGCGCGGTCGCCGAGGGCGTGGACTCGTAGATGTAGTCGCCGACGAAGAGGACGACGTCGGGATCCTGGGCCCGCGTGTCGGCGTACGGCGTGAAGTAGCCGTGCTGCCAGTTCTGGCAGGACGCGAGCGCGACGCGCAGGGTGCCGCCGGAGCTGAGGCGGTGGGGGGCGGTGCGGGTGCGGCCGACGGGCGAGAGCCTGCCGCCGGCGCGGAAGCGGTACCAGTACTCGCGGCCCGGGCGCAGTCCTCGTACATCCACGTGAACGCTGTGCCCGTACTCGGGCCGGGCCTGGGCGACACCGCGCCGCAGGGGCTTGCCGAGCCGCTCGTCGGTGCCGATCTCCCACTCCACCGGCACCGGCCGGTCGGGCATGCCGCCGCCGTTCAGCGGGTCGGGGGCGAGCCGGGTCCACAGCACGACGCCGTCGGGCAGCGGGTCGCCGGAGGCCACGCCGAGGCTGAACACCCCGTCGGGCAGTGGCGTTTCGCCGGCGCGGGCGGCGGACGGCAGCCACAGCTGGGCGGAGGCGGCGGCGCCGACCACCGCGGCTCCCGCGGTCAGAAAGCGGCGTCGGTCGGGCGAAACGGCTCCGGTCATCGGCGAACTCCCTTGCCTCGCTGGCCACATGGACAAGGGGATGCTCACGCGCCCGGGCGGTCCGTCCGCTGAACGCAGGGATGCGCGTGCATGACAACCAGGAGGACAAGGGAAGACCCGTCACGGCAGGGTGGACATTCCCTTGCCGCAACGGGTCTGACAGTCAATCAGCAGGCGAAACCCGGGCGTCTAGAACGGCTCGAAGTCGTCGAATTCCCGCTCCAGCTCGTCCCGTTCCGCCTCCCGGTCCCGGCGACGCTGC
Source organism: Streptomyces spinoverrucosus (assembly GCF_015712165.1). Taxonomy (NCBI): domain Bacteria; kingdom Bacillati; phylum Actinomycetota; class Actinomycetes; order Kitasatosporales; family Streptomycetaceae; genus Streptomyces; species Streptomyces spinoverrucosus. The sequence goes on along the minus strand of NZ_JADPZX010000001.1, from coordinate 5,826,137 downwards.
ACCGCGGGCCGCTGCCCCTCCAAGCGGTGGTCCTCGCCACGGCGGCCCAGCATCTCCGCACCGGCCATGAGGGTCGGCTCCCAGTCGAACACCACGGCGTTCTCCTCGGGCCCGATGGCCACGCCGTCCCCGGCCCGGGCGCCGGCCTTGACCAGCTCCTCCTCCACGCCGAGCCGGTTCAGCCGGTCGGCGAGATAGCCGACCGCCTCGTCGTTGTTGAAGTCGGTCTGCCGCACCCAGCGCTCCGGCTTCTCACCGCGCACCCGGAACAGGCCGTCGTCCTCGCGTACGACGGTGAAGCCCGCGTCGTCCACGGCCTTGGGCCGGATGACGATCCGTGTCGACTCCTCCTTCGGCCGGGCGGCCCGCGCCTGCGCGACCAGCTCGGCCAGTGCGAAGGACAGCTCCTTCAGCCCGGTCCGCGCCACCGCCGACACCTCGAACACGCGGTAGCCCCGCGCCTCCAGATCCGGCCGCACCATCTCGGCGAGGTCCTGGCCGTCCGGTACGTCGATCTTGTTCAGGACGACGATCCGCGGCCGGTTGTCGAGCCCGCCGTACTCGCGCAGCTCCGCCTCGATGACGTCCAGGTCGGAGACGGGGTCGCGGTCGGACTCCAGCGTCGCGGTGTCCAGCACGTGCACCAGCACACTGCACCGCTCCACGTGCCGCAGGAACTCCAGGCCCAGTCCCCTGCCCTGGCTGGCGCCCGGGATCAGCCCGGGCACGTCCGCGATGGTGTACACGGTCGAACCGGCGGTGACGACACCGAGGTTCGGCACGAGCGTGGTGAAGGGGTAGTCGGCGATCTTCGGCTTGGCGGCGCTGAGCACGGAGATCAGCGACGACTTGCCGGCGCTCGGGTACCCCACGAGCGCCACGTCGGCGACGGTCTTGAGCTCCAGGACGACGTCCTGCAGATCGCCCGGCTCACCGAGCAGCGCGAAACCGGGCGCCTTGCGGCGGGCGGAGGCCAACGCGGCGTTGCCGAGCCCGCCCCGGCCACCCTGTGCGGCGACGTACGAGGTGCCGTGGCCGACCAGGTCGGCGAGGACGTTGCCCGCCTTGTCCAGCACGACGGTGCCGTCCGGCACCGGCAGCACCAGGTCCTGGCCGTCCTTGCCGGAGCGGTTGCCGCCCTCGCCGGGCTTTCCGTTGGTGGCCTTGCGGTGCGGGGAGTGGTGGTAGTCGAGCAGCGTGGTGATCGACTGGTCGACGGTGAGGATGACGTCGCCGCCGCGGCCGCCGTTGCCGCCGTCCGGCCCGCCGAGCGGCTTGAACTTCTCACGGTGGACGGAGGCACAGCCGTGGCCTCCGTTACCCGCGGCGACATGCAGTTCGACGCGGTCCACGAAGGTGGTCATGGTGCGGTGCCTCCAGTTACGTACGGGAATGTCTCTTGTACAACACGCGAAAGGCGGACCCGCTTCCCCGAAGGGAAGTGAGGCCCGCCTCGCGAAAGCTTCCGATCAGGCGACCGGAACGATGTTCACGACCTTGCGGCCACGGTGGGTGCCGAACTGCACCGAACCGGCCTGCAGCGCGAACAGCGTGTCGTCGCCGCCACGGCCGACGCCCGCACCCGGGTGGAAGTGGGTGCCACGCTGACGGACCAGGATCTCGCCCGCGCTGACGACCTGACCGCCGAAGCGCTTCACGCCGAGGCGCTGAGCGTTGGAGTCACGACCGTTACGGGTGGACGATGCGCCCTTCTTGTGTGCCATCTCTCCTCAGTCCCTTACTTCGCAGCCGCGGGGATCTCAGTGACCTTGATCGCCGTGTACTGCTGGCGGTGGCCCTGACGACGGCGGTAGCCGGTCTTGTTCTTGTAGCGCAGAATGTCGATCTTCTGGCCCTTGTGGTGGTCCACGACCTCGGCCTGGACCTTGATGCCGGCCAGCACCCACGGGTCGCTGGTCACAGCGTCGCCGTCGACAACGAGCAGGGTCGAGAGCTCGACCGTGTCGCCAACCTTGGCAGTGGAAATCTTGTCAACCTCAACGATGTCGCCGACAGCAACCTTGTGCTGACGACCACCGCTGCGCACGATGGCGTACACGCGGATCTCTCTTTCGCTCGGAGAACGGCACCCCCGCAGGCCAGCCGCCCTGGGACAGACGGCCTCTCCCGGTGGCCCGGGAGGAAGAGGTTTACGGGGATGTGGCGTGTTCAGTGGACACGCCGACGGTCAAGGTTACGGGGCGGTGGCCGAGAGGGTCAAACCGGGCCCCGTGGTGGGCGGTGTGCGGCCGGTCACCCGGCCGCACACCGTCACCTGTGGCGTCAGCCTTCGTCGGTCGAGACCGAGACGGTCGGCTGGGACTGCTCGGCGGCCGCGGTCTTCTTCGCCGTCGCCTTGGTCGCCTTGGCGGCGGCCGTCTTGGTGGCGGTGGACTTCGCCGCCTTCTTGGCCGTCGCCTTCTTCGCGGCCGTCTTCTTGGCCGCGGTCTTCTTGGTGGCGGCCTTCTTCGCCGTGGCCTTCTTGGCCGTCTTGCGGGCCGTCTTCCTGGCCGGGGCGGACTCGTCGCCCTCGGCCTCGACGACGGCCTCGGCGGCGGCTTCCCTGGCCTCCACGAGAGCCTGCTCGGCCTCGTGGGCGGCCTGCTCGGCGACCGGCGCCTGCGTCTCCGCCGACTCCGCCGACGGCACGACCACGACGGCCGTCTCCTCGGACGCGGTCGGCGCGGTGGCCTTGCGGACCGCACGGCGGCGCGGACGGGCCGGGGCGGCGGCCTCGGCGGGCGCCTCGGCCTGCTCCGGCCGCGCGGCGACCGGCGTCTCCGCGACCTCGGGCACCTCCGGCGTCGCGGCCACGGCCGGCGCGGTCTCGGCCGGCGCGGTCTCGGCGACCGTCACCACCGCCGCCTCCGCCGACGCCGGTGAACCGGCCGGTGCGCTCACCTTGCGGGTGGCCCGACGGCGGGTACGGCCCTTGGGCGCGGCCTCCTCGGCGGGCGCCGGGGCCTCGACCACCGGGTCCTCGACGGCCACGGGCTCGGCGTGCGCCGCGGCGGCCGGCTCCAGGCGCACCGGACGCGCGGCCTCCTCCTCGGCCGTCACGTCCTGCGCCGTGGGCGCCGGTACGCCGGCCCCGTCGGCCTCGCTCTTCGGCGCGGGCGCACCCGCCGGAGCCGAGACCCGACGGCTCGCCCGACGCCGCGAACGCCCGCGCGACGCCGCGGCCTCCGCCTCGGCGACGCTGCTGTACAGCTCCTCGTCCGGCGCGAACTCCGGCGCGGGGAGCGCCACCGGCTCGGCGACCTCGGCCGCGACCTCGGTCTCGGTCTCCGCCTCCTCCTCGGCGGTCTCGCCGATCTCGACGAGCTCGCCGGCCACGGCCTCGTGCGTGTGCTCCGGCTGTTCGGCACCGGCCCGCGCGCGCTTCTTGCGCTTGCCTCCGCCACCGGCGGCGGCCGCGTGGTCCAGGTGCACGATGACACCGCGCCCGTTGCAGTGGACGCAGGTCTCGGAGAACGACTCCAACAGGCCCTGCCCGACCCGCTTGCGGGTCATCTGGACCAGGCCCAGCGAGGTCACCTCGGCGACCTGGTGCTTCGTACGGTCCCGGCCCAGGCACTCCAGCAGGCGCCGCAGCACCAGGTCCCGGTTGGACTCCAGCACCATGTCGATGAAGTCGATCACGATGATGCCGCCGAGGTCGCGCAGCCGCAGCTGACGGACGATCTCCTCGGCCGCCTCCAGGTTGTTCCTGGTGACCGTCTCCTCCAGGTTGCCGCCCTGGCCGGTGAACTTGCCGGTGTTGACGTCGATGACGACCATCGCCTCGGTCCGGTCGATCACCAGCGAACCGCCGCTGGGCAGCCAGACCTTGCGGTCCAGCGCCTTGGCGAGCTGCTCGTCGATCCGGTAGGTGGCGAAGACGTCGACCTCGGAGGTCCACTTCTGCAGCCGCCCGGCGAGATCCGGCGCGACATGGGCGACGTACCCGTGGATGGTCTCCCAGGCGTCCGGGCCGCTGACGATGACCTTGGAGAAGTCCTCGTTGAAGATGTCCCGCACGACGCGGACGGTCATGTCCGGCTCGCCGTACAGCAGAGTCGGCGCGTTGCCGCTCTTGGCCTTCTTCTGGATGTCCTCCCACTGCGCCTGCAGCCGCTCGACGTCCCGGCGCAGCTCGTCCTCGCTCGCGCCCTCGGCGGCGGTGCGCACGATGACGCCCGCGTCCTCGGGGACGATCTTCTTGAGGATGGTCTTCAGCCGGGCCCGCTCGGTGTCGGGCAGCTTGCGGCTGATGCCGGTCATCGAGCCCTCGGGGACGTACACGAGGTAACGGCCGGGGAGGGAGACCTGGCTGGTCAGACGCGCGCCCTTGTGCCCGATCGGGTCCTTGGTGACCTGCACGAGGACGGACTGGCCGGACTTCAGGGCGGACTCGATGCGGCGCGGCCCGTTGGCCATGCCCAGCGCCTCGAAGTTGACCTCACCGGCGTAGAGCACGGCGTTGCGGCCCTTGCCGATGTCGATGAAGGCGGCCTCCATCGACGGAAGCACGTTCTGCACCTTGCCGAGGTAGACGTTGCCGACGTACGAGGTCGACTGCTCCTTGTTGACGTAGTGCTCGACGAGCACGTTGTCCTCGAGCACGCCGATCTGCGTACGGTCGCCGTTCTGCCGGACGACCATCACGCGCTCGACGGCCTCGCGCCGGGCCAGGAACTCGGCCTCGGTGATGATCGGCACGCGGCGGCGGCCCTGCTCGCGGCCCTCGCGGCGACGCTGCTTCTTGGCCTCCAGACGCGTGGAGCCCTTGATGGACTGCACCTCGTCGGACGGCTCGGCACCCTTTTCCCGCGGGGGTCGCGGCTCGCGGACCTTGACGACCGTGCGCTCGGGGTCGTCGGCGGACGGCTCGGCGTCCGTGCCGGAGTCACCGGCCCGGCGACGACGGCGACGGCGACGGCGGCTGCTGGTGGACGAACCCCCGGACTCGGCGGCCCGCTCGTCCTCCTCGGCGTCCTCCTCGGCGTCCTCCTCGACCTGCTCGGCGGTGTCCTCGGCGTCCTGCTCGGCCTGCTCGGCGGCGAGTTCCTCGGTGTCACCCTCGGCGAAGTCGCCGGACTCGCCCCGACGGCGACGCCGGCCACCGCGACGACGACGGCGACGCGACCCGGTCTCCTCGCCCTCCTCGTCCTCGACGACGGGCTCGGCGGCCTCCTCGGCCTCCTCGGCCTCCTCCGCCTCCTCGTCCCCGGCGGTCTCGACGGCCTGCGCCTCGGCCTCCTCCACGGCTCCGGCACCCCGGCGCCGGCGGCGACGCCGCGACCCGGTCGGCTCCTCGGGGAACTCCTCGGCCTCGGGGGCCTCCTCCACCGCCTCGGCGGCCGCTTCGGCGGCGGCCCGCTCGGGCGTCTGGAACCTCGGCTCGGTGAACACCGGCGGCTGGAACACCGCGACGGCGGGCCGCGCCGGCGGACGCGGTGCCTCGGCCTCGGCGCCCTCGGTCTGCGCGGGCGCGGCGAAACCGGTCGCCGCCTTCCGCACGACCCGACGCCGCGTACGGCGGGTGGCACCGCCCTGGTCACCGGCGGCCTCGGCGGGCTCGGGGGTCTCCTCGGTCACGGCAGGCCGCGCGGCCTCAGCGGGCTCTGTCACGGCGGGCTCCTCGGCCCGCGTGGCCTCGGCGACGGCAGGCTCGGCGGGCGCCTCGGCCGCGCCCCGGCGGCGACGCGTACGACGCGGGGCGGCAGCCTCGTCGGCCTGCTCACCGGCGGCCTCGACGGCCTCACCGGCGGCGCTCTCGGTCGTCTCGGCGGGCGCCGACACCCGACGCGTGGCCCGACGGCGGGCCCGGCGCGGAGCGGCCTCCTCGGTTTCCTCCGCGGCGGCGGCCTCGACCTGCGGCTCGGCGGCGGGCACGGCGACGGCAACCTCCGACTCGGCGGCGGGCGCCTCGACGGCAGCCTCCGGCTGTGCAATCTCCGGCTGTGCGGCCTCAGTGGCGGCCGGAGCCCCGGCGGGCGCGGACGCCCGGCGGGTCGCCCGCCGACGCGTACGCGCGACCGGCGCGGCCTCCTCGACGGGGGCGGCCTCGGCCTGCGGCTCGGTGGCGGGCGCCTCGGCGCTCACGTTCACGGCTGCGGGTACGACGGGCGCGGCGGACTCGGCGGGCGCGGCTGAGGTCGGCGACCCGGAAGGCGCCGACGCCCGGCGCGTGGCCCGGCGACGGCGGGGCGGGGCGGGCTCGTCGACGACATGGGCTACGGCGCTGTCGTCCACCGGCTCGGGGGCGACCTGGGCGGCGACCGGCACCACCGTCTCGGCGGCCTCGACGGACTCAGCAGACCCGGCAGGCGTGGAGACCCGACGGGTCACGCGACGACGCGTACGCGCAACGGGCGCGGGCTCCTCAAGGGCCTCGGGCTTCTCGACCGCTTCTTCAGCCTCTTCGGCCTCTTCGGCCTCTTCGGTCCCGGAAAGCTCTTCGGTCTCGGAAATCTCACTGGCCTCGACAGCCTCGTCGACCTCCCCGGCCTCCTCAGCAGCGGCAGAGGAAAGGTCGGTCGCGGCCAGGTCGGCGGCTTCGGCGGCAGGCAGGTCGCCCGAGGCCAGATCGGCGGCGTCAGCGGCCGGTATGGCCGGCGCGACGGTCTCCGTCGGCGTTTCGGACGTGGTGGCGGGCGGACCCGCCGGTCGGGAAGCGGCACGGCGCCGACGACGCGGCGGCAGGGTGTCGCTTGGAGTGTTCAGTTCGGAACCCTCAGTGGGTTCGATCGGCTCGAGCATGCGGGCGTTTCTCCCGTCAGGCTCCCGGGCGCCGCACCTGGTCCGGCGGGGATGCCGGTGACGTCCGCGGCTCGCGCGATGCGCGACTGCCGCCGTCCGGGGCGCGGGCGCCGCACGGGAGCTCTCTGTTGTCCTGTCTCGCCGGTTCCGTCCGCCGTGTTGCGGACGGCCTGGCGAAAGTCTTCTGGTCGGTTCGCTGCCCGACCCAGGTGGCTCCCGAGTACGAGGGCGGCGCTACGACGTCCGTCCTACGCGGGGCCCGCCTCGCGGTCAGGCGCGAGCGGGTCTGTCACCGTGCCGGTCTCTTCATCGAACAGCCCCTGCGCCAGCCTGGTCACCGCTGCGGGGACCGGCGGCGCCAGGTCGGCCACGGCGCGGAGACCGGACAGGACGTCGTCGGGTCGTACGGCAGGCGTCACGTGCCGAACAACCAGCCGCAGTATCGCACAGGGCTGGTCGGTCGGCCTATCAGCCTGCGAAGTGTGCTCTTCGGTTGTCTCTGGGCTGACGACTGTCTCCAGGCTGACGACGGCGGGGCGGGCGTCGAAGGTGCGGACGCCGTTCTTGGTCAGGCGCTGCACCTCCACGGCCTCGGCCGCGATGAAGGCGGCCACGGCGCGCGCGGCGTCGGCCCGGTCCACACCGTCCAGCCGCAGCTCCCAGACGGAGGCCGTCAGCCGGTCGGCGAGCCCCGAGGTGCGGGCCTCGACCGCCTCGACGATGTCGAGCCCGGGGGGAAGCGACTCGTCGAGCAGGATCCTGAGCTTGTCCGGATCGCGCGTATCGGTGAGCGCGATCTCCAGGTACTCCGCCTCACTGCCCGTGCCGGTGGGTGCGGCATTGGCGTACGACACCTTCGGGTGCGGGGTGAACCCCGCCGAGTACGCCATGGGCACCTCGGCGCGGCGCAGCGCACGCTCGAAGGCGCGCTGGAAGTCACGGTGGCTGGTGAACCGGAGGCGGCCGCGCTTGGTGTAGCGCAGTCGGACGCGCTGCACCGTGGGTGCCGGCGGCGGGCCTTCGGGCTGTCGCTTGCCCAGTGTCGTTCAATCCTTCGTGAGAGCGGTCGTACTGCTACCAAGAGTACGTGTGTCGGCGGCCGCGGGTTCCCGCCGGACCGTCGCCCGCGGCTGCCGGGGCTCGCCGAAGAGCATCCGCCGGAAGTCGGCCCGCGCCTGCCGCGCGCTGTCCCGCGCGGACGCCAGCGCCTGCCGCGTGGCCCGGCCCGCGGCGCGCAGCGCCTCACCCACCGGCCGCAGGACCGCGTCCCGGACCGCATGGCCGACAGGCGTGAGCACGCGCGCGTACGCCCATCGCACCGGCTCCACGAAGATCCACCGGAAGAGCGTGGCGAGGAACCGCCCGACGGCGCGCGAGATGTGCCCCGCGACCCGCCAGGCATGGCCGAGCGCGGCGCCGATCTCCCGCCCGACGACCGCGAGCGCGTGCCCGACGGGCACCAGTAGCCACCGCCACAGGGCGAGCGCGGGCAGCACGAACAGGATCCGGCAGGTCCAGTACAGGGCCGTCCCGATCCCGGTGACGATCATGCGCACGGCCCACACGAGCCCGTTCACGCACCACACGAGCGCCCGCCCGACCGGCGCGAGCAGCCACTCGTACAGCCACGTGGCGGGTACGACGAGGAGGTATCGCACCAGCCACGCCACGCCGACTCCCCCGGCGGCGAGCACGGCGCCAAGGCCCTTCAGGAGCCACATGATCCCGTGGCCCACCGGCGTGAGCACGCGCGCGTACACCCACGCCAGCCCCGCCGCGATCCCCCGCCCGACCCAGGCGATCGCATGCCCGATCGGCGTCAGGACGTACCGGTACAGCCATCCGCACGGCACGGCGACCAGCACGTGGCCGAGCCAGGCCAGCGCCCGGCCCGCCGGCACCAGCACCCACCGCCACAGCGCCACGAACGGCCATACGAACACCGCCCGTCCGAACCACAGCAACCCGCGTCCGACCGGCCTCAGCACCGCGTCGTCGAGGAACCGCCCGGCGACGACGAGCGCGTCCCACGCCATGCGTACCGGCAGGACGACGACGAGCATGACGATCCGCACCGGAACGCGGATCGCGACCACGAGGCACCCGTCAGGCGGCTGCTGAGCAGGCGGCTTTTCCAGATCCATACCGGCGTAGACGCCACAGCCCCCGGTCTGGATCCGCCCCGCTCCCCGACCCTTCGTCCACACCTCCACCCGCACCCGCATCCGCACCTTCATTCGAAAACTGCTGCACGAAGAGATACATGCGGCGGATTTGGGTGACACGGAGGGTTGATGATGGTTGGTGATGATATGCCCGGAAACGAGAGAGTCTCCGCCGCCGAGGCGATGCGGCAGGCCACCGAGCAGCTCGCGGAGCTGCTGGGCCGGCGCCCTGAATCCGTCTCCGCTCTGAAGCCGACGGACGACGGCTGGGAGGCCGAGGTCGAGGTCGTGGAGCTGGAGCGCATCCCCGAGACCACGAGCGTGATGGCCAGCTATGAGGTCGCCCTGGACCCGGCCGGCCAACTGCTGGCCTACAAACGCGGGCGGCGCTACACGCGCGCCCAGATCGACCGCAATGAAGGGAGCAGGTCGTGACCATCACCCCGGGCGGCGGCGGAGTGCCCGCCCCCAGCCAAGGCGGCTCCGGAAACCTCTATGACGTCCTGGAGTTGGTCCTGGACCGCGGTCTGGTAATCGACGCCTTCGTGCGGGTGTCCCTCGTCGGCATCGAGATCGCCAAGGTCGACGCCCGTGTCGTCGTGGCCAGCGTGGACACGTATCTGCGCTTCGCCGAGGCGTGCAACCGGCTGGACCTCGAAGCGGGCCGCAAGGCCCCGGCCCAGCTGCCCGACGTGATGGAGCGCGTCACCGAGGGCGGCGCCAGGGGCAAGAGCAAGGGCGCGCTGAGTGGCGCCGTCGACGCTTTCACGGAGTCCCTCCAGAAGGGCCGCCGCGACGAGATCGAGAGCGGCGAACGACCACGGCACGGCAAGGAGGAGCGGCGGGAGCGGGAGCGCGAACCCGTCGAACGCGGCGCGGAGCGCCGTTCCTCGAAGGATCGCGAGGAGTGAGCGATGTCGCTGTACGTGTACGCCATCACCAAGGCATCGCATCCCCTGCGCCTCGACGACCTCAAGGGCGTCGGCGACTCGCCGTCCGAGGTGCGGGTGGTGCGCGGCGACTCCCTGTGCGCCGTCGTCAGTGAGGCCCCGGAGGACCTGTCGATCGCGCGCCGGGACCTGGAGGCGCATCACGCGGTACAGGAGCGGCTGTGGTCCGACGACGTCACGCTGCCGCTGGGCTTCGGATTCGTCGCCCAGGACGAGGACGCCGTACGCGCCGTCCTGGACCAGGGCGCCGAGCAGTACGCCCAGCGGCTGGCCGAGCTCGCCGACCGGGTGGAGTTCAACGTCAAGGGCGTGCAGGACGAGGACACACTGCTGCGGCGGATCGTCGAAGAGTCCGATCGGGTACGTGAGTTGAACGAGGCGACCCGCGAGGGCCACGGAACTCCCGAGCAGCGGCTGGAACTCGGCCAGCTCGTGGCCCAGGAGGTGCAGGTCCGCCAGGACGCGCTCGCCGAGCAGATCGTCGCCGCGCTACGGCCGCTCGTGTACGCGGAGAGCCTGTCGCCGCCGTCCGAGCAGTACTTCGTCAACGCCTCGTTCCTCGTGGACCGCGACAAGGCCGAGGAGTTCACCGACTCCTGCGCGGAGCTGACCGAGCAACTGCCCGAGGGAGCCGAGCTACGGCTCCGCGGTCCGCTGCCGCCCTACAGCTTCGCCTGACAGCTGCTGACGGCACCGGACCCGAACGACACAAGGAGGCACTGGTGGGACTGGTCTTCGAGGTCCTGGCGCTGCCCTTCGCCCCGGTGCGGGGCGTGGGCTGGGTGCTCGAGAAGGTCGTACAGGCCGCGGAGCACGAGTACTACGACCCCACCCCCATCCAGGCGGCGCTCGCCGACCTGGAGCGGGCGCGGGCCGAGGGCCGTGTCGACGAGGAGGACTTCGCGGCACGCGAGGAGGAGCTGTTGCGGCGGCTGGAGGAGATCAGGCTGTACCAGCTCGGAAAGACGGCATCATGAACAACGCCAAGATCGGAACAGCTCTCATCGGCGGCTATCTGCTGGGCCGCAGGAAGAACACCAAGGCCGCCCTGGGGCTCGCCCTGGCGATGGCCGTCAGGCGGGCGAAGGCCGGGGACATCGCCGAGGCCCTCGCCCCCGTGCTCGGCAACCTCAACCGGCAGGCCCGCACCGAACTGGCGGGCGCGACCAAGGCCGCGGTCGGTTCCGTGCTGAACGCCCAGGCCGACCACCTGGCCGACGCCCTGCACCGGCGCACCGTCGGCCTGCAGGAGCAACGGGAGGATCTCGGCCCGCAGGGGCAACGGGAGGACGAGGACCGGGAGGCGGAGGAGGAGCCGCGCGACGAGGAGGAGAAGGAGGAGCGGCCCAGGGCCAAGAAGGCGGAACGCCGCCCCTCGTCGCAGCCCAAGTCCGGCGGCGGGGCCCGCAGGGCGTCGTCCTCCGGATCGAGCAGCACCTCGCGAGCGAGGGAGTCGGACGATGACTGACCGCAAGGCGTCCGGGCGCGGCTCGCCGACCGGTACCGGAGTCCTGAAGGGTCCGGGCGCGAACAAGCTGGTGGAGGAACTGGGAGCCTACGCCGAGGCCCGCCTGGAACACATGCTGACCGGCGTCGGCCACAAGATGGGCGATGCCGCGAGCCGGCTCGGCTCGGCCCATGTGGGGCCCGGCCCTCTCGTCCACGCCCTCGGCAAGGGCGGCAAGGTGTTCGGCGGGCAGGTCGCGTCCCAGGCCAAGGAGACCGCCGCGCACGCCAAGGACGCCGTGGCGGACAAGGTCAAGGAGGCCACCGGCCAGAAGCACGGGCCGGCGCGCGGCGCCGGGACCAAGAGCATCACCATCATCGAGGACATCGACGTCGGTGTTCCGGTGCGCGAGGCGTACAACCAGTGGACGCAGTTCACGGAGTTCGGCCGGTTCACCAAGGGCGTGGTCGACGTCGAGCAGAAGGACGACACCACGACCCAGTGGCAGGTGAAGATCGCCAAGGCGAGCCGCGCGTTCACCGGGACGATCACGGAGCAGGTGCCCGACGAGCGGATCGCCTGGACGTCCGAGGGCGCCAAGGGCACCACCAGGGGCGTGGTCACCTTCCATCCGGTGGCCGACAACCTCACCAAGGTCCTGCTGGTCGTCGATTACTTCCCCAAGGGATTCGTCGAGAAGACCGCGAACCTCTGGCGGGCCCAGGGCCGCCGTACCCGGCTGGACCTGAAGCTCTTCCGCAAGTTCGTGATGCTGCGCGGCGAGGCCACGGGCGGCTGGCGCGGGGAGATCCGCGAGGGGGAGGTGGTCCGCGGCCCGGACGAGGAGGCCGAGGAAGAGGGCCGCGAGTCCCGTGAGTCCCCTGAGTCCCGTCAGGAGAAGGAGCGGCCCCGCGAGGAGAAGGCCGGGGAGGAGGAGTACGACGAGGAGCAGCCCGAGGACCGCTACGACGAGAGGGACGAGGACGAGAAGAGGGACGAAGGCGAGGAGAGGGACGAAGGCGAAGACGAGTACGAGGACAAGGACGAGGACGAGTACGACCAGTACGACGATGAGGACCAGGAGGACGAGGAGGACCAGGAGGACCAGGAGGACGAAGACCGCGACGACGAGGAACCCGCGGCCGAGAGCCGTCGGCGCCGCAGGTAGCCGACGGCACGAGCCGCTCCCAGGAACGAGGTCGAGGACGCCGTGACCGAGCCCCTATCCGCCGGCCCCTCCCCGGCTCGGACGCTTCAGCCGTACGGCCAGGGATCCAGTGCGAACCTCGCCGACATACTCGAGCGCGTGCTCGACAAGGGCATCGTCATCGTCGGCGACATCAAGATCGACCTGCTCGACATCGAGCTGCTCACCATCCGGCTCCGCCTGCTGGTCGCCTCGGTGGACAAGGCCAAGGAGATCGGCATCGACTGGTGGGAGCGCGATCCCTCTCTGTCGTCCCGCGCCGACGGCACCCGCGACCTGGAGGAGCAGAACGCCCGGCTGCGTGACGAGGTCAGGCAGCTGCGCCGGCAGATGGCGGAGCTGCCGGAGGGCGCTCCGACCGGCCGCCGCCGTTCACGCGATCGCGACCCCGACCGTGAACGCGAAGGGGAGCGTGAGCGTGAGCCCGGCGCGGAGCCCCGGCGCAGGAAACGCAGGCCCGACGAGGACGACGACAGCCGGAGTTGAGGCGCCATGGACGACCAGCTCAGCTACGTGTACGGCGTCGTGCGCACCGTCGCTTCCCTGGAGCGGGACGCCCTCACCCGCCTCCGCGGGGTCGCGGACGCACCCGTCACGCTGGTCCACCACGGCGACATGGCGGCGGCTGTCAGCCCGGTCCCCCGGTCGGACTTCTCCGAGGCGGCGCTCAGAGCCCACCTGGAGGACCTGGACTGGCTGGAGACGGTGGCCCGCGCCCACCACCAGGTCGTGGAGACGCTGGGCGCGCACACCACGGTGCTTCCGCTGCGACTGGCGACGGTGTACCTCGACGACGCCCGGGTCCGCGACATGCTCGGCGAGCGGGAGAAGACCCTCACCACGCTGCTGGACCGCCTCGCCGACCATGTCGAGTGGGGTGTGAAGGTCTACGCCGACGCGTCCTCGCCGGCCGCCGAGCCGCCGCCGGACAGCACCGCGGACGAACCCGACCCCGGCCGCGCCTACCTGCGGCAACGCCGACGACAGCGGCACGCGCGCGAGGACGCCTGGTCGTCCGCCGCCGAGGCCGTCCGGCGTGTCGAGGAGCAGGCCGGGGCCCTCGCCGTGGCCCGCGCCCGGCACCGCCCCCAGCAGGGCCGACTGGCCGCTGGGACCGGGGCGACCGGGGCGACCGGGGCGACCGGCGAGAACATCGCCAACGACGCCTATCTCGTCCCGCGCCGCCACGCCGAGGAGTTCCGCGCGCGGGCCCTGCGAGCCGCCGAGGGACTCCCGGGCGTACGGGTGGAGGTCACCGGCCCCTGGGTGCCGTACTCCTTCGCCCAGATGCCTCAGACCCAGGCGGCCCCGGAGGGAGCACGACAGCGGTGACCGCGTACGAGGACCCACCCATCGCCCAGCGCCAGGTGGCCCTGATCGACCTGCTCGACCGGCTGCTGAGCGGCGGCGCGGTGCTCACCGGCGACGTCGTCCTGTCGATCGCGGACATCGACCTGGTCCGGATCTCGCTGCGCGCGGTGATCGTCGCCGTTCACGAGCAGCAGTGGGGAGTGACCCTTGACGAACCCCGCTGACCGCCCGAGCGCCGACCGCCTGGAGGAGGTGGCCGACGCCGCCGCACGCGCGTTCGCCCTCCTGCCCGCCCGGCCGGACGAGGTGCCGCCACCGCTGGGCGCCGGGGACGACCGCTCCTCGGTCGCCCGCCGCCTCCGTACCGACCCGGAGACGGTGGAGCGCGACCTGGTCAAACTCGTGCTCACGATCGTCGAACTGCTCCGCCAGCTCATGGAACGCCAGGCCCTGCACCGCGTCGACCAGGGCAACCTCACCGAGGAGCAGGAGGAGCGGCTGGGCCTGACGCTGATGATCCTCCACGACCGCATGACGGAACTCTGCCGCCGCTACGACCTCACCATGGAAGACCTCAACCTCGACCTGGGCCCCCTCGGCCCCCTACTGCCACCGCCCTGACAGTGCGGCCATCACCCGAACGAGTGCGTCATTCACCTCAGTGCCCGAGCCCGCTCGGCGCTGGCGCGGCATTCTTGACCGTCAGCGGCAGCAGCTTCTTCCCGGTCGGGCCGATTTGGATCTGCGTGTCCATCTGCGGACACACCCCGCAGTCGAAGCACGGCGTCCACCGGCAGTCCTCGACCTCGGTCTCGTCGAGGGAGTCCTGCCAGTCCTCCCACAGCCAGTCCTTGTCGAGGCCGGAGTCGAGGTGGTCCCAGGGCAGGACCTCCTCGTACGTGCGCTCGCGGGTGGTGTACCAGTCGACGTCCACGCCGAACTGGGCCAGCGCCTTGTCCGCGCAGTCCATCCAGCGGTCGTACGAGAAGTGCTCGCGCCAGCCGTCGAAGCGGCCGCCGTCCTCGTACACCGCGCGGATGACCGCGCCGATCCGGCGGTCACCGCGGGAGAGCAGACCCTCGACGATGCCGGGCTTGCCGTCGTGGTAGCGGAAGCCGATGGAGCGGCCGTACTTCTTGTCGCCGCGGATCTTGTCCCGGAGTTTGGCCAGGCGGGCGTCCGTCTCCTCGGCGGACAGCTGCGGGGCCCACTGGAACGGGGTGTGGGGCTTCGGGACGAAGCCGCCGATCGAGACCGTGCAGCGGATGTCGTTGGAGCCGGAGACCTCGCGGCCCTTCTGGATGACGTGGGTCGCCATGTCGGCGATCTGGAGGACGTCGTCGTCGGTCTCGGTCGGCAGGCCGCACATGAAGTACAGCTTCACCTGGCGCCAGCCGTTGCCGTACGCGGTCGCGACCGTCCGGATCAGGTCCTCTTCCGAGACCATCTTGTTGATGACCTTGCGGATGCGCTCGCTGCCGCCTTCGGGGGCGAAGGTCAGGCCGGAGCGGCGGCCGTTCCTGGTCAGCTCGTTGGCCAGGTCGATGTTGAAGGCGTCCACACGGGTCGAGGGCAGCGAGAGGCCGATCTTGTCGTCCGTGTAGCGGTCGGCCAGGCCCTTGGCGATGTCGCCGATCTCGGAGTGGTCGGCCGAGGAGAGGGACAGCAGGCCGACCTCCTCGAAGCCGGTCGCCTTCAGGCCCTTGTCGACCATGTCGCCGATGCCGGTGATGGAGCGCTCGCGCACGGGGCGCGTGATCATGCCGGCCTGGCAGAAACGGCAGCCGCGCGTGCAGCCGCGGAAGATCTCGACGGACATCCGCTCGTGGACCGTCTCCGCCAGCGGCACCAGCGGCTGCTTGGGGTACGGCCACTCGTCGAGGTCCATGACGGTGTGCTTGGACACGCGCCACGGGACGCCCGACTTGTTCGGTACGACACGGCCGATGCGGCCGTCCGGCAGGTACTCCACGTCGTAGAAGCCGGGGACGTACACCCCGCCGGTCCTGGCCAGCCGGAACAGCAGTTCCTCGCGGCCGCCCGGGCGGCCCTCCGCCTTCCAGGCGCGGATGATGTCGGTGACCTCCAGGACGGCCTGCTCGCCGTCGCCGATCACCGCGCAGTCGATGAAGTCGGCGATCGGCTCGGGGTTGAAGGCCGCGTGGCCGCCGGCCATGACGATGGGGTCGTCGACCGTGCGGTCCTTGGCCTCCAGCGGGATTCCGGACAGGTCCAGCGCCGTCAGCAGGTTCGTGTAGCCCAGCTCCGTGGAGAAGCTGACGCCGAGCACGTCGAACGCCTTCACCGGGCGGTGGCTGTCCACGGTGAACTGCGGGACGCCGTGCTCCCGCATCAGCGCCTCCAGGTCCGGCCACACGCTGTAGGTCCGCTCGGCGAGGACGCCCTCACGCTCGTTGAGGACCTCGTAGAGGATCATGACGCCCTGGTTGGGCAGCCCCACCTCGTACGCGTCCGGGTACATGAGCGCCCAGCGGACATCACAGGCGTCCCAGTCCTTGACGGTGGAGTTGAGCTCTCCACCGACGTACTGGATCGGCTTCTGCACATGCGGGAGCAGGGCTTCGAGCTGCGGGAAAACCGACTCGACAGACATCGCGGGACTTTCGTGAGCTGACAGGGGTGACCATCAAGCCTAACGCGGCCGGAGCCCCCGTCCGCACGCTCAGATCCCGGCCGTGCCCTTCATCCCCTTCCACACTCCCGGCAGCTCCGCCTCCACCGCGGCCGCCCGCTGCTCCTCCCGCCCGTACACCAGGCCGTAGGTGAACGCGTTCTCCCCGGCGGCGTGCGCCTGCTCGGCCAGTTCCTTCAGCGCCTCCCGGCTCATCACGCTGTCCTGGTGCTCACCGAGCAGGCCCTGCAGGTCCTTCAGCGACGACACCAGCTTCGACGCCGGCTTCCCGAGCGCGGGGGCCGCCGCCTCCGCCGCGTAGCGCGCCCGCTTGGCCTTCTTGCGGGCCTCGTGCGTCGCCACGTCACGGTCGTGTCCGGGTGGGGTGGCGAGGGCCTGCTCGACCAGCCCGGCCAGCACGTCGTACGCCTTGTCCACGGCCTTGGCGAGGACCTTCGACGGCTTCCCGGCCGCCGCCGGACGCAGCGGCGGGTCGGCGAGCAGGGCGTCCAGCGAGGTCAGCAGCGCGAGATAGCGCTGTCCGTTCAGTACGTCGATGATCTGCCGGCGTGAGTCCCCGCCCCGCGCCTTCGCCCAGGTGCGCAGCCGGTTGCGGACGGGCCCGACGACCAGGCCGGGCGGCAGTTCCTCGACGATGCCGCCGATCCGCTCGGCCAGCACCTCCTGGTCGCGGCCCGCGCCCAGCTCGCCCGCCAGCCACTTCAGCTCGTCGCCGATCGGGTCGGTGACGGCCCGGTCGAGGATCTTGCGGTACGACTTGAAGGTGCTGCGCGTCCGACGGGTGGCGACCCGCATGCGGTGCACCGAGTCCTCCACGTCCCGGCGCACGGCCGGATCCAGCTCGACGATCACGTCCCGCTGGGCCCGCAGATACGCCAGCACATGGTCACCGGCGGTGACCGGCGCGGCCCGGTCCTCCTTCCGGGGCTGTCCCTTGCCGCTGGTCTCGGCCAGGGCCCGGGCCAGCTTCGAGGCGGACTCGGCGGGCCGCACGCCGGCCTTGCGCAGTCGCTTCTCGACCTTGTCGAGGAACGCCGGATCGCCGCCGTCGGCGAGCTCCACCTCGATCTCGGTCCACTCGGCTTTCCCACCGGCCCCGGTGAGCCGCTCGGCCCGCACGGCGTCCACACTGACCTCGGCGAGCAGCCGCCCGTCGACGTCCACCAGATGGCGGATGTCGCGCGTCGAGCGCAGCCGCACCACGGGTGCCAGCTTGTCGTCGCGCACTCGGGAGCGGACGAGCGCGCCGAGCGTGGACGGCACCGTGTCGGACAGCGGGGCGCTGATCTCGTCCCGCACCCCGCTCGCGACCGGGAACTTCAGATGCCATCCGGCGTCCGTGCCGCCGGTGCGGCGGCGCAGGGTGATCGAGGAGGCCGCCAGGCGCTCGTCGGCGGTGTCGTAGTAGGTGGCGTCCAGCTCGGCGACGCCCTGGTCGAGGACGGCCGCCACTCCGGCGACGCCGGTCAGGTCGGGCAGCCCACTGTCGTCGGACTCGTACTTGCGCTCGATCTCACGCTTCGTATCCGCCATGAACCGAATCTAGTGGGAGTCGGGGTACAACGGCAGGGCGACCAGAAGGTTAATTCGGGAGAAACCTCACGCCGACATGGGTCTCTGCACCCGGATCGACTGCAACAGGCCGACCGCCACCCAGACCGCGAACATCGACGATCCGCCGTAGGACACGAACGGCAGCGGCAGACCGGTGACCGGCATGATCCCCAGGGTCATCCCGATGTTCTCGAAGGACTGGAAGGCGAACCAGGCCACGATCCCGGCCGCGACGATCGTGCCGTACAGCTCGGTCGTCTCCAGCGCGATCCGGCAGGCCCGCCACAGCACCACGCCCAGCAGGAGGATTATCAGCCCGCCGCCGATGAAGCCGAGTTCCTCGCCCGCGACGGTGAACACGAAGTCCGTCTGCTGCTCCGGCACGAACTGCCCGGTGGTCTGCGAGCCCTGGAACAGGCCCGATCCCGTGAGCCCGCCCGAACCGATGGCGATGCGGGCCTGGTTGGTGTTGTAGCCGACGCCCGCCGGGTCGAGGTCCGGGTTGGCGAACGCGGCGAAGCGATTGATCTGGTAATCGTCGAGGATGTGCAGCTGCCAGACGGCCACCGCTCCCATGGCGCCCGCGCCCAGCAGTCCGAACACCCACCGGTTCGACGCGCCGGACGCCAGCAGCACGCCCAGCACGATCACCACCATCACCATGACCGACCCGAGGTCGGGCATCAGCATCACGATCAGCATCGGCACCGTGGCCAGGCCGAGCGCCTGCACGACCGTGCGATGGTCCGGGTACGGCTTGTCGCCCGCGTCCACCCGGGCCGCCAGCAGCATCGCCATGCCGAGGATGATCGTGACCTTCACGAACTCCGAGGGCTGCAGCGAGAATCCGCCGCCGACCGCGATCCACGAGTGGGCGCCGTTGACCGTGGTGCCGAGCGGGGTCAGCACCAGCAGCACCAGGAAGACCGACGCCCCGTACAGGATCGGCACCGCGCCGCGCAGGGTGCGGTGGCCGAGCCAGACCGTGCCGATCATCAGCGCGAAGCCGATGCCGGTGTTCAGCAGGTGCCGCACCAGGAAGTAGTACGGGTCGCCCTGGTTGATGTCGGTGCGGTTGCGGGTCGCCGAGTACACCAGCACCGCGCCGATCAGGGACAGCGCCAGGGCCGACAGCAGTATCGGCCAGTCGAGCCGCCGGGCCAGCGAGTCACGGGCGAACAGCCGGGTCCAGCCCGCGCGTTCGGGCCCGTATCCGGAGACCTGGAAGCTGTTCGCGCCCGTCATGTGAGCATCCTTCGGCTGAGCGTGCCTCGGCGGCCACCGCGGCCCCGGCGGCGCTGCCGCCGGCGTGTGTCCCGGTTGGCTTCCGGCGACGCCTGCACAGTCGCCGCCGTCTGCACCGTCCCGCCCTCGTCCTCCGGGGCCTTCTGGCTGGCCTGCTGTTCCTTCGCCGGGTCCTTGGGGATCTTCGGCGCGATGATCGAGCCGTCGGCCTGGATCTTCGGCAGGCTCTTCTGCGGGGTGGGCAGCAGGGCGTTCTTCTTGTTGATGGTGCCGTCGTCGGAGACGCCGTACAGCGCGTCGTAGATGTTGCGCACGGCCGGACCCGAGGCGCCGGATCCCGTACCACCCTGGGAGATCGTCATCACGATCGCGTAGTCGTCGGTGTACGTCGCGAACCACGAGGTGGTCTGCTTGCCGTAGACCTCCGCCGTACCGGTCTTGGCGTGCATCGGGATCTTGTCCTGCGGCCAGCCGCCGAACCGCCACGCCGCCGTACCCCGGGTGGCGACGCCCTCCAGCGCCTCGTCCATCTGGGCCAGCGTCTGCCGCGTGACCGGCAGCCTGCCGTGCGACTGGGGCTTGATCTCGCTGACCTGCTTGCCGTCGGCGCTGATGATCGCCTTGCCGACGGTCGGGTCGTAGAGCGTGCCGCCGTTGGCGATGGCCCCGTAGATGGTGGCCATCTGAATCGGCGTCACCAGCGTGTCGCCCTGGCCGATGGAGTAGTTGATCTCGTCACCGGCGCGCATCTTGTTGCCTTCGAGGCAGTTCTCGTAGGAGATCCGCTGGACGTAGTCCCCGTCCTTCTTGCCGGTCTTGCACCAGGCGTCCTTGTTGGCCTCCCAGTACTCCTGCTTCCACTCGCGGTCGGGGACCCGGCCGGTGACCTCGTTGGGCAGGTCGATGCCGGTCTCCTTGCCGAGGCCGAACGCGTGGGCGGCCTTGAAGAAGTGGTCCTTCGGCTTGCCCTTGGGGTTGATGCCGCCGTCCTTCTTCCACTCGCTGTGCGCGAGGGCGTAGTAGACGGTGTCGCAGGAGACCTCCAGGGCGCGGCCGAGGCTGATCGGGCCGTGGTTCTGCGACTCGAAGTTCTTGAAGACCTGGCCACCGACCGAGTAGGCGCTGGAGCAGTTGTACCGGCCGTCGAAGTCGTAGCCCGCCCGGACGGCGGCCGCGGTGGAGACCACCTTGAAGATCGAGCCGGGGGCAGCCTGACCCTGTATGGCCCGGTTGAGCAGCGGGTAGTTGGACTTCTTGCCGGTCAGCTGGGCGTAGTCCTTGGCGGAGATGCCGCCGACCCAGGCGTTGGGGTCGTACGTCGGGTTGGACGCCATGGCGACGATGCGGCCCGTCTTGGCCTCCATCACCACCACCGCGCCGGAGTCGGCCTTGTAGCGCTCGTTGGTGTTGCGGTCCCACTGCTGGCGGGCGACCTTCATCGCCTCGTTCAGCTCGAACTCGGCGACCCGCTGTACGCGCGCGTCGATGCTGGTGACGAGGTTGGAGCCGGGCTCGGCGGCGTCCGACTCGGCCTGGCCGATGACCCGGCCGAGGTTGTCCACCTCGTAGCGGGTGACGCCGGCCTTGCCGCGCAGCTCCTTGTCGTACGTGCGCTCCAGGCCGCTGCGGCCGACCATGTCGGAGCGCAGGTACGGCGAGTTGGTGTTCTGGGCCTGCTGGATCTCCTGGTCGGTGACCGGGGAGAGGTAGCCGAGCACCTGGGCGGTGTTGGCCGCGCCGGGGCTCGGGTAGCGGCGGACGGCCTGCGGCTCGGCGGTGATGCCGGGGAAGTCCTCGGCGCGCTCGCGGATCTGCAGGGCCTGGCGCGGGGTGGCCTCGTCGGTGATGGGGATCGGCTGGTACGGCGAGCCGTTCCAGCACGGCTGCGGCGTTTCGGCGTCGCACAGCCGGACCTTCTCCATGACCTCCTTGGGCGTCATGTTCAGCACGCCCGCGAGTTTGGTGAGGACGCCCTTGCCGTCGTCCTTCATCTTCAGCAGGTCGGTCCGGGAGGCGGACACCACCAGCCGTGTCTCGTTGTCGGCGAGCGCCACTCCGCGCGCGTCCAGGATCGAGCCGCGCACGGCGGGCTGGACGACCTGCTGGACGTGGTTGCCGGAGGCCTCCTTGGCGTACGCGTGGCCCTCGCGGATCTGGAGGTACCACAGGCGGCCGCCGAGGGTGGCCAGGAGGGAGAGGACGAGGATCTGGATGACGACGAGCCTGGTCTGGACGCGTGGGGTCCGTCCGGTCTCGGGAATGTTGGTCACTGCGGCTGCCTCCCCCTCTCAGAGCGCGTACGCGTGTGCGGGTACGAATGATGAACGGCCGGTCGACGAGGCCGGGTTCCGCCTGAGCTCCCCCGTTCGGGTGAACTGCCCTGCGCTCACAGCCGCTTGACCCCCTTGATGCGCCCGGCCCGCGCCACCCGCGCTCTGGCCGCCTTCACCTTCAGGCTGCCGAGCCCGCCGCGCTGGCCGCCGATGCGCAGTCCGGTGCCGGCGGAGAGCCAGCCGGAGGAGATGTCGGTCGCCTTGGCCGAGGAGCTGGCCTCCACCGGGTCGTTGTCCGCGCGCCGGGCGAGCGCCATCAGGCCGGGGACGACGAAGGGGGCGAGCAGCAGGTCGTACAGGGCGGCCGTGAACAGCAGGCCGGTCAGGCCGACATGGCGGGCGGCGGTGTCGCCGACGAGGGCACCTACCCCGGCGTACAGCAGGGTGCTGCCGATCGCGGCGGCGACCACCACGGCCATCGGTCCGGTGGCCGACTTGACCTGGCCGTTCTCCGGCTTGACCAGGCCCGCGAGGTAGCCGATGACGCACAGCACCAGCGCGTAGCGGCCGGCGGCGTGGTCGGCGGGCGGGGCGAGGTCGGCGAGGAGTCCGGCGCCGAAGCCGATCAGAGCGCCGCCGACATGGCCGTAGACCAGCGCGAAGGCGAGCACGGTGAGCAGGACCAGGTCGGGGACGGCGCCCGGGAGGTGCAGCCGGGCCAGGACGCTCACCTGGAGCACCAGGGCGACGACGACCAGGGTTGAGGAGAGCAGGATCCGGTTGAAACGCATTGGGTACAGCTCCCCCTACTGGTCTTCCTCTTGCTGGGACTCGCCGCCGGTGGGCGCCTCGGAGCTCCCGGAATTCTCGGAACTCTCGGTGCTCTCAGAGCTCTCGGAGTTCTCGGTGCTCCCGGAATTCTCGGTGCTCTGGGAGTTCTCGGTGCTCTGGGAGTTCTCGGCGTTCGCCGCGCCCGGCGTCACGGTCACCGTCACGGTGGGAGTCGGCGTCGGCTTGGACTTGTCCGGCAGCACCGTGTCGCGCGGGTCCTTGGCGGGCGTCTGGACGACCACCCCGACGATGTCGAGCTTGCTGAAGCTGACGAACGGCGTGACGTAGAGCGTGCGGGTCAGGTCGCCGCCGGAGGGGTCGACGCGGGAGACCACGCCGACGGGGACGCCGGGCACGAACGGCTTGTCGGCCTGCGAGCCGAAGGTGACCAGGCGGTCGCCCTTCTTGATCTGGGCCTTGCCGTTGAGGAGTTCGACGCGCAGCGGCCGGTCGCCCTGGCCGGAGGCGAAGCCGAGTTCGTCGCTGCCTTCCATCCGGGTGCCGACGGTGAAGTCGGGGTCGCTGGCCAGCAGCACGGTCGCGGTGTTCGGGCCGACGGTGGTGACGCGGCCGACCAGGCCGTCGCCGTTGAGAACGGTCATGTCCCGCTTGATGCCGTCGCCCGCGCCGATGTCGATGGTGATGGTCCAGGAGAAGCCCTGGGCCGCTCCTATGGCGATGACCTCGGCGCCCTTGATGCCGTACTGGCCCTCACCCGCGACCTTCAGCATCTTGTTCAGCTGGGCCAGGCGGCTGCGGTTGCGGTCGTCGCTGCCGAGCTTCGCCTTCAGGGCGGCGTTCTCCCGCTCCAGTTCGGCCAGCCGGTCGTGCCGCTCGCCGGAGTCACGGATCGCGGCGATCGCGTTGCCCACCGGGTCGACCGCCGTCGACACCCCGTTCTCGATCGGGCCGAAGACCGCGGCCGCGGCTCCGCGGGCACCGTCGACCGGTGAATCCTCCCCGCCGCGGATGTCCACCGTGATCAACGCGAACGCGATGGCGACCAGCAGCACAAGAAGCAGCCGGCTCTCTCGTGTGTCCCTCACGTGCGGCGGCCGTGCCCTTCCTCATAGGAATCCGGGAAATCGGGTTGGCCCGAAGGGAAACCGGACGCGGAATCCCACGGGCTGTTTGTGGCAGCTTATGCCTCTATATCAACGATCCGCCGTACGAGAGGCGATGGTCTCGTACGGCGGAATCGAAGAGTTACGTCATCTGCGCGGCTGGGCGTCCAGCACCTGCTGGAGCGCCTCGAACTCCTCGACGCACTTGCCGGACCCGAGCGCCACGCTGTCCAGCGGGTCCTCGGCGATGTGGATCGGCATACCGGTCTCGCGGCGCAGCCGCTCGTCCAGGCCGCGCAGCAGCGCGCCGCCGCCGGTCAGAACGATTCCGCGGTCCATGATGTCGCCGGACAGCTCCGGCGGACACTTGTCGAGCGTCGTCTTCACCGCGTCCACGATCGCGTTGACGGGCTCCTCGATCGCCTTGCGCACTTCGGCGGCCGAGATGACGACGGTCTTGGGCAGCCCGGAGACCAGGTCCCGGCCGCGGATTTCGGTGTGCTCGTCGGAGTCGAGGTCGTACGCCGAACCGATCGTGATCTTGATCTGCTCGGCCGTGCGCTCACCCAGCAGGAGCGAGTACTCCTTCTTGATGTGCTGGATGATCGCGTTGTCCAGCTCGTCGCCCGCGACGCGGATGGACTGGGCGGTGACGATGCCGCCGAGGGAGATGACCGCGACCTCCGTGGTGCCGCCGCCGATGTCCACCACCATGTTGCCCGTGGCCTCGTGGACCGGCAGGCCGGAGCCGATGGCGGCCGCCATGGGCTCCTCGATGATGTGCACCTGACGGGCGCCGGCCTGGGACGACGCCTCGATGACGGCACGGCGCTCGACGCCGGTGATGCCCGAGGGCACACAGACGACGACCCGCGGACGAGCCAGATACCGCCGCTTGTGGATCTTCAGGATGAAGTAGCGGAGCATCCGCTCGGTGATCTCGAAGTCGGCGATCACGCCGTCCTTCAGCGGACGTACGGCAACGATGTTGCCGGGCGTGCGCCCGATCATCTTCTTCGCTTCGGCACCGACCGCGAGGATGCCACCGGTGTTGGTGTTGATGGCGACGACGGACGGCTCGTTGAGTACGATCCCGCGACCCCTGACGTACACCAGCGTGTTGGCGGTCCCGAGGTCGACAGCCATGTCACGGCCGATGAACGACATTGAGTTCCCCATCAGGATTCGTCTGGCCTTCCCACGGAGCTTTTGAGGGCTTTTCAGGTCGGCGAAGTGGGTGCTGTGACGTGAAGGCTTCCATCGTAGACGCGTCTTCCCGAACACTGCGCGAGGGTCTTCGCCATTGTCATCAGATGGCGCGCCGCCTCGCTTGTGGAGACGGGCCATCGGGGGCACTCGTTCCCCCGATCGGCACGGATACACCGGGGGACGACCGGAAATTCGCGGCCGTCCCAGGTCAGGCGGTGGGAAAAGGTGACGGTCCCTCAGAAGGACGCGTGGTGAATTCGTTCCGCTTCTTCGGCGACGCGTCAGGCGCGGCCGGGGAAGAAGATCTTCACCTCACGTTCGGCCGACTCCTCCGAGTCGGAGGCGTGGATCAGGTTCTCGCGCACGATCACGCCGTAGTCACCGCGGATCGAACCGGGCGCGGCGGCGATCGGGTCGGTCGGGCCGGCCAGCGCGCGCAGCCCCTCGATGACCCGCTCGCCCTCGACGATCAGCGCCACGACCGGGCCGGAGGACATGAACTCCACCAGCGGCTCGTAGAAGGGCTTGCCCTTGTGCTCGCCGTAGTGCTGCTCCAGCGTCTCCTGGTCCAGGGTGCGCAGTTCCAGCGCGGTGATCCGCCAGCCCGCCTTGCGCTCGATACGGCTGATGATCTCGCCGGTCAGGCCGCGACGGACGGCGTCGGGCTTGAGCAGGACGAGGGTGCGCTGGGTCACGACGGGGCTCCTTCTTGGGTCACGCGGTGTGCGGGGTGATGAGGCTACAGGGCGCTTCCGCGCGTTCGTTACGCAGTGTCAGCCTGCGCGGCGAATCTGGCCTTGGCCTCGTCGATCTTCCTGCCGTAGTGGACGGAAGCCCACCACAGCGCGGCGAACATTGCCCCCAGGAAGAACATCGTGGGGACGACGAAACCGGAAGCAATGAGTCCGATCTGCAGGGCCCAGCCCATGGCCACTCCGCCCGGCCGGGTCGCCAGGCCGCACAGCACCAGGCACAGGAACATCGCGATGCCGCTGACCGTCCAGACCGTCGACATCGACAGGTCGGGATCCTTCATGGCCACCAGACCGGCGAAGCCGATGACGAAGAACTCGCCGATCAGGGTGGAAGCACAGAGCGTACGCATGGTGGGAATCAGCCCTTCCCCAGCAGCAGTCGGGCCTCGCCGACGGTGATGACGGATCCGGTGACGAACACACCGCCGCCCGCGAACTCGCCCTCCTCCTCGGCCAGCGTGATCGCCGCCTCCAGCGCGTCCGGCAGCCGCGGCTCCACCTGGACCCGCTCCTCGCCGAACACCTCGACAGCGATGGCCGCCAGTTCGTCGGCGTCCATCGCGCGATGGCTGGAGTTCTGCGTGACGACGACCTCGGCGAACACCGGCTCGAAGGCCTCCAGCAGCCCGCGTACGTTCTTGTCGCCGCTGGCGCCGACGACCCCGATGAGCCGGCTGAACTGGAAGGCCTCGCCGATCGCCTCGGCCGCGGCCCGGGCGCCGGCCGGGTTGTGCGCGGCGTCCAGGACGACGGTGGGCGAGCGCCGTACGATCTCCAGCCGGCCCGGCGAGGCGACGGCCGCGAAAGCCTTGCGCACCGTGTCGATGTCCAGCGACTCGGCCCGCTGCGCGCCGACGCCGAAGAACGCCTCGACGGCGGCGAGCGCGACGGCCGCGTTGTGCGCCTGGTGGGCGCCGTGCAGCGGCAGATACACCTCGGTGTACTCGCCGCCGAGCCCGCGCAGGGTCAGCAACTGTCCGCCGACGGCGACCTGCCGCGCCACGACACCGAACTCCAGGCCCTCCCGGGCCACGGTCGCGTCGACGTCCACGGCCTTCTTCAGCAGCACCTGGGCGGCGTCCACCGGCTGCTGGGCCATGATCACGGTGGCACCGGTCTTGATGATCCCGGCCTTCTCACCGGCGATCTCGCCTGGGGTGCCACCGAGCCGGTCGGTGTGATCGAGGTCGATGGGCGTCACGACGGCGACATCACCGTCGATGACGTTGGTGGCGTCCCAGCTCCCGCCCATGCCCACCTCGACGACGGCGACGTCGACCGGCGCGTCGGCGAAGGCGGCGTACGCCATGCCGGTCAGCACCTCGAAGAACGACAGCCGGTACTCCTGCTGGGCGTCGACCATCTCGACGTACGGCTTGATGTCCTGGTACGTCTCGATGAACCGCTCGGGCCGGATCGGCGCCCCGTCGAGGCTGATCCGCTCGGTGATGGACTGCACGTGGGGCGAGGTGTACCGCCCGGTCCGCAGCTCGAAGGCGCCGAGCAGGGCCTCGATCATGCGGGCGGTGGAGGTCTTGCCGTTCGTGCCCGTGATGTGGATCGAGGGGTACGACCGCTGCGGCTCGCCGAGCACGTCCATCAGCGCGGAGATGCGTGTGACGGACGGCTCCAGCTTGGTCTCGCCCCAGCGGGTGGCGAGCTCGGCCTCGACCTCGCGCAGCGCCTTGTCGACCTCAGGGTCCTCGGGGCGCGCCGGCACGTCGGACTGCGGGGGGCCGCCCTGGGTGCGCAGGGTGCGGCTGCCGGCCTCGATCACGGCGAGGTCGGGGTCGCGCTCGGTTTCGGCGGCGATGATCTCGTCGAACGACTCGCCGGGGTCGGACTGGTCACGCGGGGGGAGCTCACTCACGGGGCCAGTCTACGGAGCGGGACCGACAAAGGTTGTGGGTGGCTTGTCCTGTCGTTCGGCTGCCGGTCGTTTGTGGCCGGCGGCGCAGTTCCCCGCGCCCCTGGGGGACGTGAAGGCCCCGGCACCGACAGGGCACCGGGGCCTTCAGCCACGTACCGACCGCTACGCCTGCGGCAGCCTTTCCAGCTGCGCGGCGATCCGCGCGATGTCCTCCTCCGCCTTGGCCAGGCGCCCGCGGATCTTGTCCACCACCTGGTCCGGTGCCTTCGCGAGGAACGCCTCGTTGCCGAGCTTGGCCGTGGCCTGGGACTTTTCCTTCTCGGCGGCGGCGAGGTCCTTGGCGAGGCGCTTGCGCTCCGCCGCGACGTCGATGACGCCGGAGAGGTCCAGGCCGACCTCGACGCCCGCCACCGGCAGGGTCGCCGTCGCCGAGAAGCTCTCGCCCTCCGGCTGCAGGCGCAAAAGCTGGCGGATGGCCGGCTCGTGCGAGGCCAGCGCCGTACCGTCCAGGCTCAGGCGCGCCGGCACCCGCTGGCCGGGCTGGAGGCCCTGGTCAGCGCGGAAGCGGCGGACCTCGGTGATGACGGACTGGAGCGTCTCGATCTCCCGCTCGGCGTCGGCGTCCCGGAAGCCGCTGTCCTCGGGCCACTCGGCGATGACGACGGACTCGCCGCCGGTCAGCGTGGTCCACAGGGTCTCCGTGACGAAGGGGACCACCGGGTGCAGCAGGCGCAGGGTGACGTCCAGGACCTCGCCGAGGACGCGCTTCGAGACCTCGGCGGCCTCGCCGCCCGCCTGGAACACCGTCTTCGACAGCTCGACGTACCAGTCGAAGACCTCGTCCCAGGCGAAGTGGAACAGCGCGTCGGACAGCTTCGCGAACTGGTAGTCCTCGTAGTACGCGTCGACCTCGGCGACCACCGAGTTCAGGCGGGAGAGGATCCAGCGGTCCGTCGAGGACATCTTCGACGCGTCCGGCAGCGGGCCGTCCACCGTCGCGCCGTTCATCAGCGCGAAGCGGGTGGCGTTCCAGATCTTGTTGGCGAAGTTGCGGGAGCCCTGGACCCAGTCCTCGCCGATCGGGACGTCGACGCCCGGGTTGGCGCCGCGCGCGAGGGTGAACCGCAACGCGTCCGAGCCGTACTTGTCCATCCAGTCCAGCGGATTGACGACGTTCCCGAAGGACTTCGACATCTTCTTGCCGTTCTGGTCACGGACCATGCCGTGCAGCGCGATGGTGTGGAACGGCGGGGTGCCGTCCATCGCGTAGATGCCGAACATCATCATCCGGGCGACCCAGAAGAAGAGGATGTCGTAGCCGGTGACCAGGACGGAGTTCGGGTAGAACTTCGCGAGCGACTCGGTCTGCTCGGGCCACCCCAGCGTGGAGAACGGCCACAGGCCGGACGAGAACCAGGTGTCCAGGACGTCGGAGTCCTGCCGCCAGCCCTCACCGCTCGGCGGCTCCTCGTCGGGGCCGACGCAGACGACCTCGCCCTCCGGGCCGTACCAGACCGGGATGCGGTGGCCCCACCACAACTGCCGCGAGATGCACCAGTCGTGGAGGTTGTCGACCCAGTCGAAGTACCGCTTCTCCATCTCCTGCGGGTGGATGCCGACCTTGCCCTCGCGGACCGCGTCACCGGCGGCCTTGGCGAGCGGGCCGACCTTGACCCACCACTGCATGGACAGGCGCGGCTCGATGGTGGTCTTGCAGCGCGAGCAGTGGCCGACGGAGTGGACGTACGGGCGCTTCTCGGCGACGATCCGGCCCTCGGCGCGCAGCGCGGCGACGATGGCGGAGCGGGCCTCCAGCCGGTCCAGGCCCTGGAAGGGGCCGTGGGCGGTGATGACGGCGTGCTCGTCCATGACCGTGATGGCCGGCAGGTTGTGCCGCTGGCCGATCTCGAAGTCGTTCGGGTCGTGCGCCGGGGTCACCTTGACGGCGCCGGTGCCGAACTCGGGGTCGACGTGCTCGTCGGCGACGACCGGGATGGAGCGGTCGGTCAGCGGCAGCTTGATGAGCTTGCCGACGAGGTGCCTGTACCGCTCGTCCTCGGGGTGAACGGCGACGGCGGTGTCACCGAGCATGGTCTCGGCACGGGTGGTGGCGACGACGATGGTGTCGTCCCCGTCGCCGTACTTCATGGAGACGAGCTCACCGTCGTCGTCCTGGTACTCGACCTCGATGTCCGAGATGGCCGTCAGGCATCGGGGGCACCAGTTGATGATGCGCTCGGCGCGGTAGATCAGCTCGTCGTCGTAGAGCCGCTTGAAGATGGTCTGAACGGCCTTGGACAGCCCCTCGTCCATGGTGAACCGCTCACGCGACCACGCGACGCCGTCGCCGAGGCGGCGCATCTGGCCGGAGATCTGCCCGCCGGACTCGGCCTTCCACTGCCAGACCCGCTCGACGAACGCCTCACGGCCCAGGTCGTGCCGGGACTTGCCCTCCTTGGCGAGCTCGCGCTCGACGACGTTCTGGGTGGCGATACCGGCGTGGTCCATGCCGGGCTGCCACAGCGTCTCGTAGCCCTGCATCCGCTTGCGGCGGGTGAGGACGTCGATGAGGGTGTGCTCGAACGCGTGCCCGAGGTGGAGCGAGCCCGTGACGTTCGGCGGTGGGATGACGATGGTGTACGGCGGCTTGTCGCTCTTCGCGTCCGCCTCGAAGTAACCGCGCTCTACCCAGCGCTCGTACAGCGGCCCCTCTACGTCGGCCGGCGCGTACTGGGTCGGCAGTTCGGTGTTGGGCGCTGGTGGCTGCTGCTGAGCGTTCTCGGTCACGGCCTCAGTTTAGGGGTGTCACCGGGGCGTCCCGAAACTCGATTCCTTTGTAACGGTGCGCACCCCGATGCCGTGCGGTTCCTGTGGCTACGCCAGGATGTCGTGAACACATAAGCATCTGGAGGGGAACCCAGAAATGAGCTACAACCAGCCGGGCCCGTACGGCGGGCAGCCCCAGCAGCCCGGACCGTACGGCCAGCCGGGCCCCTACGGCCAGCAGCCGCAGGCACCGCAGCCCGGCTACGGCTACCCCCAGCAGCCCGCCCCGCCGCAGCCGGGGTACGGCTACCCGCAGCAGGCCCCGCAGGGCGTGCCGCCGCAGACCCCTCCGTACGGCCAGCAGCCCCCCTACGGCCAGCAGCCCCCTTACGGCCAGCAGCCGCCCTACGGTCAGGCCCCGTACGGCGCACCGACGCCGCCGGCTCCGGGCGGCGGAAAGAAGAAGACCGGCCTCGTCATCGGCGCGGTGGCGGTCGTGGCGGCGATCGCCGTGGGCGCGTACTTCGTGCTCGGCGGGGGCGGCGGCGCGGGCGGTCTGGAGGACGACGGCGCCCACAAGCTGGCGACGCCCGCGACCGTGCTCACCGAGTACAAGCGGATCTCCGACGACGGTGCGAGCGCGGGCGACGACTCCGAGAAGGAGTTGGCGAAGAGCGGTGTCAAGAACGGCAAGACCGCGTTCGGCCTGTACTCGACGGCGGACCTGTCGGGGTACGACCCGAGCGACCCGAGCTCCACGCCCGACCCTGCCGCGGCGACGGCCAAGGGCATCACGTTCCTCGGCGTCTACGGCGAGATCAGTGACCCCGAGACCGCCCTCGACACGTTCTTCACCAACTTCAAGAAGACGGCAGAGGAGGACTCCGGCGGTTCCGGCAACGAGCCCGAGCTGGTCGGAGAGCCCGAAGAGGCCGATCTGGACGGCGCGGTCATGAAGTGCCAGTCGATCAAGGGACAGGACCAGCTGACCAAGAAGGAGAAGACCGACTGGTTCTGCGCCTGGGCCGACTACAGCACCCTCGTCATGATCTCTCCCAGTGACGCCACCAAGAGCGTGACGAAGGACGTCGTCGTCGACATCACGACGAAGCTCCGCCCCGAGATCCGCGTCAAGGCCTGACGCCGCCTCAGCCGCCGCAATCGAGAAGGGGCCCCGGTCGGTTGACCGGGGCCCCTTCTCGTACGCGGTGTCAGGTGTTACGCGGACTTCTGCTCGCCCGTCCCCCGCCCCCGCGCGTCCCTCGGGATGAGGGTCGGGTTGACGTTGGAGTGGACGACGTCCGCCGTGATGACGACGCGGGCGACGTCCTTGCGGGACGGCACCTCGTACATCACCGACATCAGGACCTCCTCCATGATGGCGCGCAGGCCGCGGGCGCCGGTCTGGCGGAGGATGGCCTGGTCGGCGATGGCTTCCAGCGCCTCGCGCTCGAAGTCGAGTTCCACGCCGTCGAGTTCGAAGAGGCGCTGGTACTGCTTGACCAGGGCGTTGCGCGGCTCGACCAGGATCTGGAGCAGGGCCTCGCGGTCGAGGTTGTGGACGGAGGTGATGACCGGGAGGCGGCCGATGAACTCCGGGATCATGCCGAACTTGACCAGGTCCTCCGGCATGACGTCCTGGAACTGGTCCTTGGCCTCTAGCTCGCGCTTGGAGCGGATCGTCGCGCCGAAGCCGATGCCCTTCGCGCCCGCCCGGGACTCGATGATCTTCTCCAGTCCGGCGAAGGCACCGCCCACGATGAACAGCACGTTCGTCGTGTCGATCTGGATGAACTCCTGGTGCGGGTGCTTGCGGCCGCCCTGGGGCGGGACCGAGGCCGTGGTCCCTTCGAGGATCTTGAGGAGGGCCTGCTGGACGCCCTCGCCGCTCACGTCCCGTGTGATGGACGGGTTTTCACTCTTTCGCGCGACCTTGTCGATCTCGTCGATGTAGATGATCCCGGTCTCGGCCTTCTTGACGTCGTAGTCGGCCGCCTGGATCAACTTCAGCAGGATGTTCTCGACGTCCTCACCGACGTAGCCCGCCTCCGTCAGCGCCGTCGCGTCGGCGATGGCGAACGGGACGTTCAGCATGCGCGCCAGGGTCTGCGCCAGGAGGGTCTTGCCGGAGCCCGTGGGGCCCAGCAGCAGGATGTTGGACTTCGCCAACTCGATGGCGTCGTCGCGGCCTTGGGCGCCGCCGTTCTCACCGGCCTGAACGCGCTTGTAGTGGTTGTAGACGGCGACGGAGAGGGCCTTCTTCGCCGCCTCCTGGCCGACCACGTACCCCTCGAGGAACTCGTAGATCTCGCGCGGCTTGGGCAGCTCCTCCCAGCGCACCTCGCTGGTCTCCGCGAGCTCTTCCTCGATGATCTCGTTGCAGAGATCGATGCACTCGTCGCAGATGTACACACCGGGGCCTGCGATGAGCTTCTTGACCTGCTTCTGGCTCTTGCCGCAGAACGAGCACTTGAGCAGATCGCCGCCGTCACCGATGCGTGCCACGGTGTGCTTCCCCTTCGCCTGGGAGACGCCTGGACGCTAAGAGTCCAGCGGCTCCTGGTGCTGCCTTATGTCGACGGTACCTTGCCGGGCCCCCCGTTCGGGCCCCCTTGGCACGGTTCACTTTGACGTGGACCTTGCCACGCACAGTGTCACACCGTGCCAAGGAGCGGGGTACATTACCCGATCCGCGTCAGCGGACCGACGCGTTGTTCATCTTGCGGGTCGAGATGATCTGGTCGATCAGGCCGTACTCCAGCGCGTCCTCGGCGGTGAGGATCTTGTCGCGCTCGATGTCCTCGCGGATCTTCTCGATCGACTGGGTGGAGTGCTTGGCCAGCATCTCCTCCAGCTGCGAGCGCATCCGCAGGATCTCGTTCGCGGCGATCTCCAGGTCCGAGACCTGACCGCGGCCGGTCTCGCTGTACGGCTGGTGGATCAGCACGCGCGCGTTCGGCAGCGCCATGCGCTTGCCGGGCGTGCCGGCGGCCAGCAGCACGGCCGCGGCGGAGGCCGCCTGGCCCATGCAGACCGTCTGGATGTCCGGCTTGACGAACTGCATCGTGTCGTAGATCGCCGTCAGCGCGGTGAAGGAGCCGCCGGGGCTGTTGATGTAGACCGAGATGTCCCGGTCGGGGTCCATCGACTCCAGGCACAGCAGCTGCGCCATGACGTCGTTGGCGGAGGCGTCGTCGATCTGGACGCCGAGGAAGATCACGCGCTCCTCGAAGAGCTTCGCGTACGGGTCGTACTCGCGGATGCCCTGGGAGGTGCGCTCGACGAAGCGCGGGATCACATAGCGGGACTCGGCCTGCGGGCCGGTGTACTGGGCCTGCGGGGCCTGCATGTCCTGGACGGCGCGCATACGGTCGTAGAGGCCGCTGCCGGGGAAGTCGTTCACGGTATCTCCTGAAAGGGGCTGGGGCGGTGGCTGGGGCGCTGTGAGGGGTGTACGGGCCCGGCGGGGGCCGGTACGGCCGTCAGGCCCCCGTGCCGCCGCCGCCCGGCATGCCGGCGGCCGTCGCGATCACCTCGTCGATGAGGCCGTACTCCTTGGCCTCCGTGGCGTCGAACCAGCGGTCGCGGTCCGAGTCGCGGGTGATCTGCTCGACCGACTGGCCGGTGTGCAGGGCCGTGAGCTCGGCCATGCGCTTCTTGGTGTGCAGCAGCCGCTCGGCGTGGATCTTGATGTCCGAGGCCGAGCCGGCCAGGCCGGCGGAGGGCTGGTGGATCAGGATCTCGGCGTTCGGCAGGGCGAAGCGCTTGCCCGGGGTGCCGGCGCTGAGCAGGAACTGGCCCATGGACGCGGCGAGGCCCATGGCGATCGTCACCACGTCGTTCTTGATGTACTGCATGGTGTCGTAGATCGCCATGCCGGCCGTGATCGAACCGCCCGGGCTGTTGATGTACAGGTAGATGTCCTTGTCCGGGTCGGCGGCAAGGAGCAGCAGCTGCGCGGTGATCTTGTTCGCGATGTCGTCGTCGACCGGCTGGCCGAGGAAGATGATCCGCTCGTTGAGCAGCCGGTTGTAGACATGGTCGCCGAGGCCACCGCCGATGGAAGGCTCGCCGGCGGCGGAGGGCATCAGATTCGTCACGTATCCACCTGCTCGTCTTGCGACGGCGCGCGGCCGTCTTACGTTCGCCGTATTCATGGACCCTAACGCGGTAGCCCTCCGGGGGAATCCCGAGTTGAGGGGTGTTCGCCGGGGGCGTAGCGCGCCGGGGGGAACCGGTTCGTCGGCGACTGCGGGTCGTGGGGGCTGGTCGCGCAGTTCCTCGCGCCCCTTCAGGGCGCGACGCCCAGCCGTATGACAAAGGGCCCCGGGGTGTGTCCCGGGGCCCTTCTTACGGCTGTTTACGCCTCGTCGTCCGTCTTGTCACCCTCGGTGACCTCGGCGGACTCCTCGGTCTCGTCCTCCTCGTCCAGGTCGACGATCTCGCCGTTGGTGTCCTTGACCGTGGCGGCCTCGACGACGACCGCGAGGGCCTTGCCGCGGGCGACCTCGCCGACCAGGAGCGGGACCTGGCCCTGCTCGACGACGGCCTGGGCGAACTGGTCGGGGGACATGCCGGAGGAGGCCGCGCGTCGCATCAGGTGCTCGGTGAGCTCGTCCTGGTTGACGTTGAGCTTCTCCTGCTTGACCAGCTCGTCGAGGACGAACTGGGTCTTGATGCCCTTGACCGCCGCCTCGCGGGTCTCGGTCTCGAACTCCTCGGCGGTCTTGCCCTGGATCTCCAGGTACTTGTCGAGGGTCAGACCCATCTGGCCGAGCTGGTGGTGCTCCAGGTTGTGCTTGCGGGTGTTGATCTCGTCCTCGAGGAGCTTCTCGGGGACGGGCACCTCGACGAGCTCCAGCAGCTTCTCCAGGACGCGCTCCTGGGCCTGCGTGGCCTGGTCGAACTGCTTCATGTTCTCCAGGCGCTTGCGGCTGTCGGCCTTCAGCTCGTCCAGCGTGTCGAACTCGGAGGCGAGCTGCGCGAACTCGTCGTCCAGCTCGGGCAGTTCGCGCGTGGCGACCTGGGTGACCTTGACGGTGACCTCGGCCTCACGGCCGGCCGCGGAGCCGCCCTTGAGCTCGGAGGTGAAGGTGGCCTCCTCGTCGGCCGACAGGCCCTTGACGGCGTCGTCGATGCCGTCCAGCAGCTCGCCGGAGCCGATCGTGTAGGAGACACCGCTGGCGATGCCGTCCTCGAGGACCTCGCCGTCGACCTTGGCCTCCAGGTCGATCGTGACGACGTCGCCGTCCTCGGCGGCGCGCTCCACCGGGGAGGTGGACGCGAAGCGCTCGCGGAGCTGCTCGACCGACTTCTCGATGTCCTCGTCGGTGACCTCGACGGCGTCGACCTCGACCTCGATGCCGGAGTAGTCCGGGATCTCGATGGCCGGGCGGATGTCGACCTCGGCGGTGAAGTTCAGCGTCTCGCCGTCCTTCAGCTCGGTGATGTCGACCTCGGGCTGGCCCAGGACGGAGAGCTCGGCCTCGTTGACCGCCTCGGTGTAGAACTTCGGCAGCGCGTCGTTGACGGCCTCCTCCAGCACGGCGCCACGACCGAACCGCTGGTCGATGACCCGGGCGGGGATCTTGCCCTTGCGGAAGCCCTTCACCGTGACCTGCTGGTTGATCTTCTTGTACGCCGCGTCGAGGCTGTCCTTGAGCTCCTCGAAGGGCACCTCGACAGTGAGCCGAACCCGGGTCGGGTTCAGGTTCTCCACGGCGCTCTTCACGGTTCGGTCTCCTTGTGGCTGACTTCTCGGGTTCTGCCGGGACCCGACGGGCCCGGCGGATGTGGCCGCCCGGAGGACTTCAGTGATGAGGCACACGGGCGTGCAGCTTGCATAGTAACGGCAGCGGGTACACGGCCCAAAAGGCGATCACGCGTGGTGATCGGGTGAGTGGTCGGGGTGGCGGGATTTGAACCCACGGCCTTCCGCTCCCAAAGCGGACGCGCTACCAAGCTGCGCCACACCCCGTCTGGTGCGACACGTAGGGTACATGCCCGCAGGCAGCGGGGCTGCCGCATTTCCCGAGGGAGGTGCGATCTCGTGCGATGCCGGCGCCCGGGCGGAAAACGGGGTGTGCGGTGAGGGGGGCCGACCCGCTACGATGCCTGCAGTGCCGCGGGCGACTGACCTGCGGCGCACCCTGTGCGGGCGTAGCTCAATGGTAGAGCCCTAGTCTTCCAAACTAGCTACGCGGGTTCGATTCCCGTCGCCCGCTCTGTCGGCCCAGGGCCCGGCAGGAGGTTCGCCCTCCTGTGCGGGCCCTGCGGCGTTTCGGGGGCGGACCCCGGGGCCGTCAGAAGCTGATCGAGTTGATCGTTTCCGCTATCGAGTTGAGAAAGCGGTTGATCGACGGGGCCATGCCGGTCGAGGCGAGGAAGAAACCGAAGAGCATCGCCACGATGGCGGGACCCGCCTTGATCGAGCCCCCTCGCATCATCACCACCAGGATGATCGCCAACAGCAGCACCACAGACAGTGAAATGGCCACAACTGATCACACCCTCGGTCGGTCCGCTCTCCCGGCCGGGGGACACGAGCCCGCGCACCCCCGCCAGAACCATCGTGCCACCAACAGGCCTGCCGTATGCGGCGCGTGACGTAACGCCGACCACACCCGCGCCGCACCCCGGCACGTTCGGCCACGCCCCGCGCGCCCACCGCGCACGCCACGGAAATCCAGGAAATGGGGCAATCGTGAATATCCACGCCCGCGTTGTGATGACTGTGAGCCAAAAGAGAAGTGACTGACAGCTGAATCCGGAATGACCTGGAGGGTTTTACGGCGGCCCGCGGCCGCGGCTAGGGTGCCTCAGATGTTTCAGGCACAGGTCAAGCAGCGCGATGCCTTCTTCGACAACGCCAAGTACCTGGCGATCGTCCTGGTGGCGGTGGCTCACGCATGGGAGCCGTTGAAGGGGGACAGCCGGATCCTGGAGGGCGTGTACCGCGTTGTGTACGCGTTCCACATGCCGGCGTTCATCATCATCTCCGGCTATTTCTCGCGCAGTTTCGACATGCGCCCCGACCGCCTGAAAAGACTGATCACCGGCGTGGCGGTGCCGTACATCGTCTTCGAGACCGCCTATCCGCTCTTCAAGCGTGTCGTCGCCGACGACCCCGGCCAGGAGATCAGTCTGCTGGACCCCTGGTATCTGACCTGGTTCCTGTGCGCGCTGTTCATCTGGCGGCTCACCACCCCTGTCTGGAAACTCGTGCGTTGGCCGCTGCCCGTCGCGCTCGGCGTCGCCATGCTGGCGTCCGTCTCCCCGCAGATCGGGGACGACCTGGACCTGCAGCGGGTGCTGCAGTTCCTGCCGTACTTCGTGCTGGGCCTGTGCATGAAACCCGAGCACTTCCAGATGGTGCGCACGCGGTCGGTGCGGATCCTGGCGGTGCCGGTGTTCGCGGCCGCGCTGGTGGTCGGCTGGTGGGCGGTGCCGCGGATGGACACCGCGTGGTTCTTCCACCGGGACGCCGCGCAGCAGCTGGGCGCGCCCTGGTGGTCCGGGCCGGTGATGGTGCTCGCGATGTTCGGCTGCTCGCTGCTGCTGACCGCGTGCTTCTTCGCCTGGGTGCCGGGGCGGCACATGTGGTTCACGGCGCTGGGCGCGGGGACGCTGTACGGCTATCTGCTGCACGGGTTCCTGGTGAAGGCCGGGGACTACCGGGGGTGGTTCGACCAGGACTGGCTGCACCGGCCGGCCGGGCAGATCCTCGTGAGCGTGCTCGCGGCTGTCGCTGTCACGCTGTTGTGCACGGCGCCGGTGCGGCGGGTGTTCCGGGGTGTGATGGAGCCGAGGGTGGCTTGGGCGTTTCGGGAGGATGCGGTGCGGGAGGCGCGGGAGCGCGAAGAGGTTCCGGTGGGCTGAGTTCGCCTACTGGAGTGCCACGAATTGCTCACGGGCGAGTGCGGGCAGTTTGTGGTTCTCGCGCAGTTCCCCGCGCCCCTTTTGGGTCAGCTGCCCTTGAGGTGCCTCATCAGGCGCTCGAAGTCCTGCCAGCCCGACAGGTCGGACGGGTCGCCCGGCAGTGGGTAGTACAGGGCTGGGCGGGTCTTCGGGCCCAGTTCTCGTGGGGGCTCGGAGAGCGGGGTGCGGCGGGCGCGGTCGCCGGGCATGGTGCGGACCTCTTCGGCGCCCAGTACGAAGGCGTAGGGCACGCCCGGGCCCTCGAAGCGGGGCGGTACGGACAGGTCGCGGCGGGCCCGGCGGATCTGGACCAGCATGGACTGCAGGTCGTGCTTGGTGGCCAGGGCCTCCGCCGCGGCGGGCACGGCGTCGGACGGCACCTCCTCGCCGGGGCCGTAGCCGAACGCCATCGTGACGTCCTCCTCCACGCCGGCCTTGGTCCGGGTGATGCGCACCGTCGCCAGTCCCGGGCGCTCGGGCGTGCCGACGACGACCAGCCAGGTCGGCTGGGGGCTCCGCTCGTGGGCCACGTCGGTGAGCTGCCGCAGCGACCAGGGCAGGTTGGCGGGCTCCTCGGTGCCCCAGCCGGACGGCGGCTCCCCGGTGATCTCCCGCCACACGGCTTCCACGGCGCCGCCGAGCACGAGGCGGTCGTCGGCCGGGTGGACGGTGCGGAAGGAGATCGCGAGCTGGCGTTCGCCGGTGTCGGCGATGTCCTCGCCGAACGTGCGAGCGACCGGCGTGCGCGGGTCCTCGGGGGTCGCCTCCGGGGACTCGACGGTCACGAAGAGGCCGTTGTCCCAGCGCAGCACGGCCCCGGACAGGCCGTCGTAGTAGCCGTCCCGCTCGTCCTGCACCACCCAGCGCGAGGGCCAGCCCGGCAGGGCGCCTCGGACGGCCGGGGACATGCGGGTGCCGGCGGGGGTGACGATCTGCAGGCCGCGGCCGCCCTCGGCGGCGGCGCGGAAGGCGTCCGCGAGCCACGCGGTCATCGACACGACCGGGCGGTCCTGGATGACGACGGCGACCTTGTCGGTGAGGACGTCGACGGCGGGCTGGGCGGCGGCCTGGGCCGGTACGGCGCTGACGCCGTCCGTCTTGACCACGGCCATCGACCGGGCCGCCTCGCGCGGCCAGGCGGTGCCGCCGACGAGGGTGGCCAGCCGGGCGGCGAACGTGCCGGCGAGTTCCTCGGCCTCCTGCACGCCGGTGGTCGCGCGGGCCTCGGTCCACCAGTACGGCGTCTCCGGCTCGCGCGCCCCCAGCAGCCGCTGGGCCTCGCCCCGGACCTGCACGAGCAGGGGTGCCTCGACGGAGACGAGGGGGCGGCCCTGTTCGTCGCACAGCCGCACCACGGCTCCGTCGCCCTCGGCGCCCACCAGCTTGTCGGGGCCGCCGGAGAGCAGGCCCGCGAGCACGCTCAGCGGGTCGGGCATCTTCTTCGTGAGGGCGATGACGTCCTTGGTCATGGGTTTACCTGGTCCCCGCGTGTGGCCGGTCTGTGGTCATCAATTACTTGGTCCCCGCGTACACGGTCTGGATCAGCCGGGTGGCCTCGCCCCGGCGCAGCAGGGTGCCCCGGCCGGGCGGCTGCTGGCCGGCGTACACGCCCGGGAAGAGCTGGCCCTCGCTGCGGTCGCCGGCCATCACCAACGCCGAGGCGCCGGACTCGCGCAGGCTCTGCAGCAGCGGCTCGTACAGGCCGCGGGAGGCGCCCGCGACGCGCCGGGTGAGGACGAAGTGCAGGCCGATGTCGACGGCGGAGGGGATGTACGGCACGAAGGGCGCCAGCGGCTGCTGTCCCGCGGTGGTCAGGACGTCGTAGTCGTCGACGAGGATCACGATCCGTGGGCCGGAGAAGCTGCCGGGCTCCAGGTCCTCAC
This sequence comes from Streptomyces spinoverrucosus, assembly GCF_015712165.1. NCBI lineage: Bacteria > Bacillati > Actinomycetota > Actinomycetes > Kitasatosporales > Streptomycetaceae > Streptomyces > Streptomyces spinoverrucosus. Next base: position 5,786,293 of record NZ_JADPZX010000001.1, on the reverse strand, counting down.
CGTCGGCGCCCTCGTCGGGCAGCCGCTTCTCCAGCTCGGAGGCGATGCCGGCGGCGAGGCCCGCGCACAGCTTGGCGTTGTAGGCGTAGCCGCCCCGGTACTCCTCGGGGATGGCGCCGCGCAGCCCACGGCGCGGGTCGAAGACGCCGAAGACGAGTTCGTCGTCGCCGTAGCGCTCGATCAGGCCCTGCGTGATCACCTTGAGCAGGTTGGTCTTGCCGCACTCGCTGTCGCCCATGATCAGCAGGTGCTGGTCGTGCTGGAACAGGTCTAGCAGGACGGGCGCGAGCTGGGTCTGGTCCAGGCCGATGGGGACGCGGCGCGGCTCGGCGGCCGGGGTCGGCAGCTGCTGCGGCTCCAGGACGTGCGGGAGTACCCGCACCGGCTGGGCGACGTCGCCGGTCCAGGTGGCGCGGACCGTGCGGGCGGTGCGCTCCAGGACGGCGCCGAGGTCGGTGGTGTCGGCGAGGCCGTCGGTGCGGGGCAGCGCGACCTGGGCGAACAGCTTGCCGTCGGTGAGGACGCGGCCCTTCTCCTCGGGGGAGAGGGTCTGGGCGAGCTTGCGGTCGATGCTGGACTCGCTGGGGTCGTTCAGGCGCAGCTCGACGCGGGTGCCGAACTGGGACTGGGTGGCGATGCGCACGTCGTTCCAGCGGAGCATGCCCGCCACGACGTGGATGCCGTAGCCGCTGCCGCGCTTGAGGATGTCGGCGACCGCGTCGTCCAGTTCCTCGAAGTCGTCGCGCAGCGCGCCGAAGCCGTCGATGAGCAGCACGATCTCGGTGGAGGCCAGCTCGGTGACGCGGCCCGCCGCGCGCAGGGTGCGCAGTTGTTCGAGCGAGTCGATGGAGTGGATGCGGAAGAGCTCCTCGCGCTGGTCGAGCATGGCCCGCACCGAGTCGATGGTGCGTGCGGCGCGCTCCCGGTCGGCGCGGCCGGCGACGCCGCCGACGTGCGGCAGCCCGGACAGCGCCTGGAGGCCGCCGCCGACGAGGTCGAGGCCGTAGATGCCGACCTCCTGCGGGGTGTGCGTCAGCGACAGGGAGAGGGCGAGGGTGCGCAGCAGGGTCGTCTTGCCGGACTGGGGGCCGCCGATGACGGCCGCGTGGCCGCCGGCCAGTGTGAGGTCCAGGTACCACTGGCCCTGCCACTGCTTGGTGGGGTCGTCAAGGACGCCGAGCGGCACCCGCAGCGGGCCGCTCCGCCTGGCCAGCTGCATGCCGCGCGGCCCGACCTCCACGGGCCCGGCGACCTTGTCGAGGGCGACGGCGGCGGGCAGCGGCGGCAGCCAGATCTGCCGTACCGGACGGGCGCCGAAGCCCTCGATCTGCTCGATCATCACGCCCATCTCGGTGGGCCCGGTCTCGCGGCGCCGCATCTGCGGCTGCTCCTCGGGTGCCGCGCCGGACTCCTCGCCGAGCGAGTTGTACGCCTCGTAGGCGAGGGCGAGCGGACCGGTGTCCTCCGCCTCGCGCTGCACGGGCCCGCTGTAGGCGCCGGAGACATAGCTCGCCTTGAACCGCTCGTAGTGGCTGGTGTCGACCTTGAGGTAGCCGAAGCCGGGCAGTGGCGGCAGGTGGAAGGCGTCGGTGGTGTCCAGCACGGTGCGGGACTCGTCGGCGGAGAAGGTGCGCAGGCCCAGCCGGTACGACAGGTAGGTGTCCAGGCCCTTGAGCTTGCCGCCCTCGATGCGCTGGCTGGACAGCAGCAGGTGCACGCCGATGGACCGGCCGATGCGGCCGATGGACAGGAACAGGTCGATGAAGTCGGGCTTGGCGGTGAGGAGTTCGCCGAACTCGTCGATCACCACGAACAGGTGGGGCAGCGGCTCCAGGTCGGGGCGCTTCTCGGCGCGCAGCGCGGCGTAGTGGCCGATGTCGGCGACGTTGCCGGCGTCCTTGAGCACCTGCTGGCGGCGCTTGACCTCGCCGGCCAGCGAGGAGTGGACGCGCTCGACCAGGCCCGCCTGGTTCTCCAGGTTGGTGATCACACCGGCGACGTGCGGCAGGTCGGCGAAGGGCGCGAAGGTGGCGCCGCCCTTGTAGTCGACGAGGACGAGGGCGAGGTCCTCCGGCGGGTGGGTGGCGACCAGGGCGAGGACGAGGGTGCGCAGCAGCTCGGACTTGCCGGAGCCGGTGGCGCCGACGCACAGGCCGTGCGGGCCCATGCCCAGCTCGGAGGACTCCTTCAGGTCGAGCAGGACGGACTCGCGGGAGTCGCTGATGCCGATCGGCACGCGCAGGAACGCGCGTTCGCCGCGCGGCGCCCACAGCCGGTCCAGGTCGAGGCGGGCCACGTCGTCGATGCCGAGCAGCTCGGCGAAGTCGACGGGGCCGGTCAGCGGGGCGTCGGCGCCCATGGAGTCGGCGGACAGCCTCAGCGGGGCCAGCATCCGGGCGAGGCCCTCGGCGAAGGCGGGGCCGACCTCGTCGACGGTGCCGTGGGCGCTGATCGGCTCGCTCTCGCGCAGGTCCTCGATGACGACGCGTTCGCCGTCGACGGTGATGCGCACGCCGACACTGCCCGGTTCCTGGACCCGCTCGTCGAGCAGGTGCAGCACGCTGACGCCCATGTCGCGCAGGCCGACCGCGTCGTCGGGGCGGGGCAGGTCCACGGCGTCGTCGCCGTGCGCGTCGGCGACGACGATCAGCCGGGAGCTCATGGCGAGGGCGTCCCGGCCGGACAGGCCGCGCCGCACTTCAGCCGCGTAGGAGGCGCGGCGGCGCAGCTCGGGGCCGATCTGCCGGGCCAGTTGGGGCACGGAGGGGGCGATACGGCGGGCGGCGACGGGCCCGTCGAACTGCTCGCCGTCGAGCAGGTGGGGCAGCCACTTGGCCCACTCCCAGTCGGCGATCCGGTCGCCGGGCGCGGCCAGCGCCATCGCCACGTCGTCCGGGGCGTGGGTGGCGGCGGCCTGCGCCAGCAGGGCGCGGGCGACCCGCAGGGTGTCCTCGCGGCGGCCGATGACGCTGATGTTGCCGACCCGGTCCAGCGGGACGGTGAGCGGCAGTTCGGTGCCGGTGCCGAAGCGGGCGACCAGCGCGGACGCCTCGTTCAGCATGAACTGGTCGGGCGGGGTGAGCACGGAGGAGCCCTGGTCGCCGACCTTCAGGTCGCGTACCCGCATCTCGCCGGTGCCGACGCGCACGCGCAGGAAGTCGCCGTCCATACGGCGCCGCTCCCACAGCCGGGCGGGGTCGCGCACGATGTCGTACAGCGCGTCCGGCGGCGGGTTGAGTACCTGGGCCCGTTCCCGGCGCTCGCGTTCCTCCTTCGACAGCTCCTCCCGCAGGTCCTCCAGGTAGGCGAGGTAGGCCTCGCGCTGGGTGCGGCGGGTGCGCTGGGCCTTGCCGCGCTGGGAGAACAGCAGAATCATCGAGCCGACGATGGTGACGACGAGGATGATCGCGCCCAGTGCCGCGAACTGGCTGTTGCGCACGACCGTCATCATCACGACGGACGACATCACACCGGCGACGGGCAGCAGCGAGGTCGCGACCGAACCCGACTTGCCGTCGGGCAGGTTGGGCGGGGCCTCTATGGTGCGCGGCGCGGGGGAGGCCGGGGGACGGGTGGTCCGGGCCGGGCGGTGGATCAGTCGGGTGCTCATCGTCCTTGCCTCTGCGGGTTCCCTTCGGGGGAGCTCAACGGCGCTTCTGGGACAGCTGGAAGACCTCCGCGGCCAGGCCTGCGGCGGCCTGCCGGGTGGCCCGGGCGAGCAGGTCGGTGCGGATGGTGCCACCGGCCGCGAGATGCCGGTCGTACGGCAGGACGCGCACGCTCGCGCCGGTCGCCTTCAGCGGCTCGGCGGCCTTGTCGAGGTCGACGCCGGTGTGCGGCACGGTCTCGGTGAGGACGACGACCGTCGAGGTCGTGATGTCCCGGGGCAGTCCGCGCATCCACTGCAGCACGGCGTGCGTGCTGGCGACGCCCTCCAGCGTGGCGGGCACGGTCAGCACCCGCGCCTGGGCCGCGGACAGCGCGGTGCGGGCCACCTCGGCGGGCAGCGTCTCGCAGTCGACGACGGTCACCCCGAAGTAGCGGCGCAGCGACACCATGACGCGCTCGTAGGACCGGGTGTCGAGCATGGCGCCGACCTGGCCCTGGCTGCCGGGCAGCAGCCAGGCGTTGTCGGGCAGTTGGACGAGGTAGCCGGTGATGTCGAGCAGCGACATCTGCGGTTCGACGACGTCGGCGAGGTCGCCGGTGGTCCAGCGCAGGTTCTCCGCGCCGAGCCGCAACGGCAGGGTGCCGAGCGCCGGGTCGGCCTCGACGGCCAGCACCGGGTCCTGCCGGTAGTGCGCGTAGGTGGTGCTCAGCAGGGCGGCGACCGTGGTCTTGCCGGAGCCGCCACGGATGGAGGTCACGGCGATCTGCCGGCCGGTGGTGACGGCCTGCTGGAGCACCTCGGCGGTGGCGGTGGTCTCGGCGACCTCGCGGGCGGCGGAGGAGGACACGGTACGGCGTACGGCGCGCAGGGCGCGGGTGCCGAAGGGCTCGCCGCGGCGGGGCTTGAGTCCGGCGTCGGCGATCCGCTTGTCGACGGCCGGGCGGGAGTCGGGGGTGGTGCGGGAGGCCGGGGCGCGGCGGGCGGGGGCGGGCTGGGGGGTGGGGGCGGCCTGCTGCTGGGGGTGGGCGGCGTTGCCCTGGTCGGCGTACGGCTGGGGCTGGTGCTGGGCGGCGTAGGCCTGGGCCTGCTCGGCGTACTGCTGTGCCTGGTCGGCGTACCCCTGCTGCGGGTAGCCGTAGGGGGCCTGCTGCTGCGGGTAGCCGTACGGGGCCTGCTGCTGCGGGACGTTGGAGGCGGGCTGCTGCTGCGGGTAGCCGTAGGCCGGGTCGGGGCCCGGCTGCTGGTGCTGCTGCTGGGGGTAGCCGTACGCCGGGTTCGGCCCCTGCGGGGGAACTTGCGGCCCCGGCTGCCCCGCCGCCTGCTGCGGCTGCTGCTGTTCCTGCTGTGGAGGCGCCTGTTCCGGCTGCGCGCCGGACTGCTCCCCGGGCCGGGCGCCCTGCTGTGCGGCACGCTGTCCGGCCGCGCCGGCCCTCAGGTCGCGCAGCACATCGCCCTGCCAGTTGTCCCCGCTCGGCATGTCGCCCTTTCTCTCCCGCCACGCTCCTGCCTCGTCGTCCCGCCCGGAGCGACGCGCGTCGGCGTCCGTATTCGAAGCCTCAGAACTTGTTGAGCAGTTGCCCGTAGATACCGAACACCCCGACGGCGAGCGGGAAGAGCCCGATCACACCGAGGGACTCCACCAGGTCGGCCAGGCGCCGCAGCCGCACCCGGACGTGCTCCGGCGGCTCGATCGCGAGGACCAGCAGCGGCAGCAGCGCGGCAGCCGCCAGCAGGACGAGCGCACCGGCCCCGCCCGCGTGGTCCAGCCACAGCACCGCGAGCCGTACGACGAGCAGGGCCGCCGCGCCGAACAGCGCCACGACCTCCGCGACCAGCGGGAAGGCCCGCGCCCGGGACAGCAGGACGACCGCGGTGAGCGAGGCCAGCGCCACCGACCACCAGGCCGGGTCCTCCCCCGTGGTCAGCAGCCAGCCGCCGGCGGCGGCCGAGGCGGCGGTGACCACGGTGGCGAGGGCGAGGCCGCGGTGGGTGGCGGCAAGCGCGTTGCCGACCTCGTGCCGGCTCACCGAGGTGCCCGAGGAGCGCCGGTCGTCGAGCCCGGTGAGGCCCGAGGCCATCAGCGCGAACCGGGGCAGCATCCCGAGCAGCACCACCGAGAACACCGCCATCACGGCACCGAGCCGCTCCGGCTTGTCCTGTACGGCGGCGACGGCCTCCCACACGACGGTGATGACGGCGGCCGCCCCGGCCCCGATGAGTCCGCCTCGGCCGAGTGGCGAGAAGAAGGCGAGCAGCACGAGGCTCAGCACCAGCGCGGCGACGACCCCGGCCAGCCGGGCGGTGCCGGACCAGTCGTAGGCGTCGGCAGTGGTCCACGCGGCGAGCACGCCGAGCCCGCCGGAGGCGAGCAGCAGCGCGGTGGCGAGCCCCAGGTTGCCGCCGCCGGTCTTCGCCACCACGGCACCGGCGATCAGGAAGACGACGGTCGCGACCAACAGCGCGGTCGCCACGGACTCCAGGGCGAACTCCCGCCGGGCCAGCACGGCCGCGGCGACGGCGAAGGCGAAGGTGGCGACGCCGGCGCTGATCCGGCGCGCGGCCGGACGCCAGCGCCAGGCGCGCAGGTCGAGGTCGTCGGCGACCTGGTCGGTGACGTCGTGCACGACGGGCGCGGGCGGTGCGGCGTGGGCGCGCACCAGGCGCAGTACGGCGCCGTCGGGCACCTCGGCCGAGGACAGTGTGGCCTCGTGCGGCAGCACCGAGCCGTCGGTGCTGATCAGTTGCCGTGTGGTCGGCCGGCTGGCGGCCCGGTCGTCGAGCAACCGCAGTATGTCGGGGAGCAGTTGGCCGATCGGCGTGTCCGAGGGCAGAACGATGTCGGCGCGTCGTCGCTCACCGACCAGGGTGACCCGGCTCAGTTGAGTCCGGGACGTCGTTGATGTGCTCACCACTCACCGGAACCTATCATCGCGTCGTTTCGGCCATCGTGGCCTGGCGACGTGCTCACGTCAGTCACGCACACCCCGTTCACTGCTTCTCCCCACCGTCGCCGGCGGACGCGCCGGGCGACGGGTTGTACATCTGCTCCTGCTGCTGGCGCTGCTTCTCCTGCTCGGCCCGCTGCTTGGCGAGGGTGGCCTGAACGAAGGACCAGCCGATACAGCCGGCGCACAGTACGGCCGCGATCGCGATACCCGCGAACACCTTGCCGAGCCGCTCGTCGGCGGTTCGCCGGGCGCGCTGCGCGCCGAACAGCAGCGCGTCGCGCATCCGGCGCCGGCGTACCGCCACCGACTCCAGCAGTTGGCTGTCGTAGTCCCGTGCCATTCAGTCGTCGTCCTGTGCCGTAGAGGTCGTCGGTCTTAGTGGGTCAGTCGTCGGATGTGAGGCCGAGGAGGCCGCGCATGGTGGCGTACTTCTGTTCCAGGCGCCTGGCCGTGGCCTCGTCGAGCTCGGCGAGGCGGCGCGGGTCGGCGTTGTGCGCCAGGTCGGCGGCCTTGACGAGCCGGGCCCCCGGCGTGGCCAGAATCCGGCGCGCGTACGCCTCAGGCGTCTCCCCCGCCCGCCTGGTCACGGCCCGTACGACGTCCTTCGTGCGCTGCGGCAGCGCGGCCTGCGCCAGCCACTCCTCGCTCAGCACCCCGTCCTCGACGGCGTCGTGCAACCAGGCGGCGGCGATGAGCGCCTCTCCCCCGCCCCGGGCACGCACCCCCTCGGCGACGGCGGACAGATGCTCGGCGTACGGCCGCCCGGCCTTGTCCGTCTGCCCGGCGTGCGCGGCGCGGGCAACGGCCTCCACCTCGGCGAGACTCATCTCCTGCGGCATGCGGATCCCCCCTGACTTCGCTTCCGCAACATAGGACATGGACGCGCCATGCGTACAGCCGGGGTGCGGCAGCCCCTCGCGGCTCTTCACGCCCCTCCCGACAGCCCCGTCACGATCATGAAGAGCACCCACAGCACGGGGACGAGGGCGACATAGGCACGCGGCCGCCGGTGCACGGGCACGCCGGGGTCGTACCGCGGCCCGAGCGTCCCCGGCCCCGGCGCCGGGAGCCGCTTCACCCCGCGCACGGCGAGGACGTTCCGGACCAGCGTCAACGGCGCGAAGATGAAGAGGGAGAGGGGGCTCCACCAACCCTGGCAGAGGGTGTGGGTGGTGTAGGCCCGGTACACGGCCAGCCCACAGGTCATGCACATGGGCCCGTCCGTCTTCTTGAACCCCATGAGGATCACGAGGCCGCGGTGGGCGCGGAAGGTGACGTCGACGGCGGGGGAACCTCCGCAGAACCTGCACATGTTGCCGGGGGCGGGGGGCGCTCCGCCGACGGGGGGCTGCTGGGCGTACCAGGCGCGGAGCGACTCGGCGACGGCGTCGAGGAGCCCGTTCTGCACGGCCCTGGCGATCGTCCCGTCGGAGAAGCGCTCCCCACGCACGATGGCCGTGGCGGCGCGCACGGCGTCCGCTGCGGACAGCCGCCCGTCGGACGCAGGTTGGGGCATCGGACTGTCGATCCATCGATGCTCGGGAGTGACGGCGCCGACGCGGGAGAGTGCCTGGACAGCGCGCTCCAGCGGCTCGCCGTAGAGCGGGAAGGCCACGTGGTACACACCGTCCGCCAGCTTCTGGCCCCCGCCCCACTTGATGTCCCGGTCCTCGTCCGTGAGCGCGTCGAAGGCGTCGGCGAGTTCGCGCCAGGCGTCCGCGTTGTCCCGGTCAAGCTGATTGAGCAGGCGCCGGTCGTCGTCCGGGGTGACGACACGAGCCAGTTCCTCGATCGCGGCGACGTCGGGGGCCTCGGTGACGGGGCCGACGCCGGGTTCGCGGCTGAGCATGGTGAGGACGCCGAGAGGGGCGAGACCCCGCTTGTGGGCGTCATGCGCCCGGCGGTACCACTCCGTGCCCGCCTCGTAGGCACCGCTGCTGCCGGCCGACCGGTGAACCAAGTCGACGACGGTGGCATCGGCCCAGACGTATCCGATGATTTCGCCGTCAGGGGCGGTGAGGGTGACGTAGTGCACGGGACTGGACATCTGGTCAGGCCTTACCGGGCGATTCAGCCGCCGGCGGCCAGCTCCTTGAGTACGGCGAGGGACGGGGCTTCGGTGAGGGAACCCGGCACGGCGTGGCTCTGCTCGCAGTCGTTCGTGCCCTGCGCAAGCTCCGCGAGCAGGGCGGTCGGGGCGAGCTCCCGGGCCTTGCCGCCGCGCAGGGCCCGCAGCCACCGGCCACCGGCGTTGACGGCGTTGGGCGAGAGCCCCGGGGGCGTCACCCAGCCCGCCGCGACGTCCTCGTCGTTCGCCCATACGTACCCGATGACGGTGCCGGTCCGGTCGGCGACGCTCAGGTACGCGACCGGCCCGTCGGTGTCGCGGGCGTACCTCGGGGGACCGTCCACTTGGCGGAACCACACGTCGTCGTCGAAACGCGGGTTGATCCCTCGTTCTCTACTCACCTTTGGCCAGTGCCTCGACCGCGGCCGCGTTCGGGGCGTCGGTGAGGGAGTCCGGCAGGACCCGGCCTTTGACGCCCTCCGGATTGGCAAGCAGCTCCGCGAGGGCCTGGGACGGCAGGATGCCCCGCCCCTTGGCGCCCTCCAGCCTGGCGTGCCAGAGACCGCCCTCGGAGAACGCCCGAGGTCCGGCGGCCTCGCGGGGTTCCCACGCGGCGGCGTCGTCCTCGTCATTGGCCCACACGTAACCGAGCACCACGCCATCCTGCTTGTCGACCACCATGACGTATCGCACCGGCTTGTCGGTGTAGTTCTGGTATCGCGGCGGACCCGGCGACACGAGGTTGAAGTGCACGTCCTCGTCGAAACGCGGGTTGATCGGTCGTTCGCTGCTCATGACGTTCGCATTCCTTTGAGTCGGGCTGATCTGCGACGAAGGCTACGGCCTCGGCAGAACCTCCCCGTACACATGCCACTTTCCCGCCTCGTCCATGAAGACGCGCGTCACCTTGTACTCGGAGCCCCGGGCAAGGAGCAGCTCGCGTTCTCCGGGGTACTTGGAGAGGTGGTCGATCCAGAGGGCGGGTGTGCCCTCCGGCACTCGCAGATGCATCCACACGGGCTTGCCGTCGAACGGCGGCGGCGGTGTCTTGCCGAGGGCCGTGGAGGTGTACGCCTTGTCGTCGAACACACCGCCTTGCATGTCCAGCGGTGATTTCAGCGGGCGGCCGTCGATCTTGATGTGGTCGACACCGGTGCCGCGGACGATCATGAGGTCCTCGGGCACCGGGCGGGTGTCCATGACCTTGTCCATCTCGTCGATGGTGCCGTTGAGCGAGTCGTCCAGGTCGTTGCCGAAGCGCAGGTGGCCGTTGATCAGGTCGTACTCGTTGCCGCTGTACGTCCTCAGCGCTTCCCGCGACTCGGCGGGCAGGTCGTCCAGGAAGTCGTTCCAGTACGCGTTGCCGTACGCCAGCCCCGCCTCGTTGCTGACGCTCGGCGCGGGGTTCGTGCCGCGCGCCAGTTCGGCCGCGGCCACCGCGTGCTTCTCGGCATCGCTGAGGCCTGCGAACTCCTCCGGCGACATGGACGGCTTGTACTCGAATGGCTCCCCTGCCCCACCACCCGGCACATCCGTGCCCTGGTGCCCCGGGCCGACCGGAGCGTCGGTGCCGTGGTGGGCGGCAGCGTCCACGACGCCCGTGTGGTCGCCGAGGTCCACGTGGTCACCGGTGTGCACCGCGTCGTCCGTGTGCCCGGCACCGTGCGAGGCGTCGTCGGCGTGGCCCACACCAGGCGCGTCGTGCCCCGTGCCGTGCGGGGTGTCCGGGGTGTGGCCCCCGGTGCCCGGAACGTCGGGACCGCCGGTGTGCGGCGTGGTGGTCGGGACCTCGTGCGCCGGGTTGGCCCCCGTCGTCTGGTGATACCAGGGCGTCGTGCCGCCGGGGTGACCACCGCCTGCGTGCGGTGTGGCAGTCGGAGTCTGGTCGTACGACGACGGCGACGGCGCGTGATCGTACGCGGACGGCGACGGCGCATGGCCGTACGGCGTCGAGGTCGGCGTCGCGTCGAAGGAACCGCCCGGGACGTGACCGCCGGTGGCGGCGTGCGGGGCGGGTGCGTTGTAGTGGCCGGGTGCGTTGTAGTGGCCGGCGTTGTCGACCGTGTGCGCCATGCCGTCGCCCGCATGCGCACCCGCGTACACCGGCTGCTGGACGCCCTGGGTCGTCCAGTGGGCCGGGAGCGTCGGCGTGGTGGTGCCGTGCGGGACCGTCGGGCCGGTCTCGTGGGGAACCGGCGTCGTGTCGATGACGCCGTTGGGCGCGATGAGGTTGCCGTTCGGGTCCATCAGGCGACCGTCGGGCAGGTGGACGGAGCCGTCCGGGAGGGTGGGGATGTCGATGTTGCCGACGCCCTTGAGGCTGGTGGCGATGTCGCCGATCTTCGACAGACCGGCACCCGCGCCCTTGGCGATGTACGTCATCGGGTCGATGGCCCTCGCCGTCGTGCCCAGCACCTTCGCCACCGCGCCCGCCTTGCCCGCACCGGCCACCGCGCCACCCGCGCCGCCGGTGAACACGGTGGTCAGCACGTTGAAGGTGACCGCACCAGCCGCGCGGGCGGGGTTCTTGCCCCACTGGTCCCACGCCACCAGCGCCTTGCCCGTCTCCTTCATCGCGGTGCGCGAGTCACGGATCCAGGAAGGGAGCTTGTTGTCCGGCAGCGCCCAGAACAGGGTGCCCACGCCCGGGATCGAGGACAGCGCCAGACCGGTGGCCAGCTGCGCCAGCCCCTTCCACGCCTGCCCCATCGCGTCCCAGCCACCGAAGCCGACCAGCGTGCCCAGACCCTTGATCGTGCCCCAGATGCCGTCGACGATCAGGCCGTCCCACACGAACGACTTCACCCAGTGGCCGACCTCGTACCAGTGATGCTTCTCCTCCACCGGGTCACCCCAGGGAAGCTTCGCATTCTTCATGTCCTCCGCAGAGAACCCGTACTGGTCCTTACGCTCAGACCCATCACCGGCCACCATCTGCGTCCCACCCCACAACGCAGTGATCTTGTTGTGGCACGTCCGCTCCGCCGCCCAGAAGGCAGCAACGGTCGCGGTGATGTCATCGCGCAGCTGGTTGTGCTCGCCGACCCTGTCCTCGTCGTACTCCCACTCGTCATCGTCTTTCACGGAGTTGACGAAGGCCGTGGCGTCCGCTTTCAGCTGCTTCAGCTTGTCCACCAGCGGACGGACCTCCGTCGCATACGCGGACAGCGCCCCCGAGACGGTCTCCAGGTCGTCGGCGAAAGCGTCCGCCTTGTCCTGGACCGGCTTGGTGGTGGCGAAGAGCTGCTCGGCCTCCGGGGCCTGGTAGTACGCCGACAGGCCCTGGAACTGGTGGTGAACGTCCCGGCCGGCATCCCGCACATGCCCGGCGTCCGTCTTCAGGCCGCCGTAATCCTTCTCCAACTGGGCCAGATCACCCGTGAACTGGGGAATCTGCGACGGGTTGATCACGCCTTGCCCACCCCCGGCATATCCAGCTTCGGCGCCTTCAACGTATTACGCTGCGCCTCCGCCGCCATCTCCTGATCGCCGTTCAGATACGCCGTCGTCGCATCCACCACACCCTGCAACGACTTACCCGCCCGCGCCGCCACGAACTGCAGATCCTTCGAGGCGCGTTCGGCGTACTGCGACAACGCGAGGGCCACCAGACCACCCTGCGCCTTCTCACCGCCCTCACCGCCACCCTCGGCGGAAATGGTGCCCGCGCTCGAAGCCGCCGACGTCAGATGATCCCCGAACGACTTCCCGTACTTCTCGAAGTTCGACGCGGTCTCACCCGTCGTCTTCAGCACACCCGAAATACCCTGCGGCTTCAGATCCCACCCGGACACCACAAACCCCCGTAAACCAAACCCAGCGACCAGCCACCAGTCACCAGCCTCAGCCGATGTTGTCCACCGCCGCCTTCGCCCGCGACAACGTCGACTGCGCCGTACCGTCGTTCTTCTCCAACGTCGTCTTCAACAACTGGATGATGTTCCGCACCTCCTGCGAAGCACGGTTCCACCGCTGCTCCTTGCCGTGATACTCATCCGCCACACCATCCGCCGTGAAGTCCGCCATCGCGGCCTTCACCTGACGATCGCGCTGACCGATGACCTCCTCCAGCCGGCCGATCACCGTCTGAATGTTCGCCTGAGCATCCGTCGACGCACCCGTGTCATACGACCGACGATCCGCACCAGCACCCGCCATCACACACCACTCCCCGTCAAGAAAACCGAACCAACCAACCCGACGACCTAACGGAACCGCGCCGCATCAAAGTTCGCGGCCGCCATCTGCTGCCGCGCATTGTCACCCTGCTCCTGATCGCCGGAGCTGAACGCCGACTCCATACCCGACTGACCACCCAGGATCGCCGACAACGACCCGTTCAGCTCACTGGTGATCTCATCCGCACGCGCCTTGAACTGGTCGAACATCGCCCGACCGGTGCCGTTGAACTTGCCCTCCAACGGCTGCGCCGCCTGCACCAACTGACGGATCAACGTGCCGAGATCATCACTCGAACCACGCGACTCACGCATCAGCGACGACAACGTCTGCGTACCCATGTCGAACTTCATACCGAACCCGCCTCCCCCATCTCGTGTCCTGGCCGTTGTCCCATCGTACGTATGTCATCTCTACCAACGCCTCGATCGCTCATGCAATCGAGAGTGGACGGCAGTTACAGAGGCAGCACAGTGCCATGACCGACCACGGTCAGTGGGTGGCAGACATGGCCGTCGGGCCCTCGCGGCAGATCAGCAGCAGCGCGCGGTCGTCGTTGACGTCCTTCGCGACCGCCTCGATGAGGTGCCAGGCGGCGCCCTGGAAGCCGCCGGTGACATAGCGGTCGGCCTCGCCGGTGAGGCGGTCGATGCCCTCGACGATGTCGCGGTCGGAGGTTTCCACCAAACCGTCCGTGAACAGCATCAACACGTCGCCCGGGCGGAGTGAGCCCTTCACGGAGTCGAACTGGGCGCCGTCGTACACACCGAGGAGCGGGCCGTCTGCCGCCTTCTCCTCCCAGCGGCCGCTGCCCGCACTGAGCTGGAGCCCGGGCGGATGGCCCGCCGAATACAGCTCGTAATCGCCGGTGTCCAGGTCGAGGACGAGGTGGATGGAGGTGGCGAAGCCCTCCTGCCAGTCCTGGCGGAGCAGGTAGCCGTTCGCGGCGGGGAGGAAGGCGTGTGGGGGCAGGCTGCCCAGGAGGCCGCCGAAGGCGCCCGACAGCAGCAGGGCGCGCGAGCCGGCGTCCATGCCCTTGCCGGAGACGTCCGTGAGGACGACCTCCAGGGTGCGGCCGCCGTTCGTACGGGCCGCGACGACGAAGTCGCCGGAGAAGGACTGGCCGCCGGCCGGGCGCAGCGCCATCTCGCGGTGCCAGCCCTGCGGCAGCTTCGGCAGCTTGCTCTGCACCCGGATGCGTTCGCGCAGGTCGAACAGCATGGTGCCGCCACGCCGCCAGGGCACGCCGACCCGGCTGCGGAACTGGGCGATCAGCAGCCCGAAGAAGCCGCAGGCGGCGACCACCAGCACCACGCCCGGCGTCACACGCGACGGGCCCTCCGTGTACGGGCCGAGCTTTATCGACTCCACGATCAGGGCCGTGGCGGCCGCCGCGTACAGGCCGAGCAGGCTGGCCGGGCGCAGCAGCAGGCCACCCGCGACGATCGGCAGGACGAGCACGGCCGGGGAGCACCACACCGAGTTGGCGAGCGTACCGGCGGCGATCAGGGGAATGGTGAGCAGCAGGCCGGCCAGCGCGACCCAGTCGGAGCCGTCGCCGCGGAAGTAGTCGACGGCGCTTCTGCGCAGGCCGACGCGGACCCGGTGCCACCTCATCTTCAACCGGGCCGTGAACGTATCGGCCGCCGCGCGCCGCTCTCGTCCTGCTGCCATCAGTTCGGGACCCTATCCATCGGACCAGCTGCTTGGCACGGGAGGTCCCACTTGTCCCCCGTCCGAGGCTCGACCTCACAGTGAACTTCACGAAAAGCCGCCGCGCCGCCGTCCCGGAGAAGTCCGGGAGAAATTTCCTCGCTCGTCCCGCTGTGCCCTGGTAGGCATGGGCCCATGGCAACTGACTTCCTGACCGGCCCGGGTACCGAACTACGCGTGCTGCGACCCGACGACTGGGATGCGTGGTACGACACCCTGATCCGCGCTTTCGGTGGGGTGCCGGAGTCCACCGAGGAGCGGGAGCTGTGGAACGCGCTCACCGAGTTCGACCGTTCGCTGGGCGTCTGGGAGGGCGGCGCGTGCGTGGGTACGGCCGGGGCGTTCACGTTCCGGCTGACCGTGCCGGGCGGGGCCTCGGTGCCCGCGGCGGGCGTGACGATGGTCGGGGTGGCGGCCACGCACCGGCGGCGCGGGGTGCTGACGTCCATGATGCGGCGGCAGTTGGACGACGTACGGTCCTGGGGTGAGCCGCTGGCGGTGCTCACCGCGTCCGAGCCGGAGATCTACGGCCGGTTCGGGTACGCCGCCGCGACCTACGGGCTGAGCGCCGAGATCGACACCGGTCGGGTAGGGCTGTCGGTGCCGGCCGGCGCCGATGACGTACGGCTGCGGTACGCGGCGCCCGCCGATGTCCTCGACGTGTGTGAGGACGTGTACGCCCAGCTGGTGCCGCTGCGGCCCGGGATGCTCGCGCGGCGGCCCGGATGGGAGCGGGTGGGGCTGCTCGATCCCGAGAGCGAGCGGGACGGGGCGTCGCCGTTGCAGTGTGTGGTCGCCGAGCGGGATGGCGAGATCGCGGGGTACGCGCGGTTCCGGGTCAAGCTGGGATGGGGGGAGACCGGGCACAACGGCACGGTGGTCCTGGAGGACCTGGCGGCGCTCGATCCGGCGACGGAGGGGGCGTTGTGGCGGTTCCTGTTCGGGATCGATCTGACGACGACGCTGCTCGTGCGCGGGCGGCCGGTCGACGACGCGTGGCAGTACCAGGTGTCGGACATCCGGCGGTGCCGGTCGCGGTCGCGGGATTCGCTGTACGTGCGGCTGGTGGACGTCGGGGCCGCGCTGGAGGCTCGTACGTATCAGGCGCCGGTGGACGTCGTGTTCGAGGTGGTGGACGACTTCTGTCCCTGGAACGCGGGGCGTTGGCGGCTGTCGGGGGACGCGAAGGGGGCGACGTGTTCGCGTACGTCCGACGCGGCTGATCTCGCACTGTCGGTACGTGAGTTGGGGGCGGCGTATCTCGGCGGGGTCGGCCTCGGGGCGCTGGCGGCGGCCGGGCGGGTGCGGGAGGTCCGGGCCGGGGCGCTGGCCGAGGCGGCGGTGGGCTTCGGGAGTGCTGTGGCGCCCTGGTTGCCGCACGGGTTCTGAGACGCGGCTCCCGCGATCAGTCGCGCTGGCAGGTGGGGCACCAGAAAAGGTTGCGGGCGGCGAGGTCGGCGGTGCGGATCTCGCCGCGACAGATGTGGCAGGGCATGGTGGCCCGGCGGTAGACGTAGACCTCGCCGCCGTGGTCGTCGACGCGGGGTGGGCGGCCCATGGCCTCGGGGGTGTGTTCGGGGCGCACGGTGTCGATGCGGTTGTGTTTCACGCCCTGGCGCATGAGGTCGACGAGGTCGGCCCAGATCGCGTCCCACTCGGCGGGGGTGATGTCCTTTCCTTGCCGGTATGGGTCGATCTGGTGCCGGAAGAGGACCTCCGCACGGTAGACGTTGCCGACGCCGGCGATGACCTTCTGGTCCATGAGGAGGGCGGCGATCGTGGTCCGGCTGCGGGAGATCCGCCGGTACGCGGCGCCGGAGTCGGCGTCGTCGCGGAGCGGGTCGGGGCCGAGGCGGTCGTGGATCGCCCGCTTCTCCTGCTCGGGGATCAGGGCGCAGGTGGTCGGCCCGCGCAGGTCGACGTACGCGGTGTCGTTGGCGAGGCGCAGGCGGACGGTGTCGGTGGGCGGCGGGGCGGGGGCGTCACCGAAGGCGACCTTGCCGAACAGGCCCAGGTGGATGTGGACCCAGTCGGCGTCGCGGAAGCGCAGGAAGAGGTGCTTGCCGTGGGCCTCGGTCGCGGTCAGGACGGCGCCGTCCAGGAGGTCCGCGGCGTCGGAGAACTTGCCCTGGGGACTGGTGACCCGGGGGGCCGTGCCTGAGAAGCGGGCGGCGTAGTCGTACGCCAGCCGGTGAATCGTGTGCCCCTCTGGCACGGTTCCTGGTCCCTTCCAGCCCCCCGGGGGCGGTCTCAGTCCTGCTGCGGGTGGTGCGCCGGGATGGGCGGCAGGTCGCCGGTCGTCTCGTACGCCGACAGCATGTCGATACGACGGATGTGGCGCTCGTCACCGGAGAAGGGGGTGCCCAGGAAGACCTCGACGAACTTGGTCGCCTCCTCCTCGGTGTGCATGCGCGCGCCGACGGCGACCACGTTGGCGTTGTTGTGCTGGCGGCCCAGCGCCGCCGTCTCCTCGCTCCAGGCCAGCGCCGCGCGCACGCCCTTGACCTTGTTCGCGGCGATCTGCTCGCCGTTGCCGGAGCCGCCGATCACGATGCCGAGGGAGTCCGGGTCGGCCGCCGTGCGCTCCGCGGCGCGCAGGCAGAAGGGCGGGTAGTCGTCCTGGGCGTCGTAGATGTGTGGGCCGCAGTCGACGGGGTCGTGGCCGGCCGCCTTGAGCCACTCGACGAGGTGGTTCTTCAGTTCATAGCCGGCATGGTCGGAGCCGAGGTACACGCGCATGGGACGAGTGTGACATGCGCCGCGCGGGGCAGCAGGGCGGGGTAACCGCGCCGAAAAATGTGCGCAACCCCACCGAAGCTCAGGAAAACCTCAAGTAACGATCTGGAATCAAAGGTTCAAGAATTCGTTCGCCTCGGATTCACTGGTCCGACTCGTACACCGCTCGTGCGGGGATCAGCTCACCCGGCGCAAAGGAAATCCGTCCCATGACTTCGCAGCCGACCCTGACGAAGGCCGGAAGCGGCCCCGGAGACCACGGTGGAGCCGGCGATCCCGGTTCCGGAACCGGTCTCCAGGCAGGGCTCAAGAACCGCCATCTGTCGATGATCGCCATCGGCGGTGTCATCGGCGCCGGACTCTTCGTGGGGTCCTCCTCCGGCATCGCCACCGCCGGACCCGGCATCCTCCTCTCCTACGCGCTCGTCGGCACGCTCGTGGTGCTGGTGATGCGCATGCTCGGTGAGATGTCCGCCGCCAACCCCACCTCGGGGTCCTTCTCCGCCCACGCGGACCGGGCGCTCGGCAGCTGGGCCGGGTTCTCCATCGGCTGGCTGTACTGGTTCTTCTGGGTGGTCGTGCTGGCGGTCGAGGCGACCGCGGGCGCCGTGATCCTGGAGGGCTGGATCCCGGCGGTCCCGCAGTGGGCCTGGGCCCTGATCGTGATGGTCGTGCTGACCGCCACCAACCTCGTCTCCGTCGGCTCCTACGGCGAGTTCGAGTTCTGGTTCGCCGGCATCAAGGTCGTCGCCATCGCCGCGTTCATCGTCATCGGCGGTCTCGCCGTCTTCGGCCTGCTGCCGGGCGTCGACAGCGACCAGGCCGGGCTGAGCAACCTCACCGAACACGGCGGATTCCTGCCCAACGGACCCGGGGCGATCCTCACCGGTGTGCTGCTCGTCGTCTTCTCCTTCATGGGCAGCGAGATCGCCACCCTCGCCGCCGGTGAGTCCGAGGACCCGCAGCGGGCCGTCACCAAGGCCACCAACAGCATCATCTGGCGGGTCGCCGTCTTCTACCTCGGCTCGATCTTCGTCGTGGTGTCCCTGCTGCCGTGGGACAGCAAGTCCATCGCCGAGGACGGCTCCTACGTCGCCGCGCTCGACTCCCTCGGCATCCCGCACGCCGGTCAGATCATGAACTTCATCGTGCTGACCTCGGTGCTGTCCTGCCTCAACTCCGGCCTCTACACCGCCTCGCGTATGGCCTTCTCGCTCGGCCAGCGCGGGGACGCGCCGAAGGCCTTCGCCCGCACGACCGGCAACGGTGTGCCGCGGACGGCGATCCTCGCGTCCGTCGCGTTCGGCTTCGTGGCCGTCTTCTTCAACTACAAGTTCCCGGACTCCGTCTTCCTCTTCCTGGTCAACTCCTCCGGTGCGGTGGCCCTGTTCGTCTGGCTGGTGATCTGCTTCTCGCAGCTGCGCATGCGGAAGATCATCCAGGCCGAGGCGCCGGAGAAGCTGGTCGTGAAGATGTGGCTGTACCCGTATCTGACCTGGGCGACGGCCGCGCTGATCGTGTTCGTGCTCGGCTACATGCTGACCGACACCGAGCACGACGGACGCAAGACCGTGCTGCTGTCGCTGCTCGTCGCGGCCCTGGTACTCGCCGTCGCCGTGGTCCGGCAGCGGAACGGGAAGCGGAACGCCGTCGAGGCCGACGCGCAGCCCACCGAGGTGCGGGACTAGGCAACGCCCCGGGAGAGCTTCACGCCGCTGTGCTCACATCCGTGACTCACAGCAGCGTGAAGCTCTCCTTCACGTCCTCGTAGATCGCCAGCGCGGTGTCCTCCCCGGCCGGCTGGTACCACGTATTGATCTGGTACGACTTCCCCCTCGCCTCGAAGCCGAGCAGCCGGGCGTGCCACGGGACGCCGTCCAGGGTGAACGTGTACTCCCAGATCACCGCCGGATGGCCGCGGAACGTCGTCTCCTCCAGGCGGATCTTGCGATAGTCCCGCCCCTGGTGGGCGTTGCGTTCCGAGGTGCGCCAGGTCTCCATCAGGTCGCCCCGGGCCAGGGAGGACTTGGCGGCCAGTTCCTGGGTGCCGTCGGGTGAGGTGTAGTGCACCTCCGAGCCCGTCTTCACATCCCGCCGCCAGCCGTTGGGCGTCACCCACGCGTAACCGCCGGCCTCCTCGCGCGCGCCCGGGGGCAGGGTCGGCGGGCGGGAGGTGCCGGCGACCGTGGGCGAGGCGGAAGCGGAGGCCGTGGCCGGTGGCGTCCCGTCCGCCCGGGTGTCCTCCGGCGGCCCGGCCGTCGCCGCGAAGACGATCCCGGCCACCGCGGCGGCCGTGAGGACACCGGCCGCAGCGATCACCGCCGTCCGCCGCCGAGGCGCCCTGGTCCCCGACGGGACCTGCCCCGCCTCCAGAGTTCCGGGCGCCGGCCGCCGCTCGGTCACCGCCTGAGCCCGCGCCAACGAGACACCACCCCGCCGCACAGACGACGACTCCACCAGAACGGGCGTCGGCTCCTCAGCCGCAGAAGGGGGGACTGAAGCGGCCGGAGCAGGAACTGGAGCCGGGGCTGGAGCCGGGGCTGGAATTGGAACCGGAGCTGAAACTGACCCTTGGTCAGGCCCCACCACCGCTCCCGGCACTGACTCCGCCACCGGCCCGGCCTCTGACCTCGCCACCGGCCCCGGCACAGGCCCGGCCATCGATCCCGGCACAGGCCCCACCACGGGCCCGGCCTCTGGCCCCACCACCGAGCCCGCCACAGGCCACTCCACCGGCCCGGCCCCCGACCCCGGCACAGGCCCCACCACGGGCCCGGCCTCTGGCCCCACCACAGGCCGGGCCTCTGGCCCCACCACCGAGCCCGCCACAGGCCACTCCACCGGCCCGACCTCCGACCCCGCCACAGGCCACTCCACCGGCCCGGCCCCCGACCCCGGCACAGGCCCCGCCACCGGCCTCGGAACAGGTCCCGGCGCCGCCCCCACCGCAGGCCCCGTCTCCGGCCCCGGAGCTGCCCCCGCCGCAGACTCCATCTCCAGCCCCGCCGCAGCCCCCGGCTCAGGCACCACAACCGTCGGCGAAGGCGTGGCCTCTGAGGGCCGGAATGCCGCCCTTCGCAGCGCCTCCTCCGCCTCCTGCAGTCCCGGGCGGCTCCCGGGGTCCTTCCGCAGTAGTGCTGCCAGCACGTCCCTCAACGGGCCTGCCGAGTCCGGTAGTTCGGGTTCCTCGTAGAGCACCGCGTGCAGCGTCGCCAGCGTTGTGTCCCGGGCGAACGGGGACTGGCCGGCCAGGGCCGCCGACAGCGTCGCCCCCAGCGACCACACATCCGACGGCGGCCCCTGCGGTCGCCCGGAGATCCGCTCGGGGGCCATGTAGTCGGGCGAGCCCACCAGCATCCCGGCCATGGTCAACGCCTTGGCGTCCTGGATCGCCGCGATGCCGAAGTCGGTGAGCACGACCCGCCGTCCGGCCCCCTCGACCAGCACGTTCCCCGGCTTGATGTCCCGGTGCAGCACCCCACGCGCATGCACCTCGCGCAGCGCCTCCACCAGCCCCAGCCCGATCCGTGCGGCCTCGCGCGGCCCGAGCGGCCCGTCCTCGGCCATGATCCGTTCCAGGGAACGCCCGGCCACCAACTCCATGACGATCCACAGGCGTTCACCCTCGTCCACCACGTCGTAGACGCGGACGACGTTGGGATGGTCGATCCGCGCGGTGGCCCGGGCCTCGCGCAGTGTGCGCTCGCGGCGGGTGCGGGCGTCCTCGGCGTCAAGGCCGTCGATGCGCATTTCCTTGACGGCGACCAGCCGGTCGAGCATTTCGTCGACGGCTCGCCACACCCGCCCCATTCCCCCCTGCCCAATGCTCTCGACCAACCGATAGCGCCCTGCCACCAGTAACCCTGGAACACCGGTACTTCGCGTATTCCCCGGCAATTCTCCGCACCCCCTCAACAACCCCATGACGGAAACACAATGGCCACACGTCGGGCCGTACCAGCATAGTGCGGAGAAATCTTGTGGTACCTCTTCAAGTACTGCGAATTCAGGCGCAGGCAAGGGGGACGAACATGAGTTCTCGTGGGAACGCCAGCCGTACGACGACCATCATGGGATCGCTGGTAGCGGCATCTTTCTCGGCCGTGCTGATCCTTTCCGGCACCGCCGGGGCGGACGACCAGGGACCGGGCAGCGACAAGGGGGGAAAGGCCGTCGACAAGGCGCCGGCGGGGGTGGAGTTGACCACGCTGTTGCCCGAGAAGATCTCGGTCGACAACGACTCGCAGGAAACGGCGATTACCGCCACGGTGAAGAATGAGGGGGCACAGGACAGCGGTCCGGTCAGGCTTCTGGTCGTCGGTTTCGACGGGCTGACGGTCCAGAATGTCGACGGCTGCTCCGCGATACCCGAGGGTGATCTGCCCGAGGGCTCGAACAGCGGTTTCGCCTGCCCGCTGGACAATCTGGCGGCGGGTGCGTCGAAGTCGTACGACGTCGACGCGACCTACGACCTGAGCAAGACCGGAAAGATCTGTCTGCCCGTCCAGAACGGCGACGGAAGCAAGACGTTCTGGCAGCAGGGCCCGGTCCCGTTCGGTACGACGAACCCGTCACCGAACGCCCCGGCCACGCCCCTGCTGCTCGGCACCGACAACAAGCCGGTGGCACCGGGCGGCGACGAGCTGCCCAGGACCGGCCCCGGCCGTGACGTCCTGCCGCTGGGCGCGGCCGGCGCGACGCTGGTCGCGGCGGGGGCGGCTGGACTGTGGTGGTCCCGACGGCAACCCGCACAACGCGCACAAGGAAAACGCGCATAAGAAATACGCGAGGGCCGGGGCGCTGATCCGCCGCCCCGGCCCTCCGCAACACCCACCGAACAGTCAGCGCTTGCCGACGAGCTTCCACGCCGTCGGCAGCAGCCCCATCGCCAGCGCCGCCTTCAACGCGTCGCCGATCAGGAACGGCGTGAGCCCGGCAGCGATCGCGGCGGACGCGGACATGCCGGCGGCCAGGGCCAGGTACGGGACGCCGACGGCGTAGATGATCGCCTCGCCCAGGAGCATCGCGCCCGCCATCCGCCACGGGGAGCGGTCGGCGCCCCGGCGGGCGAGTGCGCCGACGGCGGTGGCGGCCAGCAGCAGGCCGATGACGTAACCGAAGGACGGGGCGGCCGCGCCGGAGCCGCCCTCCGCGAACCACGGCACCCCGGCGACACCGGCGAGCGCGTACAGCGCGAGCGAGAGGAACCCGCGCCCGGCACCGAGGGCGGTGCCGACGAGCAGCGCGGCGAAGGTCTGGCCGGTCACCGGCACCGGGGTGCCCGGGATCGGCACGGCGAGCTGGGCGGCGAGGCCGGTGAGCACGGCGCCGCCGACGACGAGCGCGACGTCGCGGACGCGGGAGGCGGGGAGCAGGTCGGCGAGGACCTGGCCCGGGCGGGCGGGGGCGGCGGCAGCGGTGCTCATGGGGACTCCGCGAGTGAGGGCGGTTCGGGACACCGTGACGCTAACCCAGGGCACCGGGGCCGACCACCGTCACCGCCCGACAAAGGCGCGAGCGCGACAGTGGTTGGCTCCTTACAAAGAGTGGTGATTACACGTGAACGGGCGTGATACCGGTCACTGAGGTGGAGACATGTGGCTCACTCGGGAGAGGTGAGGGGGCCCTGTAGGGTCTCGCCAATCGGGCAGGCCACGGTGGTGTGGCGCCCCGGCCTCTACACTCCGTACGGTTGTTCCCCTTATCCCCTCACGTACTGGACGAGCCGCGCCCATGTCCCGCACCACTGCTGTACAGGCCCCGCCCGAGGCGGACGCGTCACTGTCCCACGGACTCAAGCAGCGCCACCTGTCGATGATCGCCCTCGGTGGCGTGATCGGCGCCGGGCTGTTCGTCGGCTCCGGCGCGGGCATCGCCGCCGCCGGGCCGTCGATCGTCGTCGCCTACGTCATCTCCGGTCTTCTGGTGATGCTGGTGATGCGGATGCTGGGCGAGATGTCGGCCGCGTATCCGTCGTCGGGGTCGTTCTCCGCGCATGCCGAGCGGGCGATCGGCCCGTGGGCCGGGTTCACCGCGGGCTGGGCGTTCTGGGTGCTGCTGTGCACGGCCGTCGGGCTGGAGGGCATCGGCGCCGCGAAGATCGTCAGCGGCTGGCTGCCGGGCACGCCGGAGTGGGCGTGGGTGGCGCTGTTCATGCTGGTGTTCTGCGGCGCGAACCTCGCGGCCGTGAAGAACTTCGGCGAGTTCGAGTTCTGGTTCGCCGCGCTGAAGGTCGGCGCGATCTCGCTGTTCCTGGTGCTGGGCGTGCTGGCGATCGCGGGCGTCCTGCCCGGCACGGACTCCCCCGGCGCGAGCAATCTGACGGACTTCATGCCAGGCGGCGGTGAGGGCCTGGTGATCGGCCTGCTCGCCTCGGTGTTCGCGTACGGCGGTCTGGAGACCGTCACCATCGCGGCGGCCGAGTCGGAGGACCCGGTCAAGGGCGTGGCGAGCGCGGTCCGTACGGCGATGTGGCGTATCGCGCTGTTCTACGTCGGCTCGATGGCGGTCGTCGTCACCCTCGTCCCGTGGGACTCGAAGGAGGTCGTCGAGAGCGGCCCGTACGTCGCCACCCTCGACCACCTCGGCATCCCGGGCGCCGGGCAGCTGATGAACGTGGTCGTGCTGGTCGCGCTGCTGAGCGCGATGAACGCCAACATCTACGGCGCCTCGCGCATCGCCTACTCGCTGGTGCGGCGCGACCAGGGGCCCAAGGTGCTGGGCCGGGTGTCGGGCGGGGTGCCGCGGATCGCGGTGCTCGCGTCCTGCTTCTTCGGCTTCGTGTGCGTGGTGCTCAGCTACTGGCGGCCGGACGACGTCTTCCCCTGGCTGCTGAACATGATCGGCGCGGTCATCCTGGTCGTCTGGATCTTCATCGCCGTCTCGCAGCTGCGGCTGCGCCGCCGGCTGGAGCGGGAGGCGCCCGAGAAGCTGGTCGTGCGGATGTGGGCGTTCCCGGTGCTGACCTGGGTGGCGCTGGCGGGCATGGCGGCGATCTTCGTCCTGATGGCCCGAGAGCCGGACACGCGGGTGCAGTTGTACTCGACCGGCGGGATGACCCTGTTCCTGGCGGCCGTCGGGTACGCCTGGCAGCGGGCGCGCGCCCGGCGCTGACGCCGACGTACCCCCGAAAGGCCCCCGCGTTCACACGCGGGGGCCTTCTTCTTGCTAGGTTGTAGTTGCAAGCTAATTGCAATAAGAGGTCGAGGGGACCCTTCATGCCCGTCTACACGCTGCCTGAACTGCCGTACGACTACTCCGCACTCGCCCCCGTGATCAGCCCCGAGATCATCGAGCTGCACCACGACAAGCACCACGCGGCCTATGTGAAGGGTGCGAACGACACGCTGGAGCAGCTCGCCGAGGCGCGGGACAAGGAGTCCTGGGGATCGATCAACGGCCTGGAGAAGAACCTGGCCTTCCATCTCTCCGGGCACATCCTGCACTCCATCTACTGGCACAACATGACCGGCGACGGCGGCGGCGAGCCCCTGGACAAGGACGGCGTGGGCGAGCTGGCGGGCGCGATCGCCGAGTCGTTCGGCTCGTTCGCCAACTTCAAGGCGCAGCTGTCCAAGGCCGCGGCCACCACGCAGGGCTCCGGGTGGGGCGTCCTGGCGTACGAGCCGCTGAGCGGCCGGCTGATTGTCGAGCAGGTGTACGACCACCAGGGCAATGTCGGGCAGGGTGCGACGCCGATCCTGGTCTTCGACGCCTGGGAGCACGCCTTCTACCTGCAGTACAGGAACCAGAAGGTCGACTTCATCGAGGCCATGTGGCAGGTCGTCAACTGGCAGGACGTGGCCAGGCGTTACGAGGCCGCCAAGTCCCGCGCGGACGTGCTGCTGCTGGCGCCCTGAGCGCCTTCCCCATCGTCCTGCCTCGTGATCGTCTTCTCACCCTTCACGTCGGCAGGCGGAAAGAAGGAGGCCCCCGCGAGGACGTGACTCGCGGGGGTCTTCCGATCTTCGCCCGGCAGGCTCTAGCCTCCCGGAGCACCGGCGTGACCGGCGTCGGCTTCGCTCAGGAGGCGCCATGGCTTGGGTGCGTTGTCCGGACTGCCCCGGCAGTGACATGAAGTGGTTCGGACCCCTGACCGAGGAGGAGATCCCGGCGGCCCGGCAGGTCGTCGCCGAGGCCCGTCCCGAGGAGTACTTCGTCGCGAACGCCTATCACCGGTGCCGTCATGAGGGCTGCCGTCGTATCCAGCGCCGGGACGACTGGAAGCGGGGCGGGACCCTGCCCGAGGAGGGGTAGGTCCCGCCGCCGGCCTCAGAGGTTGCTGAAGTCCGGGCCCTTGGTGCGGGTGCGCTTGATCTCGTAGAAGCCGGGGACCGAGGCCACGGCCAGGGTGCCGTCCCACAGGCGGGCGGCCTCCTCGCCCTTGGGGGCGGGGGTGACGACCGGGCCGAAGAAGGCGACCTCCTCGCCGTCGGGGCCGGGGACCGAGATGACGGGCGTGCCGACCTCCTGGCCGACCTTGTCGATGCCCTCCTTGTGGGAGGCGCGCAGCTCCGGCTCGTACGGGGTGGAGTCCCAGTGGTCCATGAGGGACTCGGGCAGGCCCACGTCCTTCAGGGCGGCGGCGACCGTCTCCCTCTCCGGGCCCTCACCCTGGTTGTGGATGCGGGTGCCGACCGCGGTGTAGAGGTCGCCGAGCACCTCGGGGCCGTGCTCCTGCCGCGCCGCGATGACGACCCGTACCGGGCCCCACGCCTTGGTGGCGAGCATCTCGCGGTACTCCTCGGGGAGTTCGTCGAGCTTGTCCTCGTTCAGCACGGCGAGGCTCATCAGATGCCAGCGGACCTCGATGTCACGGACCTTCTCCACCTCCAGCACCCAGCGGGAAGTCATCCAGGCCCAGGGGCACAGCGGGTCGAACCAGAAGTCGACGGGGGTCTTGTCCGACATGTCTCTCCTCATGAGGAAGCGATTCTCCCGGGGAATGTCCGGAGCAACACCGCCGCTCGTTCCGCCATTCCCCACTGCCCCAGGTCAGCAGCGCATGGCAGGATCGGTCCTGATCAGCCGTGTCCGACCAACCCGAGGGAGTGCCGCCCGTGCCCGGTGAGAATCTGTCCCGCGACGAGGCCCGGGAGCGGGCCGCCCTGCTCTCCGTCGACGGATACGACGTGTCCCTCGACGTGCGCTCCGCGGTGGGCGAGGCGACCGGCGACGGGCCGCGGACCTTCCGGTCGGTGACCACGATCCGGTTCCGCTGTGCCGAGCCGGGCGCGGCGAGCTTCGCGGACCTGATCGCGCCGAGCGTCACCGCCGTGTCCCTCAACGGCCGCGACCTCGACCCCAGCGAGGTCTTCGACGGCTCCCGGATCCTGCTGGAGGACCTCGCCGCCGACAACGAGCTGATCGTCGACGCCCAGTGCGCCTACTCCCGCACCGGCGAGGGCCTGCACCGCTTCGTCGACCCCGAGGACGGCGAGGTGTACCTGTACACGCAGTACGAGCCCGCCGACTCGCGCCGCGTCTTCGCCAACTTCGAGCAGCCGGACCTGAAGGCGCCGTTCCGTTTCGAGGTGCGGGCACCGGAGGGCTGGACGGTGTGGAGCAACGGCGCCGGCCGGCGCGCCGACGGGGTGTGGCGGTTCGCGGAGACGAAGCCGATCTCGACGTACATCACCTGCGTGGTGGCGGGCCCGTACCACTACGTCACGGACTCCTACACCCGCACCTTCGACGACGGCACGCAGCTTCAGATCCCGCTCGGCGCGATGTGCCGCAAGGGCCTCGCGCCCTACTTCGACGCCGACGACGTCTTCCTGGTCACCAAGCAGGGCCTGGACTTCTTCCACGACCACTTCGACTACCCGTACCCGTTCGGCAAGTACGACCAGGCGTTCGTGCCGGAGTACAACCTCGGCGCGATGGAGAACCCGGGGATGGTGACCTTCCGGGAGGAGTACATCTTCCGCGGGAAGGTGACGCAGACGTCCTACGAGGGGCGGGCCAACGTCATCCTGCACGAGATGGCGCACATGTGGTTCGGCGACCTGGTCACCATGGAGTGGTGGGACGACCTGTGGCTGAAGGAGTCCTTCGCGGACTTCATGGGCACGTTCGCAGGCGTCGGCGCGACCCGCTTCAAGGACGCCTGGATCACCTTCGCCAACCGCCGCAAGGCCTGGGCCTACCGCGCCGACCAGTTGCCCTCCACCCACCCCATCACCGCCGACATCCACGACCTGCAGGACGCCAAGCTCAACTTCGACGGCATCACCTACGCCAAGGGCGCCTCCGTGCTCAAGCAGTTGGTGGCGTACGTCGGTCAGGACGCGTTCCTGGAGGGCGCCCGGCGCTACTTCAAGCGGCACGCGTACGGCAACACGCGCCTCGGTGACCTGCTGTCGGTGCTGGAGGAGACCAGCGGGCGGGACATGAGCGGCTGGGCGCGGTCCTGGCTGCAGACGGCCGGGGTCAACTCGCTGACGCCGCAGGTACTGCTGGACGCGCAGGGCCGGATCGACGAGCTGGCGGTGGTGCAGGAGGCCGCCGAGTCGCACCCCGAGCTGCGGCCGCACCGGGTGGTGGTCGGCCTGTACCGGCGTGACGACACGGGGGCGCTGCGGCGGTACGCGCGGGCCGAGGTGGACGTGCACGGCGCGCGGACGGTCGTGGCGGAGCTGGCCGGGACCGAGGCGCCCGAGCTGGTTCTGGTCAACGACGACGACCTGACGTACTGCAAGATCCGCTTCGACGAGACGTCCCTCGACACGCTCCGCGAGCACCTGGGCGCGCTGACCGATCCGCTGGCGCGTGCCCTGTGCTGGTCGGCGCTGTGGAACATGACCCGGGACGCGCTGCTGCCGGCGCGGGAGTTCGTGGACCTGGTGCTGCGGTTCGCGGGGCGCGAGTCCGAGATCGGGGTGCTGCAGATGCTGCACGCCTGGGCCGAGTCGGCGCTTCAGCACTACGCGGCGCCCGACTGGCGCGAGACGGGCGGCCGAATGCTCACCGAAGGCGCCCGGCGCGAGCTGTACGACGCCGAGCCGGGCAGCGAGCACCAGCTGGCATGGGCCCGCTTCCACGCGCGCGTGACCGAGGACCCGACCGGCCTGGAGCTGCTGCGGGAACTGCTGGACGGCACGGCGGCCGTCGAGGGCCTCGACGTCGACCAGGAGCTGCGGTGGGCGTTCCTGGAGCCCCTGGCCGCGCACGGGGTCGCGGACGAGAAGGTGCTGGCCGCCGAACTCGCCCGGGACGACACCGCCTCCGGCAAGCGCCACCAGGTGCGCTGCCTGGCGGCCCGCCCGTCCCAGGCGGTCAAGGCGCAGGCGTGGGCGCAGGTCGTGGAGTCCGACGCGCTGTCCAACGCGCTGGTCGAGGCGACGATCGCGGGCTTCACGCAGGCCTCGCAGCGGGAGTTGCTCGCGCCGTACGCGGAGAAGTACTTCGCCGCCATCGAGCGGGTGTGGACGCAGCGGTCGATCCAGATCGGCATGGACGTGGTGCGCGGGCTGTTCCCGGCGCTGCGGGACTCACCGCAGACGCTCGCGGCGACGGACGCCTGGCTGGCCGCGCACGAGGGCGCCGCCCCGGCCCTGCGCCGACTGGTGCTGGAGGCCCGGGACGACCTGGCGCGGGCGCTGCGCGGGCAGGCGTGCGATGCGGCGGCGGGTGGCTGACCAGTAGCTTTGGCCTGAGCTTGGGCCGTTGGTCACCGTTACGAAATTCAGGCAACAGTAGCCGTAACCCCTGGTCCGCACCCGAACGGACCAGGGGTTTTCGCTGCCAACTCGGCATCCGAACATGCGTCCTTTAGAGCGAGCTTGTCCGGTTTTGTCGACGGGCGTGTAACAGCGGTTAAGGGGCGGATCAGGCGCGGGAATCCCCGGGTCATGAACCACGACACCCCGCTCTCCCCCCGCCCCCTGCACCACCTGTCCGACGGCCGGCGTCGGGTCATGACGGCCGCACAGCTGCGGGCGCACGGTGTCTCGGCCGCCGAGACGGACGCCCAGTGCAAGCCCGGCGGCCCCTGGCAGCAGATCCTCCCGGGCGTCTACCTGCTCCACCCCGGCCCGCCCACCAGCGAGGAACGGCTGCACGCGGTGCTGATGTACACGGCCCGCGAGACCTCCCCCGGGGTCCCGGCCCAGCCCGGCTGCGAGAACGAGCAGCGCCCGCTGTACCCGGAGGTGATGATCACCGGCCTCGCCGCGCTGAACCTGCACGGTTTCGCCGCCGTCCCCCCACTGCTCTCGCTGGACCGCATCGACGTCCTGGTGCCCCGGCTGCGCCGACTGCGCTCCACGGGCTGCGCCCGCGTGCTGCGCACCCCCGCGCTGCCCACGCCCCAGCAGCGTACGGGCCTGCCGGTGGCGCCGGTGCCGCGCGCCGTGGCGGACGCGGTGGCCGACCTCGAGGACGCCGGGGCGGTGCGGCGGCTGCTCACCGAGGCGGTGCGCGGCGGTCACTGCGAACCGGCGGCGATCGTCCGGGAGTTGAACCGGGCCAGGCTGCTCAGCCGCCCGCATGTGGTGGACGCCGTGGACTCGCTGCTGGCCGAGGGGCGGGCGATCGCGGAGGACCGGCTGTACCGCATGGTCCGGGAGTACGGCCTGCCCGACCCGGTGTGGAACGTCGACCTCCGTCTTCCCGGTGGGCCGCACCTGGGCGGCCTGGACGCCTACTGGCCGGAGCACGCGGTGGCCCTGGAGCTGGACACCCGCGCTCCACGGCCGGGCCACCGGCAGGAGGACGACGCCCTGTGGTCGGAGTACGCCCGCAAGCGCGAGCACCTGGAGCGGCTGGGCATCACGGTCGTGCACATCACGCCGAAGAAGCTACGGGACGCGATGGAGCAGCAGGCGACGGTCGTGCGGACGGCGCTGATGGCGTCGGCGGACCGCGATCCGGCGGCGTATGTGGTGGTGCTGCCCCGGTAGTGACCGACCGGGGCAGCACCAGGAGGGGAGAGGAGGGGCCGCCGGGGCCGATCCCGGGCGGCCCCTCCTCATACGCGGCCTACCGGTCGCCGCAGAACTCCGCCTCCACCACCGCGTCGCTGTCGCCCGCCCAGTCGCCGTTGAAGTTGAGGGCGAGGGAGTGGCGGCCGTCCGGGGTGGTGACCGCCTCCGACGAGGAGCCGTGGATGCCGCCGCCGTGGCCCCAGACATGGACGCCGCAGGACAACTCGCGGTCCAGCAGGCCCAGTCCGTAGGCGGCGTTCGGGGCGCCGTCGATCGGGACCGTCGTCTTCATCGCCTTCAACTGCTCCGGCGGCAGCAGCTTGCCGCCCAGCAGCGCCCGGTAGAAGCGGTTGAGGTCGGCCGAGTCGGAGATCATCTCGCCGGCCGCGTACGCCAGGGACGGGTTGAGCCGGGTGACGTCGTACGTCGGGCCGGTCGCCGTCTCCGCCAGCTTGCTGTACGCGCGGCTGCTGGGCTGCGGCACGCCGACCCGCGTGCCGGGCACCGACGTGGCGTTGAGGTGCAGCGGCCTGAGGATGCGGTCGCGGATCTCCGTGCCGTACGGGCGGCCCGTCGCCTTCTCGATGACCATCCCGGCGAGGACGTAGTTGGTGTTGGAGTAGCTCCATGACGTGCCCGGCGCGAAGTCCGGCTTGTGGGCCATCGCGATCGCCACCAGCTCGGTCGGCTGCTTCGTGTCGTAGCGGTGCTCGAGGAAGCCGTCCTTCAGGAAGTACGTGCGGCCGAACTCCTCGTCCGAGGTGTAGTTGTAGATGCCGCTGGTGTGGTTGAGCAGCTGGCGGACGGTGATCTTCCGGCCGTCGTGGCCGTTGCCCCGCACCGCGCCCGGCAGCCACTCGTCCACCGTGTCGTCCAGCGACAGCCGGCCCTCCGCCTCCAGCTGGAGCAGCACCGTCGCCACGAACGTCTTGGTGATGCTGCCCACCCGGTACCGGTCGGCCGTCGAACGCGGCTCGCCGGTGCGGAGGTTGCCCACGCCCTCGGTCGCCCGCCAGGTGCCGTGCGCGTCCTTGGCCGTGGCCGTGACGCCGGGCACCCCGTCCTTCACGGCGGCGCGCAGCGCCTCGCGGGTCGCGTCGTGGCCGCCCCCGGTGGGTGCGGCCAGGGCCGGGCCGGCCAGGGCGACCGACAGTGCCACGGCCGTCGCCGCCACCAGGGTCACTCGTACGTTCATGTCTTCCCCCATCTGATCCCCTTGGATCCTTTTCGGATCACAACACGGTCGGAGGGAGAAACCATGAGCACCGCGTGAAGGTTGCCGGCGCCCGTCCCGGTTGAGCGGGTTTCAGCCCTTCTCCGTGCGGTGCGGGGCCGCCGACTCCACGCACGTGGTGAGCGTGTGCGCTACATGCGCGGGTCTATGCCAGGTCGACGCGCCCGGCGGCGGGGCGTTCCCGCCACAGTCGCAGGCCCAGGTCGACCAGTCCGATGCGTCTGAGGGCGGGTACGGCGTCGAGTTCGTGCCAGGCGGCCATGTCGGTGGAGCCGCCGATCTCGTAGCGCAGTTCGCCGCCGACCACGGTCCCCTCGTACACCAGGCGTACGCCGTGGTGGTCGGTCGCCGGGCGGAAGCGGCGGCGCGGGAAGGTGCGGTGGAGGGAGTTGACGCCGAGGATGCCGGTGACCTCGATCCGGTAGCCGGTCTCCTCCCGCACCTCCCGGCGGACGGTGTCGTAGGGATCCTCACCGTGTTCCATGCCGCCGCCGGGCAGCACCCACTCGGGCGTCCCGTCGGATGTCGGGGAGCGGGCGAGCAGCACCTGGCCGTCGCGGACGCATATGGCGTAGGCCGCCACCCTCAACTTTCTGCGCACGCAGCGACGTTAACCCGTCGGGCGGGAATGCGCCCGGCACACCAAACCGGGAATGCCGCCCGTCACCCGAAATGTTCCGCTCGTTCCCCTGTGTCCCTCTCTGTGCATCGCGGGTTTTCCCCATTCATCCATTTCGATTCGGTCAACCCTCGCCAAACATCCCGCTGTTGCGTAAGGCTGAGCGGTCGTCCGGGACCGTATTCCGGACTGTCTCGTTCCTTAACCAACAAGGGATGCCGATGACACTCACCCCCCAGAACGAACCGATACCGGGCGCGAGACGTGTGGCCCGGATCGCCGTGGCCGCCGGTCTCGTCGCCGCGCTGGCCGCGGCCGGGCCCATACCCGTGGCGCTCGCCGCGGACCAGGCGCCCACAGCGGCCGACCCGAGCGTGAAGTCCGCGCACGACAAGCTCGGTTCCGACGACGCCGAGCTGCTCGCCGAGGCCAAGGCCGCGGGCGACAAGAGCGTGACCATGATGGTCGCCACCGCGCCGGGCAAGACGGAGCAGGTCGCCGAGCAGCTCGACTCGGTCGACGGCGGCCTGGTCGGCCGTACGTACGACAAGCTCGGCTACGTCCGGGCCACCGTTCCCACCGGCAAGGCGGACGCGGCCATCGCCGCCGCCACCAAGCTGTCCTCCGTGCACGGCATCGACCTGCGCGAGGAGATACCGCTGGACGACCCGCGGCCCAACGCGGGCGCCACGCAGGGCACCCAGGCCACGGGCAGCTACCCGGCCCCCGGCAAGAACACCCCGGCCGAGAACCCGTACAACCCGTCCTTCGAGACCGGTGCCGTCGACTTCGTCGAGGACCACCCGAAGGCCGACGGCCGTGGTATCACCATCGGCATCCTCGACTCGGGTGTGGACCTCGGCCACCCGGCGCTGCAGAAGACGACGACCGGTGAGCGGAAGATCGTCGACTGGGTGACCGCGACGGACCCGGTCGCCGACGGGGACGGCACCTGGCGCCGGATGACCACCTCGGTCAGCGGCCCGACCTTCTCCATCACCACGCCCACGCTCGGCACCGAGACGTTCAAGGCGCCGGAGGGCTCGTACAAGTTCAACTACTTCTCCGAGTCCGCCACCACCGGTGGCGACATGGCCGGTGACCTGAACCGCGACGGCGACACGACGGATGTCTGGGGCGTGTTGTACGACGCCGCGTCGGGCACCGCGCGCGTCGACCTGGACGACGACCTCGACTTCACCGACGACACCGCGATGAAGCCGTACAAGGACGGCTTCCAGATCGGCTACTTCGGCACCGACAACCCGGCCACCGAGATCGCCGAGCGGATCCCGTTCGTGGTCGAGATCCGCAAGGACGTCGTCTACAACGCGGCCGGCGCCAAGGCCGACTACGTCAGCATCGGTGTCATCGAGGGCTCGCACGGCACGCACGTGGCCGGCATCACCGCCGCCAACAGCCTGTTCGGCGGCGAGATGAACGGTGCCGCCCCCGGCGCCAAGCTGGTCTCCTCCCGCGCCTGCACCTGGTCCGGCGGCTGCACCAACGTCGCCCTCACCGAGGGCATGATCGACCTGGTCGTCAACCGGGGCGTCGACATCGTCAACATGTCGATCGGCGGCCTCCCGGCGCTGAACGACGGCAACAACGCGCGCGCCGAGCTCTACACGCGCCTGATCGACGAGTACGGCGTCCAGCTGGTGATCTCCGCGGGCAACTCCGGCCCCGGCGCCAACACCATCGGCGACCCGTCGCTGGCCGACAAGGTGATCTCGGTCGGCGCGACCGTCTCCAAGGCGACCTGGGCCGCCAACTACGGCTCGAAGGTGGAGAAGCGGTACGCGATGATGCCGTTCTCCTCGCGCGGCCCGCGTGAGGACGGCGGCTTCACGCCGACGCTGTCCGCGCCCGGCGCCGCCATCAACACCACGCAGACCTGGTCGCCCGGCGGCCCGGTCGCCGAGGCCGGCTACAGCCTGCCGCCCGGCTACTCCATGCTCCAGGGCACCTCGATGGCCTCCCCGCAGGCGACCGGCGCCGCCGCGCTGCTGCTGTCCGCCGCGAAGCAGAAGGGCATCGACCTCACCCCGGCGACCCTGCGCACGGCGCTCACCTCGACCGCCGACCACATCAAGGGTGTGCAGGCGTACGAGGAGGGCGCGGGCCTGGTCAACATCGAGGACGCCTGGGACGCGATCCGTGACGGCGCCACCGCGCACACGTACGCGGTGAAGGCGCCGGTCGACACCGCGATCGACCAGTTCCTGAAGACCCCGGGCTACGGCACCGGCCTGTACGACCGTGAGGGCGGCCTGAAGGCCGGCCAGAAGAAGACGTACGAGATCACGATCACCCGTACGTCCGGCGCCGACAAGGCGATCCGGCACGAGCTGCACTTCGAGAACAACGCGGGCGGCACCTTCCGGATCGTCGGCTCCGACGAGGTGCGGCTGCCGCTGAACCAGCCGGTCACCGTCAAGGTGCAGGCCGCGCCGAAGTCCGCCGGGCTGAAGAGCGCGATCCTGGAGGTCGACGACCCGCGCACCGAGGGCATCGACAAGCAGGTCCTCAACACGGTCGTCGTCGCGCAGCCGCTGAAGTACACCTACTCCGCGTCCGGTTCGGTGCAGCGCAACAGCCCCACCTCGTACTTCGTGACCGTGCCCGAGGGCGCCAAGACGCTGGAGGTCGCGCTCGGCGGACTGGCCGACAAGAGCCAGACCCGGTTCATCGCCATCCACCCCTACGGCGTCCCGTCCGACCCGACGTCGACGATCAACTGCTACCCGAACTACACCAACCCGGCCAACACCTGCCGCCCGGACGTGCGTTCGTACACCGACCCGCAGCCCGGTGTCTGGGAGATCGAGGTCGAATCGCGTCGTACGTCGCCGCTGCTGGACAACCCGTACAAGCTGGACGTCACCGTCCTCGGCGCGGCCTTCGACCCGGAGACCGTGACCGTGCCCGAGGCCAAGGTCGGCACCCCGGCCGCCGCCTCCTGGAAGGTGACCAACGGCTACGCCGCCATCGACGGCAAGCTGGTCGGCGGGCCGCTCGGCTCGTCCAAGACCACCCGCCCGACGATCAAGCAGGGCGAGACCCAGACCAGCACCGTCGAGGTGCCCGAGGGCGCCACGTCGCTCGACGTGGCCATCGGAGGCGTCTCGGACGCGGCGGCCGACCTGGACCTGACGGTGTACGACAGCACCGGCGCCGTCGTCGGTCAGGACGCCGACGGTGACTCCGAGGAGCAGGTGTCCATCGCCTCCCCGAAGGCCGGCACGTACACCATCGAGGTCTACGGCTACGGGGTGCCGGCCGGCTCCACCGCGTACGACTACCGGGACGTCTTCTTCTCCGCCGCCCTCGGCAGCGTGAGCGTCGACGGCTCGGCGCCGGTGCGGCTCGGCACGGGCGAGTCGGCGACGGTCTCCGGCAGTGTCACCGCCGCCGCGGCCGCGCCCGAGGGACGTGAGTTCTTCGGCCAGGTGCGGCTGGTCAACGCGCGCGGGACGGCCGCGGGCGTCGGCAACGTGAAGATCGAGAAGGTCACGCCGTAAGTCACCGGTACGGCAGTGGGGGCGGGCGTCCGTGTGGGCGCCCGCCCCTCTTCTATGCGCAGGGTGTCGCGTCCGCTTGCGGCAACGTCTCGATGAGCAGCGGGCGTTGGGCGGCGATGGCGGCCTCGCCGACCAGCCAGAAGTCGGGGGACACGCTGTCGCGGGGGATGGCGACGAGAACCTGTTCGCCCTCGTCGAGGCCGGCGCTCGTGGGGATCGCGAACGTGACGTCGGCGTCGCTCCTGGCGGGTTTGTAGGAGCGGGTCACCTCCAGGGTGACGCGCTCCTCGCCGGTGCCGGGGACGGGCCGGGTGTCCGTCACCTCGCCCTCGGCGACCAGGCGGGCGCAGGCGAGGTACTCGGGGGAGCCGAGGGGGCCGACGGCCTTGGAGGAGTCGGACTGGGCGCTGTCGGCGGCGGCCCCGGAGCTCTCCGTCGCGCCGTCGCCCGCCCGAACGAGCAGCCAGCCCAGGCCCACCACCATCGCCCCGGCGGCCGCGACTCCCACCGCGCCGAGGGCGAGGGCGAACGTACGGCGGCGGCGTGGTCGTGGCCGGACCGGCGGCGCCGGGGCCTGCGCCGGCTCCTCCGGTGCCTCTGTCAGCGCCTCGGCGATGATCCCCAGCTGCTCCCGCAGCAGCGCCACGTCGGCCGCCGCCGACCGGTGCTCGGCCACGAGGGCGGCGTCGGCGCGGGCCGCGTCGGTCAGCGGCTCGTCCATGAGGACGGCCAGCAACGGGTCCACGCCGGTGCCCTCGCCGTCGTAGCCGTCCTGTTCGACGGTCACGTCACACCACCTCGTCCTCGTGCAGGCGGGCGCGCAGGGCCCGTACCGCCGTGTGCAGCCTGCTCTTGACCGTGCCCTCCGGGATGCCGAGCTCCTCGGCGATGGAACGCACCGGCAGGTCGGCGTAGAACCGCAGGACGAGGACCTGGCGCTGGGCGTCGGGCAGCTCGTCCAGGCCCTGGGCGACCGCGAGGGACAGCAGGCTGGTGTCCTCGCCGGAGGGGTGCTCCAGCTGGCGCAGCGAGGCCAGGCGCTCGCCGAGGCGTTCCTGGCGGCGTTTGGCGCGGTGCCAGTCCATGGCGAGGTTGGAGGCGACGACCGCCGCCCACGCGGAGACGTCCCGCGGTGCCTCGCGGCCGCCGGCGGCCCGCTCCAGCAGCCGCAGGCGTACCTGCTGCACCCCGTCCGGCAGGTCCGCCTGCGGCACTCCGCCGAGCGCGAGCACCGCCCGCACCCGGCGTTCCTGGGCCGCGTCCAGGGGATCCTCGACGTCACGGTGTCCGTCGCCCCCCTGGCCGCGGCGCGCCCTTCCGCGCAGCACAGCCACCCCTCTCCTTGCCGCGTTTCCCCTATGACGCCCGGACGGGCCGAAACGTTCGACTCGTTTCCGGGGCAGTCATCAGTGGCGTACGTCACGGAGGCCCCGTCCCACTACGCGGGCACAAGCCCAAAGGATTGGACACAGGGGCCCAGGTGCCCCGCATGATGGAAAGGCCCCGGCCAGGGACGGGGCGCCCGCAAACCACGCAAAGGAGTCGTCGTGAGGGTCGGAATCGTCGGAGCCACCGGTCAGGTCGGCACGGTCATGCGCAGGATCCTCACGGAGCGCGACTTCCCGGTGACGGAGCTGCGGCTGTTCGCCTCGGCCCGCTCGGCGGGGACGGTGCTGGACGGCGTGACCGTGGAGGACGCGGCCACGGCCGACTACTCCGGCCTGGACATCGTCCTGTTCTCCGCGGGCGGCGCGACCTCCAAGGCGCTGGCCGAGAAGGTCGCCGGGCAGGGTGCGGTCGTGATCGACAACTCCTCCGCCTGGCGCCGGGACCCCGAGGTACCGCTCGTGGTGTCCGAGGTGAACCCGCACGCGATCGCGAGCCGCCCCAAGGGCATCATCGCCAACCCGAACTGCACGACGATGGCCGCGATGCCGGTGCTGAAGCCGCTGCACGAGGAGGCGGGCCTCGAAGCCCTCGTCGTCGCCACCTACCAGGCCGTGTCCGGCTCCGGTCTCGCCGGCGTCGACGAGCTGTTCGAGCAGGTCAAGAAGGTCGGCGAGGACGCGCCGAAGCTCACCCACGACGGCTCGGCGGCGGAGTACCCGGCGCCGCACAAGTACGTCGCGCCGATCGCGTACAACGTGCTGCCGCTGGCCGGCTCGATCGTCGACGACGGGCTGAACGAGACCGACGAGGAGCAGAAGCTCCGCAACGAGTCCCGCAAGATCCTGGAGATTCCCGAGCTGAAGGTCTCCGGCACCTGCGTCCGCGTCCCGGTCTTCACCGGCCACTCGCTCCAGGTCAACGCCCGTTTCGCCCGCCCGATCAGCGTCGAGCGCGCCAAGGAGCTGCTGGCCGGCGCCCCCGGCGTGGCGCTGACCGACGTCCCCACGCCGCTCCAGGCGGCCGGTCAGGACCCGTCGTACGTCGGCCGGCTCCGCCGCGACGAGACGGTGGACAACGGCCTCGCGCTGTTCGTCTCCAACGACAACCTGCGCAAGGGCGCGGCGCTGAACGCGGTGCAGATCGCGGAGCTGGTGGCGGCGGAGCTGTCGGCCAAGGCCGCCGGCTGAGCGCTCCGCCGGGGCGGTGGCCGCGGGTGAGCCGTCGTTCGTCTGCGGCGCCGTCGTGGCTGGTCGCGCGGTTCCCCGCGCCCCTGGGGCCGCTGCCGCCCGCCTAGGGCCTGCGAACCTCGTAGAGGAAACAGCCGTACTCGACGGCCCGGACGTGGACGAGTGCCACCTCCGGGTCGTCGAACGCGTGGGCGAGGGCCGCCTCGAAGTCGGCCTCGACCAGCCGTCCGCCCAGGATGCGTCCCTCGGTCGAGTAGCGGCGCAGGGTGCGGTGGGCGTTGGTGAAGGGCAGGGCGCTGCCCCGAGGCCCCGGGCATTCCCCCGCATGGATGAAGACGGGGCCCTGTTCGTCGTACGCCCCCGGGTCGGCGCCCGTTTGCGCAGCCCAGCGGCGCAGTGGGGCGTACGAGACGAGGGCGATCCGCTCCCCCGGCCCGCTGCGGCGCAGGCAGCAGCGCAGCGGCGCCCCACCTTCCTCGTCGGTCACGGGAACCATCTCGCGTCCCGCGTCGTCTGCAGAACGCAGCTCCTTCAGGACCGGCGGTTCGATCGGTCGTGCGATGTACGTCGTCATGGGCCCAGGCTCGCGCGATCCCGCCGTGCCCACCGGCGGGAAATGGACATCGCGTTCGCCGCAGGTCGCGTGGAAGGATGGCGCAACCGACACATAACGAGGAGATGACCGCGTGCCTGGCACAAACCTGACTCGCGAAGAGGCGCAGCAGCGGGCGAAGCTGTTGACCGTTGACTCGTACGAGATCGATCTCGACCTGTCCGGGGCGCAGGAGGGCGACACCTTCCGGTCCGTGACGACGGTGCGCTTCGACGTCGCGGAGAACGGTGCCGAGTCCTTCATCGACCTGGTGGCGCCGACGGTCCACGAGATCACTCTGAACGGCGATCCGCTCGACCCCGCCGCGGTCTTCAAGGACTCCCGGATCGCCCTGCCCGGCCTGCTCGAGGGTCGGAACGTGCTGCGGGTGGCCGCCGACTGCGCGTACACCAACACCGGCGAGGGCCTGCACAAGTTCGTCGACCCGGTCGACGACCAGGCCTACCTCTACACCCAGTTCGAGGTGCCGGACGCCCGCCGTGTGTTCGCCTCCTTCGAGCAGCCGGACCTGAAGGCGACCTTCCAGTTCACCGTGCGCGCGCCCGAGGGCTGGACCGTCATCTCCAACTCGCCCACCCCCGAGCCCCAGGACAACCTCTGGGTCTTCGAGCCGACGCCGCGCATCTCGACGTACATCACGGCGCTGATCGTCGGCCCGTACCACAGCGTGCACAGCGTGTACGAGAAGGACGGCCAGTCCGTGCCGCTCGGCATCTACTGCCGTCCGTCCCTGGCCGAGTACCTCGACTCGGACGCCATCTTCGAGGTGACCCGGCAGGGCTTCGCCTGGTTCCAGGAGAAGTTCGACTACGCGTACCCGTTCGAGAAGTACGACCAGCTGTTCGTGCCGGAGTTCAACGCGGGCGCGATGGAGAACGCGGGCGCGGTGACCATCCGCGACCAGTACGTCTTCCGCTCGAAGGTGACGGACGCGGCGTACGAGATGCGTGCCGAGACCATCCTGCACGAGCTGGCCCACATGTGGTTCGGCGACCTGGTCACCATGGAGTGGTGGAACGACCTGTGGCTGAACGAGTCGTTCGCCACGTACACGTCCATCGCCTGCCAGGCCGCCGCGCCCGAGTCGCGCTGGCCGCACGCCTGGACGACGTTCGCGAACTCCATGAAGACGTGGGCGTACCGCCAGGACCAGCTGCCGTCCACCCACCCGATCATGGCGGAGATCCGCGACCTCGACGACGTGCTGGTCAACTTCGACGGCATCACGTACGCCAAGGGCGCCTCCGTACTGAAGCAGCTCGTCGCCTACGTCGGGCAGGACGAGTTCTTCCGGGGCGTGCAGGCCTACTTCAAGCGGCACGCGTACGGCAACACCCGCCTGAGCGACCTGCTGACCGCGCTGGAGGAGACCTCCGGGCGGGACCTGAAGACCTGGTCGAAGCTGTGGCTGGAGACGGCCGGGATCAACATCCTGCGCCCCGAGATCGAGACGGACGCCGACGGTGTCATCACGTCCTTCGCGATCCGGCAGGAGGCGCCGGCGCTGCCGACGGGCGCGAAGGGCGAGCCGACGCTGCGCCCGCACCGGATCGCGGTCGGGCTGTACGAGATGGACGACGACGCCGGGAAGCTGGTGCGCGTCGAGCGGGTCGAGCTGGACGTCGACGGCGAGCTGACGGCCGTACCGCAGCTGGTGGGGCGGCGGCGTCCGAACATCGTCCTGCTGAACGACGACGACCTGTCGTACGCCAAGGTCCGTCTCGACGAGCAGTCGCTGGCCTTCGTCACCGACCACCTCGGCGACTTCGAGTCGTCGCTGCCGCGGGCGCTGTGCTGGGCGTCGGCCTGGGACATGACGCGCGACGCGGAACTCGCCACCCGTGACTACCTGTCCCTCGTCCTGTCCGGCATCGGCAAGGAGTCGGACATCGGCGTGGTGCAGTCGCTGCAGCGGCAGGTGAAGCTGGCGATCGACCTGTACGCCGACCCGGCCGCCCGCGAGGCGCTGCTGACCCGCTGGACCGACGCCACGCTGGCGCACCTGCGCGCCGCCGAGCCGGGCGGCGACCACCAGCTGGCCTGGGCGCGCGCCTTCGCGGCGACCGCGCGGACGCCGGAACAGCTGGACCTGCTGGAGGCGCTGCTGGACGGCTCCCAGACGGTCGAGGGACTGGTCGTGGACACGGAGCTGCGCTGGGCGTTCGTGCAGCGGCTCGCGGCCGTGGGCCGCTTCGACGAGGCGGAGATCGCGGGCGAGTCCGAGCGCGACAAGACGGCGGCCGGTGAACGCCATGCCGCCACCGCCCGCGCCGCCCGCCCGACGCCGGAGGCCAAGGCGGAGGCGTGGGCCTCGGTCGTCGAGTCCGACAAGCTCCCGAACGCCGTCCAGGAGGCGGTCATCTCGGGGTTCGTCCAGACCGACCAGCGGGAGCTGCTCGCGCCGTACACCGACAAGTACTTCGAGTCGGTGAAGGCCGTCTGGGACTCCCGCTCCTACGAGATGGCCCAGCAGATCGCGGTCGGTCTGTACCCGGCGGTCCAGGTCACCGCGCACACCCTGGCGCGGACGGACGAGTGGCTGTCGACCGCCGAACCGAACGCGGCACTGCGGCGGCTGGTGTCCGAGGCGCGCGCCGGCATCGAGCGTGCGCTGCGGGCACAGGGCGCGGACGCGGC
This sequence comes from Streptomyces spinoverrucosus, assembly GCF_015712165.1. Lineage (NCBI taxonomy): Bacteria > Bacillati > Actinomycetota > Actinomycetes > Kitasatosporales > Streptomycetaceae > Streptomyces > Streptomyces spinoverrucosus. The sequence goes on along the minus strand of NZ_JADPZX010000001.1, from coordinate 5,744,910 downwards.
GGCCCAGGGGTAAGCCTGCCTGGTCGTACGTCGACAGGGGCGCCCGGCGAGCTCGGCTCGGGGGCGCCCCTTCGCATGGGCGTGCGACAGCGTGGCGATCATGGGGGACGCCTGTACGCCTGTCATCCCAGCCCGGCCGCGACCTCCCGCAACGCCGCCAGCACCTTCCCCGCGGCGCCCGCCTCTCCCCCCTTCCGCACCGCGGCCAGCACATGCCGCCGAGGCCGTTCCACCGTCAACTCCCGCATCACCACCCCCTCCCTGCGCACCGCCGCCATCCGGGGCACCAACGCCACCCCCATCCCGGCCTCCACCATCGCCAGGATCGCCGTCCACCCGGCCGCCGAATGCCCCTGCACGGGCCGGAACCCCGCCGCCTCACAAGCCGCCCGGGTGATGTCGGACCACGGTCCGCTCCCCCCGAAGATCCACGGCTCGGCGGCGAGATCGGCAAGCCGCAGCACCTCGACCCCCGCCGACGCGTGCCCCCGAGGCAACGCGAGGTCCAACGGATCCGACAGCAACCGCACCACGCCGAACCGACCGTCCGCGGCCGTCGGCGCCTGCGCCGCCAACGACAGCGCGACATCCACCTCCCTCGCGGCCAGCAACTCGTACGCCTCCCCGGCCTCGGCCTCCCGCACCCGCACGGTCACCCCGGGGTACCTCGCACGCAGCGCCCGCACGGCCGGTACGACCAGGGCGGGCACGGCGGTCGAGAAGGCGCCCACCCGCACCTCCCCGACCTCCCCCTGCGCATACGCCACCAACTCGGCGTCCGCCCGCTCCAGTTGCTCGAACACCGCCTCCGCGTGCCGCAACACCAGCCGCGCCGCGTCGGTGAGCCGCACCCGCCGCCCCTGAGCCTCCAGCAACGGCACCCCGAGCTGCTTCGACAGATTGGTCAGCTGCTGCGAAACCGCCGAGGGAGTCATCCGCAACGCCTCGGCGGTCGCGGTCACCGTCCCCCGCTCCCGCAACGTCCGCAGGATCTGCAGTTTCCGGATGTCCCACTCGCCCATGGAACGAAAACCTACAGCTCAGCGCCGCCCCGGGCCTCCAGCCCCAGCCCCAGCCCCGGCCCCGGCCCCGGCCCCGAGCACGACCCCGCCCACGATCAGCACCATGCACAGCACCTGCCCCCACCCGATGCCCTCCCCCAGCAGCAGCCACGAGAGCAGGGACACGCACACCGGTTGCAGGTAGTACACGGCACCGGCACGTGAAGCCCCCACCATCGCGATCGCCTTGTTCCAGGCGTAGAAGGCGACGGCGGACGAGACGATCCCGACGTAGAGAAGGGGAAGCACCGTCTCGTACGACGGCTCGAAGCCGCCCTGCACGGCGAGGCTCACGCCCTGCGCGGGCAGCAGCAGTACGGCGCCAAGGAGGAAGGTGGTGAAGAGGAAGCCCGCACCGCCGAGTTCGGCGGGCTTGCGGCGCAGCAGCGCGCTGTACGCCGCGAAACAGCAGGTGGCGGCGATCATCCAGGCGTCCCCCCGCCCGAAGTCGGCCCCCTCGCCGACCAGCAGAAGCACGCCCGTGCACGCGATGAGCAGCCCGGCGGCCCGGCGCCCGCCGAGCCGTACGCCGCTCGCACGCTCGAACAACGCCATCAGCACCGGCGACGCGGCCATGATCATGCCCATGGTGGCGGCGGGGGTGGTGCGGCCGGCCTCGTTGACGAGGGTGTTGTAGAGGGTGACGCCGAGCAGCGAGGCGAGCAGGACGAACCCCGCGTGCCGACGGATCACCCGGCGCTGCCGCCAGGCCTGCCGGGCCCCGAAGGGCGCGACGACGACCAGCGCCACCACCCAGCGCCAGAAGGCGTGTTGGACGGGCGGGACGCTGTCGTGCAGGGCACGGGAGGTGACGAAGCTTCCGGACCAGACGAGGGTGGCGAGCGCGGCGAGGGCGAGGCCGAGGGCGGCGCTTCTGGGGTTGGCCGGGCTGAGCGTCGTACCGCTCGAACCGGTCGCATGGGAGGAGGTGGTCTGGTCGGAGGCAACGGTCACGGAGATCCTTTCACTGGTCATTGATCACGTCGGTGATCACGTCGTCGGATCAACCGTCCCAGCGAGGCACCAATCAGGTCCATCGAATCTTTTCGACCGTTCTTTTCAGTGGAACTGAACAATACGCGGGGCCTGCCTCGACCCTCACAGCCGAGCAGGCCGACCAACTGGCCGACCTGCTGAGGGAGTTGCTGGCTGGGGCGGGCGTTCAGCCCAGGTGGGTCGACAGGGCTGACTCGATCGCTTCGGGGGTGGCGGAGTCGGTGGCCCAGGCGATGTAGGCGTCGGGGCGGATCAGGAGGGTCGTGCGGCGGGGTGTCGCCCAGTGGGCCACCGTCAGGCGGTCGGTGCGGGGGGTGGCCGGTGCCTCGTGGGGCTCCGGGGTGACGAGGAGGAAGTGGCCGGTGCGGAGGGTCTCGTAGAGGCGGCCGGTGGTGAGGAGGGCGTCGGGGGCGCGGCGGCCGGTCAGGGGGTGGGAGCCTCGGGGGGCCGGGTAGCGGTAGCCGATGCCGGTGACCTGGGCCACGAGCTTGCGGCGGGCGGGGCCGGCCGTGTTGGCGAAGGCGGCCACGAGTGTACGGGCGGCGCGGAGGAGGGGGCTCTGGGCCCGGGCCAGGCGGACCAGGCCGCCGCTGCTGCGCAGCACCGCCTTGCCGACCGGGTGGCGCTCGGTCTGGTACGTGTCCAGGAGACCCTCCGGCGCCCAGCCCTGGAGGGCAGCGGCGAGCTTCCAGCCGAGGTTGGCCGCGTCCTGGAGGCCGGTGTTCATGCCCTGGCCGCCGGCCGGGGAGTGGATGTGCGCGGCATCGCCGGCGAGGAAGACCCGGCCGACCCGGTACTGCGGCGCCTGACGCTCGTCGCTGTGGAAGCGGGACAGCCAGCGGGCGTCGTGCATGCCGTAGTCGCTGCCCAGGGCGCGGCGGGTGACCTCCTTGACCTCGTCGAGGTCGAGCGGGGCGTCGTCGGAGACCTCGTGGCGGCGGTTCCAGCCCATGACGCGGTACCAGCCGTCGCCGAAGCTCGCGATCATCGCGAAGGAGTCGCCCGCGCCGTTGACGGTCAGGACACTCTCGGGCTTCTCGGCGAGCCGGACGTCCGCCAGGAAGAGCGACTTGATGACGGAGACGCCGGGGAAGGGCAGGCCGATCGCCTGCCGGACGGCACTGCGGTGGCCGTCCGCGCCGACCACGTACGCCGCGCGGTGGGTCACGACCGCGCCGTCGACGCCGCGTACGTCGACATTAACGCCGGTGCCGTCCTGGCGCAGGCCGACGACCTCGCTCTCGTACGCGAACTCGACGCCGAGCTCACGCGCCCGACGCTCCAGCAGGCGCTCGACCTCGTACTGCGGGGTGATCAGCAGGAACGGGAAGCGCGAGGGGAGCGTGCTCAGGTCGAGCGAGAGGCGGCGGAAGAGGCGCAACTCAGTGAGGGTGCCGCCGGTGGCGATCAGCGGGTCGGCGAGGCCGCGGGCGTCCAACTGCTCCAGGGTGCGGGCGTGGACGCCGAAGGCGCGGGAGAGGTTGCTGATGCTGTGGCGGCGCTTTTCGAGGAGGGTGACGGGGATGCCGGCGTGGGCCAGGTCGCCGGCCAGGAGGAGGCCGGTGGGGCCTGAGCCGACGACGATGACGGAGCGAGGGGTCTGGGGGGTGCCGTTCATCTCGACCTCCTGGGCCAACGGGTGCTGGTCAACGGGCGTTGACCAGCGGGCGACGGGCGTTAGTCAACGACTGTTGGTCAACGCTTGTTGGCAACGTTAGGCGGGGGAAGGTGAGGGTGTCAACGCTTGTTGGCCTACGAGTGTTGGCATACGCATGTTGGACCTACGCGCGCCGACCTGCGCACCGCCCGCCTACGACTGTTGGCCTACCTCCGTTGACCCACGCCCGACGGCCTCAGCCGTCCGAGCTCAACCGACCCGCCCACACCCGTTGGCCTACACTCGTTGACATGCCAGACGCACCGCCCCCCGCGCCCACCCCACCCACCCCCGCCGCTCGGACACCACCCGCACCGCCATCCTCGACGCCGCCCGCGAGCGCTTCGCCGCCGACGGATACGAGCGCGCCACCATCCGCGCCATCGCCAAGGACGCGAACATCGACCCGTCGATGGTCATGCGCTACTACGGCAACAAGGAGGGCCTCTTCGCGGCCGCCGTCGCCGTCGATCTGGAGCTCCCCGACCTCGGCGCGGTCCCCCGCTCCGACGTCGGCCGCGCCCTCGTCTCGCACTTCCTCGACATGTGGGAGGACAACGAGGTACTCACCGCCCTGCTCCGGGTCGGCGTGACCAACCAGGCCGGGGCCGAGCGGATGCAGGGGATCTTCCGGGATCAGTTGCTGCCGGTTGCCCAGCGGGTCTGTCCCGACCCCGAGCAGGTGCCGACGCGGGCCGCGCTGTGTGCGACGCAGGTGCTCGGGCTGGCGCTCACCCGTTACGTCCTGCGGTTCCCGCCCGCGACGGCGCTGGTCCGCCAGGAGATCGTGGCCTGGCTGGCGCCCACCCTCCAGCGCTACCTCACCGCGCCGAGCCCCTGACACCGACACCCGGACATGCCGAAGGCGCCGACCTCATCGACGTACGACGAGAACGGCGCCCTCGGAACTGGCGCGGCGGAAGTGCGCGGCTCGAAACCGAGCCGGTGTCAGGCCTTCGCGTCGGCCCGGGTCGTGATGTTGGAGCTGGTCGTGTCCTGCTGCTTGTGGGACTTGTCCAGCACCATGACCAGGCCCGCGATCACCGCGAAGATCACGATCGGGGCAATCACGAACCAACCCAGCGTCTCGATGACGCTCAGGCCCGTGCCGGGGTCGTCACCGTCGTCACGCGTCAGCGCGAGCGCGGGGGACGACATGAGCAGCATCATCAGCGTCGTACCGGCGGTCAGGGCGCCGGCGCGCAGGGCGTTCTTCTTGTCCACGGTGCCAAAAGTATCGAACGCCGGGTGGGGCCGCGCGTCCGGGGTGCCGTAAGAGGTGCGGACAGCCCCGCACCAGCCCCGCACCAGCCCCGCACCAGCCACGCACCAGCCACGCACCAGGCGCGGACCAGCGCGGACCAGCTACGAACGAGGCGCGCAAGGTGCGGAGCAGAGGCGGACAAGGTGCGAAGAAGACGCGCACAAGGTGCGCAGCAAGGGCGCACCTGCGCTGAAAGGCCACTCACCCGCCGAAGGGCCACTCCCCCCGGCGAAGCCCCCTCACGCCCCCCGCAGCACCTCCACCAGCCCCCGCAACCGCGCAGAAGCCGCCAACCCCTCCAACGTCACCACCCGCCCGGCCGCGTCAGCGATCGGCAGCCGCCAGTTCGGATACTCGTCCCACGTCCCCGGCAGATTCTGCGGCCGCCGATCCCCCACCCCGTCGGGCAACCACACGCCGATCATCCGCGCCGGCGTACGCAGCAGGAAGCGGTGGACGGCCTGGACCTCGGCCTCCTCCTCCCCCGCGCCGAGCCCGCCGCCCGTCCCCCGCAGCAGGCCCAGCCGGGCGAGCAGCGCCAGCCATTCCCCCGTGTCGGCGGCCGCTTCCCCCCGCTCCACGTCCGGTGGGCGGGTGAGCAGGCCGAGCCGGTCGCGGAGTTCGACGTGTTCACCGGTCAGCCGGGCCGCGGTGGGCGGCAGGTCATGGGTGGTGGCGGTGGCCAGGCAGTCGGCACGCCAGCGGTCGGGCGGCAGGGGCCGGCCGTCGCCGTCCCAGTCCCGCTCGAACCACAGCACCGACGTGCCGAACACCCCCCGCTCCCGCAGCGCTTCGCGCACCCCCGGCTCCACGGTCCCCAGGTCCTCGCCGATGACCAGCGCCCCGGCCCGGGAAGCCTCCAGCACCAGTACGGCGAGCATGGCCTCGGCGTCGTAACGGACGTACGTCCCCTCGGTCGGCGGCAGCCCCACCGGCACCCACCACAGCCGGAACAGGCCCATCACATGGTCGACGCGGAGCGCGCCCGCATAGCGGAACAGGCCGCGCAGCAAACCCCGGAACGGCGCGTACCCCGACTCGGCCAGCCGGTCCGGGCGCCACGGCGGCAGCCCCCAGTCCTGGCCGCGCGCGTTGAAGGCGTCCGGCGGGGCGCCCACGGACATCCCGGCGGCGAAGTACCGCTGCTGCGCCCAGGCGTCGGCGCCCGCGGGATGCACGCCGACCGCGAGGTCGTGCACGATCCCGACCGGCATGCCCGCCTCCCGCGCGGTGCGCTGCGCGGTGGTGAGCTGGGCGTCGGTAAGCCAGGCGAGCCGGGAGTGGAAGTCGACGCGGTCCATCAACTCCCGTCGGGCACCGGCCGTTTCGGCGGACCGCGGGTCCCGCAGGCCGTCCGGCCAGGTGTGCCACTCGGGTCCGTGCACCTCGGCCAGCGCGCACCAGGTGGCGTGGTCCTCCAGGGCCGCGCCCTGCTCGGCGAGGTAGTCGCAGTAGGCGGCGCGTCTGCCGGGGCCGAGAGGGACGTCGTTCACGAGTTCCAGCGCTTCCCGCTTCAGCTCCCACACCGCGTCGCGGTCGATCAACGCGCCCTTCTCCAGCACCGACTCCCGCAACCGGTCGGCCCGTTCGGCCAGCGCCCGCACCCGTTCGCGGTCGTCGACGTACGCGTACTCGGGGATGGCCTCGATGCGCAGATGCACCGGGTCGGGAAAGCGGCGGGAGGACGGGCGGTACGGGGAGGGGTCGGTGGGGGCGCCGGGCACGGCCGCGTGCAGCGGGTTGACCTGGACGAATCCGGCACCGAGGGAGCGGCCGGCCCAGGCGGTGAGTTCGTCGAGGTCGCCGAGGTCGCCCATGCCCCAGGAGCGCTGAGAGAGCAGGGAGTAGAGCTGGACCAGGAGGCCGTACGACCGTGCCGCCGGTGTGGGCAGCCGGGGCGGGGCGGCGATCAGGTGGGCGTCGGCGGTCCGGCCGTCGGGCGCGGTGGCGGTGAGGCGGTGGACGCCGGGCGGGAGGTGCTCGGCGGAGTCGCGGGTCTCGCCCTGCTCGGTGCCGATCCGCAGCCGGGTGCCCTCGGGCAGCCCGGCGAGGGCGTCCGGCACGGCGCCGCCCCAGCACACGACGGTCGGCGGCAGCAGCCGCTCACGCAGTTCCGCGCGGCGGGCGGCAAGCGCGGCGCGCGTGGCCTCGGGCGTGCTCGCGTCGACACCGAGCGCGGCCAGGGTCCGGGTGAGCGCGGCGGCCGAGGCGGCGACCGTGCGGTCCGGGGAGGGGCTGTAGGAGGGAGCGACGCCGTACGACTCCGCGAGCCGACACAGGTCTTCACCGGGAGCTTCACCCGGGCTGGGTGCGGTCATCTACGGCCTCGGGGGGTCGGCGGGGTCGGCGTCGCGGGTGCGGTCATCTACGGCCTCGCGGGATCGGCGTCGGGAGTGCGGTCATGTACGCCTCGCGGGATCAACGCCCGGAGTGCGGTCATCTACGGCCTCGCGGGACCAACGTCCGGCGTGCAGCCATGCACGGCCTCGCGGGACCAACGTCCGGCGTACGTCATCTACGGCCTCGCGAAGTCGGCGTCCGGTACGGCGAGCGGCGGCTCGCTGGTGAGGGGTTCGGCGTCGGGCAGCGGGGGTTCGCTGGTCAGCGGGGCCTCGGTGCAGGCGCCCTCCGCGCTGAACACGCACACATGCGCGAGATCGGGGTCGGCCGGATGCGCGGGGGCCGCGTCGGCGGACGGCTGCGCCTGCCGGGGGAACGGCGTGCGTTTGGAGCGGGCCGGGTCCCCGGGCGAAACGGTGCGTTTGGAGCGGGCGCCTCCCTCGGAGCGGGCGCCTCCCTCGGAGCGGGGCGTGTCGTCGGAGAGGGCGGACAGCAGAAGGTGTGCCGATGCGGCCACGGTGGTCTCCTTGTCGAGGTCGTGTCGAGTGGGTCATCGCAGCCCTACCCAGTGAGCGCGAGGCCAGACGCCCCCAGAGCGAAGAACGTCCTTCTCGTCACATTCCGTACTCACCCGCTCTCTCCAGGTTCTGACAAACAGCACATATCGGCCACTCCCGTTGACACCCCTTTCCTCGGATGGTGGGCTCGATCTCTCCCTGACGCGGACATGGGGAGTCGGGGACGACAGCGAGGAGGGCCTGTGGGGCTGCGGCACGGACGGGGGGCGGTCGCGCTGGCGTTCGCCGTGGTGGCGGGAACCGGCACCGCCGGAACCCTGGGCTCCGCGCCCACCGCCCAGGCGGCCCCACTGGCCCCACTGGCCCCACCGACCCCACCCGCTTCCCGTACGGCCCCGGAGTCCCCCACCAGCGACGCCGAGAACCCCTCCGTCTGGCCCCGCCCCCAGTCCCTGCGCTCCACCGGCACCCCGGCAACCGTCACCGACGAGGTCGCCCTCCGGACCGGCCCGACGGCCGACCCGTACGCCGTCCAGACCCTGTGCACCCTGCTACGGCAGGCCGGCGCCCGCCGTATCACCACCACCGCCGATCCCGTCCCGCCGGGCACCCTCGTCGTCCGTGCCGGGACGCGGACCCCCGACCGCGACCTCCCCTCCGGCGGCTACGAGCTCACCGTCGACGGCGACACCGTCACCCTCTCCGGCACCGGCCCGGACGGCCTCTTCCACGCCGTCCAGACGCTGCGCCAACTCATGCGCCCGGACGGCACGATCGCGGGCGCGGTCGTCCGTGACTGGCCCGGCACCGCCGTACGCGGCACCACCGAGGGCTTCTACGGCGAACCGTGGACCGGCGAACAGCGGCTCGCCCAGCTGGACTTCATGGGCCGCACCAAGCAGAACCGTTACTTGTACGCGCCCGGCGCCGACCTCTACCGGCAGGCGCGCTGGCGTGAGCCCTATCCGGCCGGGCAGCGGGCGGAGTTCCGGGAGCTGGCCGAGCGGGCGCGGCGCAACCACGTCACCCTCGGCTGGGCGGTGGCCCCGGGCCAGGCCATGTGCCTCTCCTCGGACGCGGACGTGAAGGCGCTGACCCGGAAGTTGGAGGCGATGTGGGCGCTCGGGTTCCGGGCGTTCCAGCTCCAGTTCCAGGACGTCAGCTACAGCGAGTGGCACTGCGAGGCGGACGCGGAACGTTTCGGGTCGGGGCCGGAGGCGGCGGCACGGGCGCACGCGCGCGTGGCGAACGCCGTGGCGCGGTACCTGGCACACCGCCACCCCGACGCGCCCGCGCTCACCCTGATGCCGACCGAGTACTACCAGGACGGCGCCACCGAGTACCGGCGGGAGCTGGCGGGCGCGCTGGACGCGGGCGTTCAGGTGGCGTGGACGGGCGTGGGCGTGGTGCCGCGCACCATCACCGGGCGTGAACTCGCCACCGCCCGCGAGGTGTTCCGTCACCCGCTGGTCACCGTGGACAACTACCCGGTCAACGACTACGCCCAGGACCGCGTCTTCCTCGGCCCCTACACCGGCCGCGAACCCGCCGTCGCCGCCGGTTCGGTCGCCCTCCTCGCCAACGCGATGGCACAGGCCGAGGCCTCCCGCATCCCCCTGTTCACCGCCGCCGACTTCGCCTGGAACCCGCGCTCCTACCACCCCCAGGAGTCCTGGCGGGCCGCCCTCGCCGACCTCGCGGCGGGCGACGAACGCCGCGCGGAGGCCCTGGCCGCGCTCGCGGGCAACGACGCGTCCTCGGTACTCGGCAGCGAGGAGTCGGCGTATCTGCGGCCCCTGATGGAGGCCTTCTGGCGCGAGCAGTCCACCACGAACGCCACAGAGACCGGCCGGACACAGGCGACCACCGACGACACAACAGCCGGCCGGACACAGGCGACCACCGACGGCACAACAGCCGAGCGGACACCCGGGATCAGCCAGGACCGCCTCCGCGCCGCCTTCACCGTGATGCGCGAGACCCCCGCCCGCCTCTCCGGCACCCCGCTCGCCCTCGAAGTCACCCCCTGGACCCAGCAGTTGTCCCGCTACGGCGAGGCCGGCCTCGTCGCGCTCGACATGCTCGAAGCCCAGCGCACCGGCGACCCGACGGCGGCCTGGACGGCGTACCGCACCCTCGGCGAGTTGCGCGAGCGGCTGGGCTCGGCGCGGGTCACGGTCGGCGAGGGGGTGCTGGACCCGTTCCTGGCGCGGGCGCAGCGGGCGTACGAGAGCTGGGCGGGTCTCGACGGCGAGCCGGACGCGGACCGGGGCGGCGCGGGCGACGGCCGGACCGTCCGCTTCCCGCACCCCCGCACGCTCGCCACGGTCACCGTCCTGACCGACCCGGGCACGCGGGGCGCCGTCGAGGCCCGGGTGCCCGGCGAGGGCTGGCGACGGGTCGGCGCGCTGGACGCTTCGGGCGCCACCGAGTTGCCCGCCCGCCTGCGTGCCGACGCCGTCCGCGTGACCGGCCCGGCGCCTGACCGGATACGGCATCTGGTGCCCTGGTACGCCGACTCGCCCGCTGTCGCGCTGGAGTTGCCCGACACGGCGGACGCGGAGATCGGCGGGACGCGGCGGCTGACGGCCCGGCTGAGCGCGCTACGGCCCGCCGACGTGCGGGGCCGGCTCACCGTCGAGGCGCCGAAGGGCGTGGAGGTGCGTGTCCCGGGCGGTGCGCTGACACTGGCGCGCGGGTCGTCCGTCGAGGTGCCGGTCGAGGTGACCGTGCCGGAGGGGACGCCCGTGCGGTCGTACGACATCCGGCTCGTGTTCGGGGAGGTGTCCCGCACCCTCACCGTCCGCACCTTCCCGCGGACCGCCGGGCCCGACCTGGCGCGCACCGGCGCCGCCGCCTCCTCCGCCGACGAGACGCCCGACTTCCCGGCGTCCGCGGCGAACGACGGCGATCCTGGGACGCGCTGGTCGTCGCCGGTGGAGGACGGCGCCTGGTGGCAGGTGCGGCTGGCGCGGCCGGTGCGGCTCGGGCGGGTGGTGCTGCACTGGCAGGACGCGTATCCGTCGGCGTACCGGATCCAGGTCTCGGCGGACGGCCGTCGCTGGCGGACGGCCGCGGTGGTGCGGGACGGGCGCGGGGGCCGCGAGGAGTTGCGGATGGACGAGCGGGACGTGACGTACGTGCGCGTGCAGGGCGAGAAGCGGGCGACGGAGTACGGGTACTCGCTGTGGTCGGTGGAGGCGTACGCGGTCGCGGACTGAGCGCCGCGCAGTTCCACCGACTCCCTTTTTGCTGAGCATTTTTTTGCTGAGCATTCCCGAGCCAGCTATTCACTCAGTACATGTACTCAGTACATACTCATCCCATGAGCACCCGTCACATCCTGCTCGGGCTGCTCGCTGCCGGTCCCAGCCATGGCTACGACCTCAAGCGACGGCACGACGAACGCTTTCCGCAGGCCCGTCCACTGGCCTACGGGCAGGTGTACACGACCCTGCAACGGCTGGTCCGCGACGGACTGGCCGAGGTCGACGGCACCGACGCCGACGGCGGCCCCGAGCGGACGCTGTACCGCCGCACGGCGGACGGGACGCGGGAACTGGCCCGCTGGGCGGGCGAGATCGCACCGCCCGCGCCCTTCGTGACGAACGAGATCTTCGCCAAGGTCGTCGTCGCGATCCTGGACGGCGGCGATCCGGAGGCGTATCTGCGCGCCCAGCGGACCGCCCACATGGAGCGCATGCGGGAGCTCACGGCGGTCAAGACCGGCCCGGGAGCCGATCTGACGACCCTGCTCTCGGCGGACTTCGCCCTCAACCACCTCGACGCCGACCTCCGCTGGATGACCACCACGGCGGCCCGGCTCACCACCCTGACCGCGGAGGTCGACTCAGCATGAGCAACCCAGAGCCGCTGCTCGCGGCCCGTGACCTCACCAAGGCGCACGGCAGGACCGAGGCCCTGCGCGGCGCCTCCGTCGAGCTGCGCACCGGCGAGATCCTCGCCGTGACCGGCGCCAGCGGCAGCGGCAAGTCGACGCTGCTGCACTGCCTCGCGGGCATCGTCCGGCCCGACGGCGGTGCGGTGTCGTACGGCGCCGAACGCGTCGACCGGCTGCCGGAGCGGCGGCTGAGCGAGCTGCGGCGGACGGAGTTCGGGGTGGTGTTCCAGTTCGGGCAGCTGATTCCCGAGCTGACCGCCCTCGACAACGTGGCGCTGCCGCTGATGCTGGGCGGGGCCGGGCGCGGGGAGGCTCGGGAACGGGCCGGGGAGTGGCTGGAGCGGTTCGGGGTGCGCGGACAGGGTGAGCTGCGGCCGGGCGAGATGAGCGGCGGGCAGGCCCAGCGGGCCTCGCTGGCGCGGGCGCTGGTCACGGGACCGAAGGTGGTGTTCGCGGACGAGCCGACGGGCGCGCTGGACTCGCTGGCGAGCGAACAGGTGATGACGGCGCTGGTGCACACAGCCCGCGAGGCGGGCACGTCCGTGCTGCTGATCACGCATGACGCCCAGGTGGCGGCGTACGCGGACCGGGAGGTCCGGCTGAGCGACGGCGTCGTGGTGCCGATGGGGGTGACGGCGTGACGAGTACCGGCACTGGTGGGATGCGGGCCGATCTGCGGCTCGCGTGGCTGCTCACCCGTGGTTCCGACCGGCGGGAGTGGTGGCGGGTCGGGCTCACCGTGGTCGGCGCGGGGCTGGCCACCGGGTTCGCGCTGGCCGCCGTCGCGATCGCGTCGGTGGAGGGGCAGTACGCCATCGGCTTCGGCAACGGCCTGCTGAACCAGCCCGGGGAACGGGCCGGGGTCGTCGTCGCGCTGGCGATGCTGCTGGTCCCCGTGCTCGGGTTCCTCGGGCAGTGCTCCCGGATCGGCGCCGTGCACCGGGACCGGAGGCTGGCCGGGCTGCGGCTCGCCGGTGCCGCACCGGCGCAGGTACGGCGGATCGCGGCGCTGGAGGCGGGGCTCGCCTGCCTGGCCGGGTCGGTGGCGGCGACGGTGGCCTCCGTCGTGGTCGTGCTGGGGGCGTGGCAGCGGCCGCCGGCCGTCGTCTGGGCGGGGTTCGCCGTGGCCGCGGTGGCCGTGCCGGCGCTGGGCGCGCTGGTGAGCGCGCTGGCGTTGCGCCGGGTGATCGCCTCGCCGCTGGGCTGGGTGCGCCGGGTGCGGACCGCGCGGCGGCCGGGGCGGGCCCTTCTGGTGGCGGCCGCTGCGCTGGCCGTGCTGCTGCTCACCGCCGTGACCTCGGACGAGGGCGGTCTTCTCGGGCTGGCGCACGGGCCGCTGACGGTGTTCTTCGCGGTGCTGCTCGTCGGCGCGGGCGCGATCTGGCTGTCCGGTGCCTCGGCCCGGCTGACCGGCGCCTTCCTGGCCGCCCGGACCGGCCGGCCGGCGGTGCTGATCGCTGCGGAGCGGCTGCGCGACGACCCCTGGGCGGCGGCCCGTACGCATGCCGCCGTGCTGCTGGTGACGATCGTCGGCACGGGATTCATGGGCGTCCGGCACGCCATGCTGGCGGCGCTCGGCCCCGAGCACCAGCTGGCCGCGAGCCGCTCGTTCTACACCACCGGCCTCGACCTGACCGCCGCCGCGATCGCCGTCGCCCTGCTGATCACGCTGTCGGCGCTCGCCGTCGGCACCGCCGAGTCCCTCGCCACCCGGCGCCGCGGCCTGGCCGCGCAGGCCGCCGCCGGGGTGCCGCAGGCGGTGCTGGGCCGGGCACTGCTGCTGGAGACCGCCCTGCCGCTGGCGCCGGCGATGCTGCTGGCGGGCGTCGGCGGCATGGTCATCGGCACCGGGTACGCCGGGCTCGCCGGCAGCGGCTCCCTGCCGTGGGCGGCGCTGCTGGTACCGGCCGGGGTGTACGGCGCGTGCCTGCTGGCGGCGGCCACCTCACTGCCGCTGCTGCGCCGGTCGGTGCGGCCGGGGGAGCTGAGGTACGCGTAACGGCACGCGTGCTGACGGGACCGGGGTGGACGGGGGTCTTCCCGGTCCCGCGGCAGCACCCTGAGCGGGACATGCAAAAGCCCGGATCGTCAGGCGGAAATGCCGTCGATCCGGGCCAAGGCGTCGTCCGCGCCGTACGGCTGCAAGTACGGCAGCCAGCGCGGGTCCCTATGGCCGGTCCCGATGATGCGCCAGGCCAGGCCGGTGGGTGGGGCGGGTTTGTGTCGCAGCCGCCAGCCGATCTCGGTGAGGTGGCGGTCGGCCTTGACGTGGTTGCAGCGGCGGCACGAGGCCACCACGTTGTCCCAGACGTGCTTGCCCCCGCGCGAGCGCGGGATGACGTGGTCGACGCTGGTTGCGACGCCACCGCAGTACATGCACCGGCCCCCGTCGCGGGCGAAGAGCGCGCGGCGGGTCAGTGGAACGGGTCCCCGATAGGGAACCCGGACGAATCGCTTGAGCCGGACCACGCTGGGTGCGGGGACTGTGACGGTCGCGCTGTGCAGATAGGCGCCGGACTCCTCGAGGCATACGGCCTTGTTCTCGAGGACGAGGACGAGCGCGCGGCGGAGCGGTACGACGCCGAGCGGCTCGTACGACGCGTTGAGGACCAGGACATGCGGCACGGATGCCTCCTTGTACGCCGGCGGCGCGTGGCTCGCGCCGGGACGATCTGCAGTCAGTCTCCCCTCATGCCTGGTGAAAGCGCCACCATGTCCCGGTAACGGGCTGGGAGTGTTTTCGACCACATCGGCTTCCTCCCCAGGCTCACGACCAATTCATCCCCCCTTCACGCCGGACTGTTCGCCTCACCTGCTGTTCGTCTGATCTGTTCATCCCCCGATCAACACCGTCTCTCCCTCGAACATCGCGGCGATCCCCACACGGTGCCCCGTTAGTGTGGTTGCTCCGCCCGTCCGGTGACCTGTTCGTGACCTTGGACCTGACCGCCGTACCCGGGGCGGGCCGTTGCACCTGGAGGTACCCGCCGTGTCGTCCTTGCCCGTCCTACTGGCCGCCGGACCGTCGCCGTCCCCGTCCCCGTCGGAGACGGCACCCTCCGTGCCCTCGCTGCAGGACGCCCAGCAGAGCGCGACGAACGCCGCGGGCTGGGTGGAGGAGAACTGGTCGACGTGGCTCGCGATCGGGCTGCGGGTGCTGCTGATCGTGGTGATCGCGGCGGTGCTGCGGGTGGCGGTGCGGCGGGCGATCACCAAGCTGATAGAGCGCATGAACCGCACCGCGCAGGCGGTGGACGGCACGGCGATCGGCGGCCTGCTGGTGAACGTGGAGCGCCGCCGTCAGCGCTCCCAGGCGATCGGGTCGGTGCTGCGCTCGGTGGCGAGCTTCGTCATCCTCGGCACGGCCGCCCTGATGATCCTGTCCACCTTCCAGATCAACCTCGCCCCGCTCCTCGCCTCCGCGGGTGTGGCGGGCGTGGCGATCGGTTTCGGCGCCCGCAACCTCGTCACGGACTTCCTGTCCGGCGTCTTCATGATCCTCGAGGACCAGTACGGCGTCGGCGACTCGATCGACGTCGGCGTCGCGTCCGGCGAGGTCATCGAGGTGGGCCTGCGCGTGACGAAGCTGCGCGGCGACAACGGCGAGATCTGGTACGTCCGCAACGGCGAGGTCAAGCGCGTCGGCAACCTCTCCCAGGGCTGGGCCACGGCCGGCGTCGACGTCACCGTGCGCCCCTCCGAGGACCTCGACCGCGTCAAGGCCGTGCTCACCGAGGTCGGCGAGGCGATGAGCAAGGAGGAGCCCTGGAACGAGATGCTCTGGGGCCCGATCGAGATCCTCGGCCTGGACAGCGTCCTGCTCGACTCGATGGTGGTCCGCGTCTCCGCCAAGACGATGCCGGGCAAGTCCCTCACGATCGAACGCGAACTGCGCTGGCGCATCAAGCGCCGCTTCGACCAGGAGGGCATCCGCATCGTCGGCGGCCTGCCCCTGCAGCAGGACGGTGAGCCGACGACCGACCCGACGGCGGGGATGTCGGCCCCGTCGGCGTTCGCGAGCACCACCTCTCCGCAGGCGGTCGCGGCGTCGCCGATCGCACCGCCGACGAGCACGACGAAGTAGGAGCGCCTGCCTGCGCGCATGACCGGCCGGGCCGCCGCGTACACCGAGGTGCCGACGCGGACGAAGGACCTAGGGTGGGCCTCGTGGAGCTTCTACACCTGCGCTATTTCGTCGCCGTCGCCCAGGAACTGAACTTCTCCACCGCGGCCCGCAAGCTGCACATGGCGGCGTCGCCGCTGAGCCGGCGCATCAAGGATCTCGAGAGCGAACTCGGACACCGGCTCTTCGACCGCGACACCCACCATGTGACGCTCACGGCGGCCGGCAGCGCGCTGCTGCCGATCGCGCGCGGTGTCCTGGAGCAGTGCGACTCCATCCAGTGGAGGCTGGACGAGGCGATCCGGCCGCAGCGGACCACGCTCCTGCTCGGCGTTCCCAGTGGCATCCATCCGGACCTGCGGGAACGTATCGATGCCTTCGCCGAGCGGGTCGGCGACCGGATCGAGATCAAACGCTGGCCGGGCGCCACCGAGCGTCTGATCGACGCGGTGTGCGACGGCAGACTGGCGATGACGCTGGCCCGGCTCCCGGTCGGCGGCGACCCGGCGCTGGAACATGTGCCGGTGATGTCGGAGCGGCTCGGTGCGGTCGTGCCCCTGGACCGGTTTTCGGGGCGGGAATCGGTCGCTTTGGCGGAACTGGCCGAGCTCTCGTACGTGGGTCCCCCACCGACGATGACCAACGCGTACTTCCGCGGTCTCGACCAGCAGCTGTCCGATCTGGGCATCAAGAAGCGCATCAAACTGAACAGCGCCGCCTTCGACGGAGTTTCCGAAATAGTGTCAAGCGGCCTGGCATTCTCCATCTCCATGCTGGATCCGAGAAGCCCTCTGCAGAATTACCAAATGAGCAACGTGACCATCCTCCCCTTCTCTGATTTCCACCCCAAAATGGAGACCGGGCTGTTCTGGCGCCAGGACCGCGCCCACGGCGGTGACCTGGAGGAAGTCGCTGCCACGGCTCGGGAGATATTTGCCGAACCACTTCATTTCTAACAACCATAAAACGCCCAGAAAGGCGGTATGACCATTGCGGTCATACCGCCTTTCGCAATATGGTCATTCCGTTCCACTCCCCCTCTTGCTAACTTAATTTCCAGATACACACATCTGAGTGAGGAGCGAAGGGGATACTGATGACGGACATGGCGGACACCAGCGCCGGCCCTCTGGAAGGCGTGCGCGTGATCGACCTCTCGACCGTGGTGATGGGTCCCTACGCGGCACAGATCCTCGGAGACCTGGGCGCCGATGTGATCAAGATCGAGTCGCCCGCCGACACCGTACGCGTCGGCCAGTACCGCACCACGCCGGGCATGACCCCGCTGAACCTCAACGTCAACCGCAACAAGCGCAGCGTGTCCCTGAACCTCAAGGAGGAGACGGACCGGGAGCGGGCCCTGAAGCTGATCGACACCGCGGACGTACTGATCACCAACATGCGCCCCGGCGCACTGCACCGCCTGGGCCTGTCCTACGAGGACGTCGCCGACCGCAACCCCGGGCTCGTCTACGCGCACGCACAAGGCTTCCGCAGCGACTCCGACCGGGCCGGCAACGCCGCCTACGACGAGACCGTGCAGGCCGCGTCCGGCCTGGTCGACATCGCCGACCGCGCACTGGGCGAGCCCGTCTACCTGCCCACCATCATCGGCGACAAGGTCTCCGCCCTGACCATCGCCTACAGCGTGCTCGCCGCACTGCTGCACCGGGACCGGACCGGCCGGGGCCAGCTCGTCGAGATTCCGATGACGGACACGCTGATCGCGTTCAACCTCGTCGAGCACCTGGCGGGCCACACCCACGAACCCGAGCTGGGCCCCACCGGCTTCCTGCTGTCGATGACGAAGGGGCACAAGGCGGTCCGCACCAAGGACGGCCTGGCCTGCGTCATGCCGTACAACCCGCAGAACTTCCGCGACTTCTTCACGGCCGCCGGACGCCCCGACCTCGCCGAGGACCCGCGCGTCAACGGGGACGCCATCGACGGCGCCGACCTGGAGTCCCTGAACGCGCTGACCGACGCCTGCGCTCCGGCGCTGACCACCGCCGAGTGGACCGAGGTGTGCGCCAAGCACAGCATCCCGATGGCCCCGGTGCTGGAACTGGACCGCGCGCACGAGGACGCGTACGTCCAGGGCGGCCACCTGCTCGACACCGTCGAGCACCCGACCGAGGGCACCGTCCGCACCATCGGCATCCCGGTGCGGTTCTCCGCGACGCCCGGCTCGATCCGCCGTCTGGCGCCGGTCGCGGGCCAGCACACCGAGGAAGTCCTCACCGAACTCGACGCCGCCCGCTGAGCGCCGCCACACATACCCAGGAAGACAGCCATGAGCACACCCGTAGTACGCACCGAACGGGTCGGCACCACCCTGCTGATCACCCTCGACCGCCCGCAGGCCCGCAACGCGGTCGACGCGGAGGTCGCCATCGGTCTGACCGGCGCACTGGACGAACTGGAGGCCGCTCCCGCGCTCCGGGCCGGTGTCCTGACCGGCGCGGGAGGCACGTTCAGCGCCGGCATGGACCTCAAGGCCGCGCTGCGCGGCGTGTCGCCCGAGATCGCGGGCCGTGGCTTCGGCGGCCTCACCGAGGCCGAGCCGGCCAAACCCCTGATCGCCGCCGTGGAGGGCTTCGCCATGGGCGGCGGCTTCGAACTGGCCCTGGCGTGCGACCTGATCGTGGCGGCCGAGGACGCCCGGTTCGGCCTGCCCGAGGTCAAGCGCGGGCTGATCGCCGCGGGCGGCGGCGTGATCCGGCTGCCCAAGCGCATCCCGTACCACCTGGCCATGGAGCTCCTGCTGACCGGCGAGCCCGTCGACGGCCGCCGCGCGGGCGAGTTGGGCCTGGCCAACCGGGTCACCGCGGGCGGCCAGGCCGTCGCCGAGGCGCTGCTGCTGGCCGAACGGCTCGCGGAGAACGCCCCGCTCGCGCTCGCGGCCGTCAAGCGCGTCGTCCGCGCCGCCGACGGGGCGCCCGACTCCGAAGCCTTCGCCTTCCAGCGCGGCGAGATGAAGACGCTGATGGCCTCCGCCGACGTCACCGAGGGCATGACCGCCTTCGCCGAGCGCCGCCCCGCGCGGTGGACGGGGCGGTGAGGCGCCATGCGGACCGAGGACGTACGACAGCACCACACCACCCCGCTCACCAGCCCGGCGTTCGCGCCGACGATCCCGCGGTTCACCGACCGTGAGTACCTGAACGTCGTCTACCGCACCGACCCCGACGCCCTGCGGGCCGTCGTACCCGAACCGTTGCGGGTCGACGAGCCGCTGGTCCGGTTCGAGGTCATGAAGATGGGCGACGTCACCGGATACGGCCCCTACACGGAGGCAGGCCAGGCGATCCCCGTCAGCTTCGAGGGCGAGCGGGGCGAGTACCTGCACGCGATGTACCTCGACAACTTCCCGGCGACCGCCGCCGGCCGCGAGGTCGCCGCCTATCCGAAGGTCATCGGCTCCCCCGCGCTCCACGTCGACTCCGGCACGCTGGTCGGCACCCTCGACTACGGCATGCTGCGGGTCGCCGTCGCGACCATGGGCTACAAGCACCACGAACTGGACCGGGACGAGGCCGAGGCACAGCTCACCGTGCCGACGTTCATGCTCAAGACCATCCCCGGCTACGACGGTTCGCCGCGCGTGCAGGAACTCGTCCGCACCCGCATCACCGACGTCACCGTCAAGGGCGCGTGGACCGGGCCCGCCCGGCTGCAGCTGTTCCAGCACGCGCTGGCCCCGCTGGCCGACCTGCCGGTGCTGGAGGTCGTCTCCGCCAGCCACATCCTCACCGACCTGACGCTGTCCGGCGTCGAGCCGGTCCACGACTACCTCCAGGGGGCCACCTCATGACCAGCGCATTCCGTACGGCCGCGGTGATCGGCGCCGGGACCATCGGACTGTCCTGGGCGGCACTGTTCGCCGCGCACGGCCTGACCGTCCGGGTGAGCGACCCGCGCGAGGACCTCGCCGAGGCCGTCGAGGAGGCCCTGGCCCGGTACGCCCCGCACCTGGCCGCCCGCGGCCTGGACGTGACCGGCCTCGCCGACCGGGTGCGCATCGCGGCCGACGTCACCGAGGCGGTCCGGGACGCGGACGTCGTCCAGGAGAACGGCCCCGAGCGCGTCGAGTTCAAGAAGGAGCTGTTCGCCACGCTCGCCCGCGAGGCACCCGGACACGCGCTGCTGCTCAGCTCCTCCTCGGCGATCCCGTCGACCGCGTTCACCGGGGAGCTGCCGGACGCCACGGCCGCCCGCGTCCTGATCGGCCACCCCTTCAACCCGCCGCACCTGCTCCCGCTCGTCGAGGTCGTCCCCGGCGGACGCACCGGCGAGGACGCCGTGCGGGCCGCGACGGACTTCTACACGTCGGTGGGCCGCACTCCCGTCGTTCTGCGCAAGGAGATCCCCGGCTTCGTCGGCAACCGCCTGCAGAACGCGCTCAGCCGCGAGGCGGTGCACCTCGTCGAGCAGGGCGTCGTCACCCCCGAGGACCTCGACAAGGTCGTGACCAACTCACTCGGCCTGCGCTGGGCCACGGTCGGCCCGTTCCTCGGCGCGCACCTGGGCGGCGGACCCGGCGGATACCGGCACCTGGTCCGGCACATAGGCGCCTCGATGCAGCGCCTGGGGGACGACCCCGGCCGCCCCGCGCGGAGCGCCGAGGAGCAGGAACGGCTCATCCAAGCCGTGGAAAAGGCCTACGGCTCCGCCACATACGCGGAACTCGCCGAGACGCGCGACCGCAGGCAACTGGCGGTCCTGGATGCCCTGGACGGCGCCACCCCGAAGCAGGAGAACTGAGATGACCACCCTTACCGCCGGCACCGCCGGCCCGGTTGCCGACGAACTGACCGCCGACTTCTACCACTACGAGTCGCTGCTGCCGGACGAGGAGCGCAAGATCCTCCTCAAGGCCCGCGCCCTCATGCGCGACCAGGTCAAGCCACTGGTGAACGACCACTGGGCCAAGGGCGAGTTCCCCAAGGAGCTCATCACCCTGTTCCGCGACAGCGGCCTCGCCGGTCTGCCCTACGAGGGCTACGGCGAGCACCGCCCCGCCGCGAGCAACCTCCTGACCGGCATGCTCGCCATGGAGATGACCCGTACCGACGCCTCGGTGGCCACCTTCTTCGGCGTCCACAACGGCCTGGCGATGTACTCCATCCACTCCGGCGGCGACCAGGAGCAGCGCGACCGCTGGCTGCCGGCCATGGCCGCGATGGACAGGATCGGCGCGTTCGCGATGACCGAGCCGCTCGGCGGCTCCGACGTAGCGGGCGGTATGCGCACCACCGCCCGGCGCGAGGGCGACACGTGGGTCCTGAACGGGGCCAAGAAGTGGATCGGCAACGCGACCTTCGCCGACTACGTCGTCGTATGGGCCCGGGACGTCGACGACAACCACGTCAAGGGCTTCGTCGTCGAGAAGGGCACGCCCGGGTTCAGCCCGGTGAAGATCGAGAACAAGCTGGCCTTCCGGATCGTGGAGAACGCCGAGATCACCCTGACCGACGTCCGGGTCCCGGAGGCCGACCGGCTGCAGAACATCAACTCCTTCCGGGACGTGGCGGAGATCCTGCGCGCCACCCGCGGCGGGGTGGCCTGGCAGGCGCTCGGAGTCATGACCGGCGCCTACGAACTGGCCCTCGACTACGCCCGGGAGCGCCGCCAGTTCGGCCGCCCCATCGGCGGCTTCCAGCTCGTGCAGGACCTGCTGGTCAAGAGCCTGGGCAACATCACCGCGTCCTGGGGCATGCTGGCGCAGCTCGCCCGGCTGCAGGACGCCGGCATCTTCCGCGACGAACACTCCGCCCTTGCCAAGGCGTTCGTCACCTCCCGGATGCGGGAGGTCGTGGCCTGGAGCCGGGAGATCTTCGGCGGCAACGGCATCCTGCTGGACCACGACATCGCCCGGTTCTTCGCCGACGCCGAGGCGATCTACTCCTTCGAGGGCACCCGCGAGATGAACACGCTGATCGTCGGCAAGTCGATCACCGGGCAGAGCGCCTTCGTGTGATCCGCCGGCTCGGAGGGCATCCTTCCTGCTCGAAAGGCACCCTTCCCGGACGCCTGACATCCCCTCGCAGCCGCCCCCGCAGGTAACGACTCCGTTGCCGCGGGGGCGTCCGCTCTTGACGCCCCCTCCCCGCCGGGCCTACGTTCCTGCCACCCGATAGGAAACCTTCCTAACAGTGGCCGGGATGGACGTCACCGCCCGCCCGCTGCCAAGCTGAGCGGCCGAGAGGCAGGTGCGAGCCATGGCAGGAACCGGCGGTACCCCGGGCACCCCCCGCGTCCTGCGCGCCATGAACGACCGCGCCGCCCTGGACCTGCTCCTGGCACACGGCCCCCTCTCCCGCACCCGCATCGGCAAGCTCACCGGCCTCTCCAAGCCGACCGCCTCACAGCTCCTGGCCCGACTGGAGGCCGCCGGTCTTGTGGTGGTGACCGGGACCAGCGAGGGCCGCCCCGGGCCGAACGCCCAGCTCTACGCCCTCAACCCGGCCGCCGCCCACGCCGCGGGCCTCGACGTCACCCCCGAGCGCATCCTCGCCGCCGTCGCCGACATCACCGGCCGCACGGTCGGCACGTACGAGATCCCCAACCCCGGCAGACGCCCCGCCCGGCCCGTCGTACGCCAGGTCACCGACGCCCTCGACGGCGCCGTGAAGGCGGCCGGGCTGACCAGGGACGACATCCGGCGGCTCGTCATCGGCACCCCCGGCGCCTTCGACCCCAACACCGGCCGGCTGCGCTACGCCTCGCACCTGCCGGGCTGGCACTCCCCCACCCTCCTCGACGAACTCGCCGCCGCCCTGCCGATGCCGGTGGAGTACGAGAACGACGTCAACCTCGTCGCCGTCGCCGAGCAGCGGCTGGGCGCCGCCCGCGGGCACGGCGACTTCGTACTGCTGTGGAACGAGGGCGGCCTCGGCGCCGCCCTCGTCCTCGGCGGCCGACTGCACCGCGGCTGGACCGGCGGCGCCGGCGAGGTCGGCTTCCTGCCCGTCCCCGGCGCGCCCCTGGTCCGCCAGGTCACCAAGGCCAACAGCGGCGGCTACCAGGAGCTGGCCGGCTCCCAGGCCATCCCCGCCCTGGCCCGCGAACTCGGCGTCCAGGGCATCCCCACGGGCCCGTACACCGAGGTCGCCGCCACCCTGCTGGCCCGCGCGGCGGAGGCGTACGACTCCACCGCCCGCAACGGCGACGACCCCCACCGCCACCTCCTCCACACCTACGCCACGCGCCTCGCCACCGGCCTCGCCTCCCTCGTCTCCGTCCTCGACCCCGAACTCGTCGTCCTCAGCGGCACCTCCCTCACCTCCGGCGGCGAGACGCTGCGCGCCCTGGTGCAGGCCGAGTTGGCGGAGCTGGCGGCGGCCCGGCCCCGGCTCGTCATCGGTGACGTACGCGAACACCCCGTTCTGCGCGGCGCGTTGGAGAGCGCCCTCGCCACCACCCGCGACGAGGTCTTCGACACCTCGCGCTGAGCAACCCCGTTCCTGCTCCTTCCCCTACTTTGGGAGGCCTCGCCATGCCCGGAACATCCCGAAAAGCGACTACTCACCTCGCCGCCTCCATAGCCCTCACCGCCACCGCCCTCCTCGCCACCGCCTGCACCGGCCAGTCCGCCTCCGGCGCGAACGACGACCCCGCCCAGGCGACGACCCTCACCTTCTGGCACGCCTGGAGCGCACCCTCCGAGGTCGAGGCCGTGAAGTCGCTGATCGCCGGTTTCGAGAAGGCGCATCCCACCATCGACGTGAAGGTCGTCGGCAACATGACCGACGACAAGATCAACCAGGCGCTGCGGGCGGGCGGCGACAACGCCCCCGACGTGATCTCGTCCTTCACCACCAACAACGTCGGAAAGTTCTGTTCGTCGGGCGCGCTGGTCGATCTCAACCCCTTCTTCGAGAAGTCCGGCATCGACCCGGAGAAGACCTTCCCGAAGGCCATGAACGAGTACACCCAGTTCGAGGGCAACCGCTGTGCGGTCCCGCTGCTGGGTGACGCGTACGGGCTCTACTACAACAAGACCGCCTTCGAGAAGGCGGGCGTCAAGGCCCCACCGAAGACCTGGTCCGAATTCGAGTCGGTGGCGAAGAAACTGACCATCTCTCAAGGGGACTCGTACAAGCAGCTCGGCTTCATGCCGAACTACCACGGCTGGGAGACCACCACCGAGCACTATCTCGGCCAGTTCTCCCCGACCTATTTCGACGACAACGGCAAGTCCAATCTCGCCAAGGACCCCGCTTTCGAAGCCGGTTTCAAGCTTCAGAAACGGCTCGTCGACGCCCTCGGCGGTTACCGGAGACTGGAGACCTACCGCGCCACCCTCGGCGACGAATGGGGCCCCAAGCACCCCTTCCACACCGGCCAGGTCGCCATGCAGCTCGACGGCGAATGGCGCCTGGGCATGGCCCTGGACGCGGGGCCCGACTTCGAGATCGGCGTCGCCCCGCTGCCCGTCCCCGACGACCAGGCCGAGCAGTACGGCAAGGGCTACATCACCGGCACCATCGCCGGAATCGCCGCCACCAGCGAGAAGCAGAACGCGGCCTGGGAGCTGGTGAAATACATGACCACCGACACGGACGCGGTCGTGAACTTCTCCAACGCCATCCACAACGTCCCCTCCACGCTCGCCGCCCTGAAGTCGCCCGAGCTGAAGTACGACCCGCGCTTCAAGACGTTCCTGGAGATCGCCGCGAATCCGAACTCCACGACCACCCCGGCTTCCGTCAACGGCGGTGTGTATCTGACGACGATCCAGCAGTTCGGCTACGACTACGAAAGCGGCAAGGTGACCGATCTGAAGGCGGGCCTGGAGAAGACCGCCCGGCAGATCGACACGGACATCGCCCAGGCGAAGTAGCGGCACCACCATGACCACCCTGGCAGCCAAGCACCGTAGATCCGCACTGCGCACCGCGGCCTTTCTGTCCCCCTGGCTGATCGGCTTCTCGGTCTTCTTCGCCTATCCGCTGCTCTCGACTGTCTATTTCTCGTTCATGCACTACGACGGCTTCCGGCCGCCGACCTGGAGCGGAACGAAGAACTGGACCTATGTCTTCGAGCACTACCCGCTCTTCTGGCCGGCCCTGCGCAACACCCTGTGGCTGGTGCTGGTCATGGTCACCCTCCGGGTCGTCTTCGGACTCGGCGTCGGCCTGCTCATCACGAAGATCAGGACCGGCACGGGCGTCTTCCGCACCCTGTTCTACCTGCCCTACCTCGCCCCACCCGTCGCCGCCACCATGGCCTTCGCCTTCCTCCTCAACCCCGGCACCGGCCCGGTCAACTCGATCCTGGAAGGGGCCGGCATCCCGGCCCCCGCCTGGTTCGCCGACCCCGCCTGGTCCAAACCGGCGCTCACTTTGCTGGCCCTGTGGGGCATCGGCGACCTGATGGTCATCTTCATGGCCGCCCTGCTCGACGTACCGAAGGAGCAGTACGAGGCGGCGGAGCTGGACGGGGCGTCGGCGTGGCAGCGGTTCCGGTACGTGACGCTGCCGAACATCTCGCCGATCGTGATGTTCGCCGTGGTCACGGGCGTGATCCAGACCATGCAGTACTACACGCAGCCGCTGGTCGCCGGGAAGGTCGCCTCGGGCGTGATCCAGGGCGCGGGCACCCTGTTCGAGCCCGGCTACCCGGAGAAGTCGACGCTCACCCTCCCCCAGCTCGTCTACAACCTCGGCTTCCAGCGCTTCGACTACGGGGCGGCGTGCGTGGTGGCACTGGTCCTGTTCGCCCTGTCGATGGCGTTCACCGCACTGCTGATGCGGCGCCGGGGCGGTCTCATCCAGGCAGGTGACTGATGGCGCAAGTACTCGACAAGCCTGTGGTGCTGACCACGCCCGCGGCACGGCGGCGGGCCGTCCTCGAATGGATCGCCGTGCACGCCCTCGGCGTCGCCGCCGCCCTCTTCTTCACGCTCCCCTTCGTTTTCGTCCTGCTGACCTCGCTGATGAGCGACAGCCAGGCACTCAGCCGGAATCTGATCCCGGACACCTGGGAATGGGGCAACTACCAGCGGGTCTTCGACACACCGGGCTTCCTGACCTGGTGGCGCAACACCCTCCTCTACGCCGGTCTGGGCACCGTCCTGACCGTGGTGTCGTCGATCCCGGTGGCGTACGCCCTGGCCAAGTTCCGCTTCCGGGGCCGCAACCTGTCGCTGATGCTGGTGATCTCGATGATGATGCTGCCGCCCCAGGTCGTCGTCATCCCGATGTACCTGTTCTGGGCGAAGCAACTGGATCTGTCCGGCAGCCTGTGGCCGTTGCTCATCCCGATGGCGTTCGGGGACGCGTTCTCCATCTTCCTGCTGCGCCAGTTCCTGACGACGATCCCGAACGAGTACCTGGACGCGGCCCGGGTCGACGGCTGCGGGGAACTGCGGACGCTGCTGAGGGTCGTACTCCCGATGGCGAAGCCGGGCGTTGCCGCCGTGGCCCTCTTCCAGTTCTTCTACGCGTGGAACGACTACTTCGGCCCGCAGATCTACGCCTCCGAGAACCCCGGCGCCTGGACCCTGTCCTACGGCCTGGAGTCGTTCAAGGGCGCGCACCACACCGACTGGAACCTCACCATGGCGGCGACCGTGCTGGTCATGGCCCCCGTGATCCTCGTGTTCTTCTTCGCCCAGAAGGCGTTCGTCGAGGGCGTCACACTCACCGGAGTAAAGGGTTGACTGGACGTATGAAACTCACCGTGGTCGGCGGCGGTTCGACCTACACGCCCGAACTCGTGGACGGCTTCGCCCGCCTGAGGGACACCCTGCCCGTCGAGGAACTGGTGCTCGTCGACCCGGCGACCGACCGCCTGGAGCTGGTGGGCGGCCTGGCCCGGCGTATCCTCGCCCGGCAGGGGCACGGCGGCCGGGTGGTGACGACGGCCGACCTGGACGCCGGTGTCGAGGGCGCCGACGCGGTGCTGCTCCAGCTGCGCGTCGGCGGGCAGGCGGCCCGTCAGCAGGACGAGACCTGGCCCCTGGAGTGCGGCTGCGTGGGCCAGGAGACCACCGGCGCGGGAGGTCTGGCGAAGGCCCTGCGCACGGTGCCGGTGGTGCTCGACATCGCCGAGCGGGTACGGCGGACCAACCCGGACGCCTGGATCATCGACTTCACCAACCCGGTCGGCATCGTGACCCGCGCCCTGCTGAAGGCCGGGCACAAGGCGGTCGGGCTGTGCAACGTGGCGATCGGCCTGCAACGGAAGTTCGCCGCGCTGCTCGGGGTCGCCCCCGCCGACGTCCACCTCGACCACGTGGGCCTCAACCACCTCACCTGGGAGACCGGCGTCCGGGTGGCGGGGGAGGACGTCCTGCCCAAGCTGCTCGGGGAGCACGGCGACACCATCGCCGCCGCCCTGCGTCTGCCGCGCGAGCTGCTGGACCGCCTGGGCGTGATCCCGTCGTACTACCTGCGCTACTACTACGCCCACGACGAGGTCGTCGGGGAGCAGCGCACCAAGCCCTCGCGGGCGGAGGAAGTCGCCGCCATGGAGCGGGAGTTGCTGCGGATGTACGGCGATCCGGCGCTCGACGAGAAGCCGGAGCTGCTGGCCAAGCGGGGCGGGGCCTTCTACTCGGAGGCGGCCGTGGATCTGGCGGCGGCACTGCTGAGCGGTGCGGGAAGCCCGTACCAGGTGGTGAACACGTACAACCGGGGCACGCTGCCCTTCCTGCCGGACGACGCGGTGATCGAGGTTCCGGCGGCCGTGGGCTCGCAGGGCAACCCGGTGCCGCTGCCGGTCGCCACGGTGGACCCGCTGTACGCGGGCCTGATGGCGAGCGTGACGGCGTACGAGGACCTGGCCCTGGACGCGGCCCTGCGCGGCGGGCGGGAGCGCGTCTTCAGGGCGCTGCTCGCCCACCCCCTCATCGGGCAGTACGCGTACGCCGACACCCTCACCGACCAGCTGATCGCACACAACCGGGAGCATCTCGCGTGGGCCTGACCGCAGATGTCCTCGCCGTCGACGCGGGCAACAGCAAGACGGACGTCGCGGTGGTCGCGGCCGACGGGCGCGTCCTCGGCACCGCGCGGGGCGGCGGATTCCGGCCCCCGGCCGTGGGGGTCGAGGCGGCGACGGACGTGCTCGCCGAGGCGGTGCGGCGGGCCTTCGCCGAGGCCGGAGTCACCTCCGTCACCCACGTCTCGGCCTGCCTCGCCAACGCCGACTTCCCCGTTGAGGAGGAGCGGTTGACCGAAGCGCTGCACGCGCGCGCGTGGGGGGCCACCGTTGACGTCCGCAACGACACCTTCGCGATCCTGCGAGCCGGGGTGACCGAGCCGCGCGGGGTCGCGGTGGTGTGCGGGGCGGGCATCAACTGCGTCGGCATGCGGCCCGACGGGCGCACCGCGCGGTTCCCGGCGATCGGGCGTATGTCCGGGGACTGGGGCGGCGGCTGGGGCCTGGCCGTGGAGGCGCTGTTCCACGCGGCGCGCGCCGAGGACGGACGGGGCGGGCCGACCGAGCTGGCGCGGACCCTGCCCGCGCACTTCGGGTACGACTCCATGCACGCGCTGATCGAGGCGCTGCACCTGGAGCAGGTGTCGGCGCGCCGGCGGCACGAACTGACGCCGGTGCTCTTCGCCACCGCCGCCGACGGCGACCCGGTGGCCCGCGCGCTCGTCGACCGGCAGGCCGAGGAGGTCGTGAGCATGGCGACGGTCGCCCTGACCCGGCTGGACCTGCTGGAGGAGGAGACGCCGGTGCTGCTGGGAGGCAGCGTGCTGGCGGCGCGGCATCCGCAACTCGACGACGGTGTACGCGAGCTGCTGGCGGCGCGGGCCCCGAAGGCGGTACCCCGGGTGGTGACGGCGCCTCCGGTGCTGGGAGCGGCGTTGCTGGGACTGGACCGGCTGGGGGTGGTGGAGGCGCGGGTGCGGGAGCGGGTGCGGGCGTTCTTCGAGGGCTGAGCTTTCCCGGTTGACGGAACCGAACCGATTCCCAGGGCGTATTCATGGGCAGGGGGTGCTGCGAGGATCGCGCACAGTCAAGATCCAGCAAGGCCGGTGCGGATGTCAGTCCGGGCAGCGATACTTGCGGCGACGGATGACCATGGGGGAGGTCAGGAGTGACACAACCGCCGAAGGGCAGCGCGGCACCACCGGCACCGCGCGTGCCCACCCTGCCCACCGTGCCGCCCCAGCAGGGCCCTCTCCCGCCCGGACCCGCGCCGGCCGCCGGCACTCCGCCCCGCCGTACGGCGTTCGCCGAAAACGTCGACCAGCTGCGCGCCGCCGCGACCACCGAGCCGGGCCGGCTGCGCATCATCGGCGCGTTCCTCGCCCTGCTGGTCGTGGCCTTCGGCGCAGTGACCGCCTGGCAGGCCACCGACCGGGCGGCCGCCGCCGACGACGTGCTGAACAACAGCCAGCCCCTCAGCTCCGCCGCCGCCGACATCTACCGCTCCCTCGCCGACGCCAACACCGCGGCCTCCAGCGGCTTCCTGGCCGGCGGCCAGGAGACGAAGGCCTCCCGGGAGCGGTACGAGAAGGACATCCGCACGGCGGCCGAGAAGCTCGTCCTGGCCGCCAACAACTCCGACCCGAACTCCCGTTCCGCCGAGACCATCACCAAGCTCAACCGGCTCCTGCCGGAGTACAAGGGCCTCATCGAGCGCGCCCGCGCCAACAACCGCCAGGGCTACCCGCTCGGCGGCGCCTACCTGCGGTACGCCAACGACACGATGCAGACCGAGATGCTCCCCGCGGCGGAGGACCTCTACAAGACGGAGAACGAGCGGCTGCGCGGCGACTACGCGGACGCGACGCCGTACCCCTGGGTGGCGATCGCCCTCGGCGTCCTCGCCCTGGCCGGCCTCGCCTGGGCCCAGCACCGCACGTACCAGCGGACGAACCGGGTCCTGAACCACGGCCTGGTCGCCGCCACGGCCACCACGACGGTGGTCCTGCTCTGGCTGGTCGTCGGCCACAGCGTGGCCCGCGCCGGTCTGAACGACTCCTACGACCACGGCGTCCGCTCCCTGAACGTCCTGCACGACGCCCGGATCGCCTCGCTGAAGGCGCGCGGCAACGAGAACCTCACGCTGGTCAGCCGGGGCGCGGAGACGGTCGAGGTGGGCGGCGAGTTCAAGGACAAGTTCGACGTGGCCTACCAGGCGTCGATGAAGGACCTCGCCGACGGTCTCGCCGCCGCGAAGGACCTCGCCGACGACCAGGCGGGCGGGCAGCCCGTGCAGGCCGCGGTGGGCAGCATGGACGTGTGGAAGGAGCGGCACCAGCAGGCCCGCGACGCCGACGACGCGGGTGACTACCAGGCGGCGCTCAGCAAGATCATCGGCTCGAAGAGCGACGAACCGACCGGCGAGTGCTTCGACAACGTCGACCGCAGCCTGGAGACCGCGCTGGCGCACGAGAAGCTGGAGTTCGAGCAGGCCGCGGGCGACGGCCGGGACGCGATGACCGGTCTGCCGGCCGGCGCGGCCCTGCTCGCGGTGCTGGGCGCGACGGGCGCGGTGCTGGGTATCGGCCGCAGGCTTTCGGAGTACCGGTGAAAGGGGGCGTGACGATGCATGCACGACGCTTGCGGGCCAGCCTGAAAGGCTGGGGCGGCGTGGGCGCCATGGCGGTCGTCTGCGCCCTCGCCGTGGCCTTCGTGCTGCTGCTGCCGCACACCCAGCCGCGCGGCGACGACAGCACCGGCCTCGGCGGCCGGGGCGTCGCGGACGGCCGGCAGGCGAAGGCGGAGGCCTGCGAGAACCCCCAGGACCAGAGCCTGCCCCCGTCGAACGCCGAGGGCGACACGATCGCCGCCATCAAGGAGCGCGGCTACGTCTCGGTCGGCGTCGACCAGAACAGCTACCGCTGGGGCTACCGCAACCCCAACGCCACCGAGAAGAACGTCGAGTTGGAGGGCTTCGACATCGACCTGGCCCGCCGCATCGCCCAGGAGCTGCTCGGCGACCCGGACCGGATCCGGTTCAAGGCCATCCCCACCAACCAGCGCGTCCCCGCGATCCAGAGCGGCCAGGTCGACATGGTGGTGCGCACGATGACCATCACCTGCACCCGGCTGGAGGACGTCGCGTTCTCCGCGCCGTACTTCCTGACCGGCCAGCAGGTCCTCGCGCCCAACTCCTCGACGATCAAGGGCTACGACGACACCCTCGCGGACAAGCGGATCTGCTCGGCGGCGGGTTCGACGGCGTACGACAACCTCGCGGCGGACCAGAAGTCCGGCAAGCTGCCCGCCTCCGCCGACATATCCACCACCGTCCCCAACCAGCTCGACTGCCTGGTCAGGCTCCAACTCGGCGAGGTGGACGCGGTGGTGACGGACGGCGCGCTCGCGGCGAGCCAGGCCGCGCAGGACCCGACGGTGGAACTGAAGGGCGACCGGTTCACCACGGAGTACTACGGCGTGGCGATGAAGAAGGACGCCGACGATCTGGTACGCCGGGTCAACCGCATACTGGCGGACTACCGCGCGGACGGCGGCTGGAAGGCCTCGTACGACAGGTGGCTGTCACCGACGCTGGGTAGGGACTCGGAGTCGGCGACCCCGCCGACCCCGCGCTACAGGTGACCGGCCGGCAGCGAACCGACAGCAGGACCAGCAGACGAGAGGTGATCGATGGGCGTCACGGGAGCCTCCGGTCCGGTAATGGACCGGGACGAGGTGGACCGTGCGCTGGCGCGGCTCGGCGCGGAGCACGAGGCGATCGAGACCTCGCTGTTCGCCCTCCAGGACCACGCGGGCCGCCGGCTCCTCGAAGGCGCCGAGCTCACCGGCACGACCAGGGAGCGCTGGGCGGCCACGGAGGCGTCGGTCTCCCTGCTGTGGTCGTACTTCGACGCGTACACCGACGCGCTGCGCACCGCCCGCGACATCCGCGCCCGGCGCCGCTGGTCCAGCCGCGAGGACCTGGTGGAGCTGACCGAGCTGCTGCGCGGCGAGTGCGTCACGGTCGCCGGCAGCGCCACCGCCACGGCGAACGCGCCGACGCTGCACGGCACGGGCAAGCTCAGCGAAAGGTTCACCCTGGTCACGCTCGTGGACCGGATGAACGAGCTGTACGCCAGGTCGCTGGACATGGTCGTCGCCGCCGACGCGGTGTGGTCGGCACTGCCCGCCCGGATCGATCTCCTCGCCGCCGAACTGCAGCGCACCCGCAGGCTCGCGCACTCCGTCGGCGTACGCCCCGGCGAGCACCCGGCCGGTGACGACCTGGAGCGCATCACGCGCACCCTGACCCGGCTGCGCGAGCAGGTGGTGTCCGACCCGCTGGCGTTCTGGCTGCCCGCCGAGGGCAGTTCGGCGCCGGGCGGCGGCAAGCCGGACACCACGGTCTACGACCGGGAGGCGCGCGCCCTGGAGGAGGTGCGCCGGGAGATCGACGCCGTCCTCGCCGTCCGCAAGGACGCCGAGCAGCGCCTGGTCAAGCTGCGGGACGTGCTCTCGCGCGCGGACCGCACGCTCGCCGAGGCGCGCACCGCGCGCGGGGAGGTGCTCGCGAAGATCGCCGCCACGGAGGTGCCGGTGGTCAGCGGCCCGCCGACCGCGCTGCAGGAGCAGCTGGCGACGGCCGCCGAGTACCGCAGACAGGCCCAGTGGCACCGCCTGTCCCCGCTCCTGGAGTCCCTGGAGCAGAAGGCGGAGGACGAACTGCTGCGCGCCCGCGAGTCGTTGACCGCCGTCACGGCCCCGCTCGCGGTCCGCGCCGAGCTGCGCGGCCGCCTCGACGCGTACAAGGCGAAGATCGCCCGGCACGGCCTCGCGGAGGACCCGTTCCTGATCGAGCGGTACGACGCGGCCCGGCGGATGCTGTGGAGCGCGCCCTGCGACCTGCGGGTCGCCGAGCAGGCCGTGCTGCGCTACCAGCACGCGGCGGCGGAACTGCTCGGCACCGCCCCACGGGTGCCGCAGCAGAGCGGTCCGCCGGAGTTTCAGGATCGTAGGGGGGAGTCGTCGTCATGAGTCAGGCACAGCGGACCTGTCAACGGCCCGGCTGCGAGGGCCGTTACGAGGACGTCGGCGGCGGCGAGCTCTACTGCGACACCTGCGGCCTGGCGCCGGTGGTGTCCCCGGACGGCATGGTCGGCTCGCCGCCCACCGGCGTCACCGGCGGCGGCAAGGGCTCGGCGGGCAGCGGCAGTTCCCGCTCCGGCTCCCGCGGCAGTTCCCGTACGTCGTCGCAGTCGTCGAAGTCGCGGCGCTCGGTGTCGGGACGGCTCTCCCGCTCGCTGTCGGGTCGTACCTCGAACCGCTCGGTGTCGGTACGCAGCTCCGGCTCCACCGCCGGCTCCTCGACCCGGGGGCGGCTGGGCGCGGGCCTGGTGCAGGTGCCGCAGGTGCCGCGGCCCGACCCGCGCGCGATGGTGCTGGAAAACCCGGAGGTGCCGGAGCGGAAGCGGTTCTGCTCACGCTCGGACTGCGGGGCGCCGGTAGGCCGCGCCCGCGGCGACCGTCCGGGGCGCACGGAGGGCTTCTGCACCAAGTGCGGGCACCCCTACTCGTTCGTGCCGAAGTTGAAGACCGGCGACGTCGTGCACGGCCAGTACGAGGTGGCGGGCTGCCTCGCGCACGGCGGGCTGGGCTGGATCTACCTCGCCGTCGACCGCGCGGTCTCCGACCGGTGGGTGGTGCTCAAGGGCCTGCTGGACACCGGCGACCAGGACGCGTTCGCCGCCGCGATCTCCGAGCGGCGCTTCCTCGCCGAGATCGAGCACGCCAACATCGTGCGGATCTACAACTTCGTCGAACACCTCGACCAGCGCACGGGCTCCCTCGACGGGTACATCGTCATGGAGTACGTCGGCGGCAAGTCCCTCAAGGAGATCGCCAACGCCCGCCGCACCCCCGAGGGGCGGCGCGACCCGCTGCCGGTGGAGCAGGCCTGCGCGTACGGCATCGAAGCCCTGGAGGCCCTCGACCACCTGCACAGCCGCAACCTGCTCTACTGCGACTTCAAGGTCGACAACGCCATCCAGACCGAGGACCAGCTCAAGCTGATCGACATGGGCGCGGTGCGCCGCATGGACGACGACGAGTCCGCGATCTACGGCACGGTGGGCTACCAGGCGCCGGAGGTCGCGGAGGTCGGCCCGTCGGTGGCGTCGGACCTGTACACGGTGGGCCGCACGCTCGCCGTCCTGACCTTCGACTTCCAGGGCTACACGAACGTCTACGCCGACTCCCTGCCCGACCCCGACAACATCGAGGTCTTCCGGCAGTACGAGTCGTTCTACCGCCTCCTGGTCCGCGCCACCGACCCCGACCCGGCCCGGCGGTTCGCCTCCGCGCAGGAGATGTCGGAGCAGCTGACGGGCGTGCTGCGGGAGGTCGTGTCGCTGCAGACGGGCCGGGCGCGGCCCGCGCTGTCGACGCTGTTCGGGCCGGAACTGCGGGTGACGGACACGGAGTTGTTCCCTCGGCTGGAGGGTGACGTCTCACGGCTGGGGGCACGCGTGGCGGCCCCGCGCCGGGCCGCTCCCGCTGCCGGGGCTCCTGCCGGAGCCGCCTTGGGGACCGCGCCGCTCCCGGCCGGTGGCGCCCTGCACGCCCTCACCGGCGGGACGGACCTCGTCAAGCCGGTCGGCACCGGTGCCGCCGCCCTCGCCCTGCCCGTTCCGCGCGTCGACCCGACCGATCCCAACGCCGGATTCCTGGCCGGCCTCATGGCCACCGCCCCGGCCGAGTTGCTCAGTGCGCTCGCCGCCGCGCCCGCGCCGTCCGTCGAGACGCGGCTGAGGCAGATCCGGGCGTGGCTGGAGAACGGCGACTCCGCGGCCGCGCTGGACGCCCTGGGCGCGCTGGAGGACGAGCGGCCCGACGACTGGCGGGTCGTGTGGTACCGGGGGCTGGCCGCGCTGGTCACCGGTGACCACGAGGGCGCCGCCCTCGCCTTCGACGCGATCTACGACGCCTTCCCCGGCGAAACCGCGCCCAAGCTGGCCCTGGGCCTGTGCGCGGAGGTGCTCGGCCAGCTCGACAACGCCGCCGAGTACTACCGCCTGGTGTGGGCGACCGACCCCAGCTATGTGAGCGCCGCCTTCGGCCTGGCCCGCGTCCAGCTCGCCACCGGCGACCGGCGCGGCGCTGTGGGCGCCCTGGAGTCGGTACCGGAGTCGTCCATCCACTACACCGCTGCCCGCGTCGCCGCCGTGCGGGCCCGGCTGAGGCAACGCACGGCCGCCGCCGGCGACGTACCCTTCCTGGAGGATCTGACCGCCGCCGCCGGGCAGGTCGAGGCGCTGGACGCGTACGGTCTGGACCCGACCCGGCGGGAGCAGTTGGCCACGGAAGTGCTCGGCAGCGCCCTGGACTGGATACTCTCCGGTGGCCAGGGTTCCGCTCCTCCCGCCGCCGGGGGACGGACGCTGCTCGGCAGCGGCCTGGACGAACGGGGCCTGCGCTTCGGCCTGGAGCGTTCGTACCGCACGCTGGCCCGCCTGGCGCGGGGCGGCGAGGAGAGGATCGACCTGGTGGAACGTGCCAATCGTTACCGCCCCCGGACATGGGTGTAGTTGATGTCGCAGATGCCCCAGCTGTCCGCCTGCCCGAGCTGCGAGGAACCCCTCGAGTCGGGTGACCGTTTCTGCGGTGCGTGCGGATACGACCTGTCCGCCGTGCCGCCACGGCCGGACGACAGCCCGACCCTCACCATGAACGGCGCGGGGGTGGGGGTCCCACAGCCCGCCCCGGCCGCCGGCCGGCCCGGCGTGGCCGACCCGAGTGGCCCGCCCCCCGCCGCCCAGCCACCGGCGGACCCGCCGGGCACGGACCCGGGCGGCTCCCCCCTGCCCCCGGCCCACCAGGGCGGCGGGGTCCGCTTCGACCGGCCCCGGGAGCCCGAGGAGTACCCCCTCCAGGCCCCGGACCCGCGCGTCGCCGCCGACCTCGCCGCGCAGGCGGACCCCGCCACGGTGTGCGTGGCCTGCCGCGCGGGCCGTGTCGATCATGACGGCTACTGCGAGAACTGCGGGCACGCCCAGCCGCGCGAACGCGATCACATGGAGCAGGAGTCCGGCCCCGTGGCCGCCGTCAGCGACCGGGGCCTGCGCCACCACCGCAACGAGGACGCGTTCGGCATCGGCCGCACCGCCCTGCCCGACGGCTCGGACGCGCTGGTCGCGATCGTCTGCGACGGCGTCTCTTCGGCGACCCGCCCGGACGACGCCTCCCTCGCCGCCTCCCGCGCGGCCAGCGAGTCGCTGTTGGCGGCCCTGCCGCTCGGCACGCATCCGCAGCAGGCGATGCACGACGCGATCGTCGCCGCCTCGAACGCGGTCAACGCCCTCGCCGAGGAACCCGCCACGGCCCGCGAGCACCAGCCGCACCAGAACGCCCCCGCCTGCACCCTGGTCGGAGCCGTGGTCACCGCCGGTCTGCTGGTGGTCGGCTGGGTCGGCGACAGCCGCGCCTACTGGGTCCCGGTGGACCGCGGCGCCCCGCCGGCCCGCCTCACCGAGGACGACTCCTGGGCCGCCCAGATGGTCGCCGCGGGCCTGATGAACGAGGCCGAGGCCTACGCCGACGAACGCGCCCACGCGATCACCGGCTGGCTCGGCGCCGACGCCTACGAACTGGAGCCGCACACGGCTGCTTTCAAGCCGGACCGGCCGGGTGTGGTGGTGGTGTGCACCGACGGCCTGTGGAACTACGCGGAGGCGGCCGAGGAGATGGCCGGCGTCCTCCCGCCGGACGCCGCCGTACGTCCGCTGCACGGGGCGCGCGTCCTGGTCGGTCACGCCCTGGACGGCGGCGGCCACGACAACGTAACAGTGGCCGTCGTGCCGTTCCCGGCCCCGCCGCAGGGGGCAGGATCGGCCTGAGGCCGCGCACGGGGAGGCCTGGGAAGGCTGGGCGGACCGGAGGGGACCGGTCCGCATTTCCGTCATCTCCCCACCTTTCGTGGGGGCGTTCAAGGGGGATTTGAGAACGTATGGCCATTTTCTCGAAGTCGAACGTGCCGCAGTTCTCGGTGGACGTGTACCAGAACGAGTACCTCCCGGAGGGCGGCCGGGAGGTCAACGCGATCGTCACGGTGACCGCCACCGGCGGGGGCACGATCGGCAGCGCGGTCACGGCCCCTCACCTCTACTCGCCGGGGCAGGGCCCCTCCGCGGCCGTGGCGATCATGGTCGACTGCTCGGGGTCGATGGACTACCCGCCGACCAAGATGCGCAACGCCCGCGACGCCACGGCCGCCGCGATCGACACCCTGCGCGACGGCGTGCACTTCGCGGTGATCGGCGGCACTCATGTCGCCAAGGAGGTCTACCCGGGCGGCGGCCGCCTCGCCGTCGCCGACGCCACCACCCGCGACCAGGCCAAGCAGGCCCTGCGCAAGCTCGGCGCGGGCGGCGGTACGGCGATCGGGGAATGGCTGCGGCTCGCCGACCGCCTGCTGTCCTCGGCGGACGTCGCGATCCGGCACGGCATCCTGCTCACCGACGGCCGCAACGAGCACGAGTCGCCCGAGGCCCTCAAGGCCTCACTGGACGCCTGCGCCGGACGTTTCACCTGTGACGCCCGTGGCGTGGGCACCGACTGGGAAGTGAAAGAAGTCACAGGCATCGCGTCCGCCCTGCTCGGCACCGCCGACATCGTCGCCGACCCGGCCGGCCTCGCCGCCGACTTCACGCAGATGATGGAGACGGCGATGGGCAAGGAGGTCGCGGACGTCGCCCTGCGACTGTGGACGCCCGTCGACACGGCGATCAAGTTCGTCAAGCAAGTGGCGCCCACCGTCGAGGACTTGACCCGCCGCCGCACCGAGGCGGGCCCGCGCGCCGGGGACTACCCCACCGGTTCCTGGGGAGACGAGTCCCGTGACTACCACATCTGCGTCGAGGTCCCGGCCGCGAACATCGGCCAGGAGATGCTCGCCGCCCGCGTCCTGCTGGTGATCCCGCAACCCGACGGCACGGCCCAGAACCTCGGCGCCCAGGGCCTGGTACGAGCCGTATGGACCGACGACATGGCCGCCTCGACGTCGATCAACCCCCAGGTCGCCCACTACACCGGCCAGGCCGAACTGGCCCAAGTCATCCAACAGGGGCTGGACCTGCGCAAATCGGGAGATATCGATGGAGCAACGGCCAAACTGGGCCGCGCCGTTCAGCTCGCCGGCGCCTCCGGAAACGCGGACACTGCGAAACTCCTTGCGAAGGTGGTGGACGTGGTCGATGCCGCGACAGGTACTGTGCGACTGAAGGCGAAGGTCGCGGAGGCCGACGAGATGACTCTCGAAACCCGGTCGACAAAGACCGTTCGTGTAAAGAAGTGACCTGAAACAAAGCGAGCCCGACCCCCCGGGGTTGGAGAAATCCGGTCGAAACGGCCGGAAAAGGAGAGGGGGAAGCGCCGACATGCCGACCTGCCCGAACGGACACCAGTCGGGTTCCGACGACTGGTGCGAGGTCTGCGGTCACCGCATGGCGGGTGCCGTACCTCCACCCCCTCCGCCTCCGCCCGCGGCGGGCGGCGGCTACGGCTTCCCACCGCCGCCCGGCGGCCCCGGTCCGTCCGGGGGTCCTGGCCCGTCCGGTGGGCCGAACACCGGTCAGCCCGGCGGACGTCCGCACCCGTCGGCCGGACCGGACGCGGCGCCCGAGCTGTGCCCGCAGTGCCGCACGCCCCGTGAGGGCGCCGCGCCGTTCTGCGAGGAGTGCCGGTGGAACTTCCTGACCAACACCGCGACTTCGTACACCCCGGCGGCACCGCGCCCGCCGGCCCCGCAGTTCCAGCGGCCGTCCGGGCCACCGCCGTCGTTCGGGGGCGGTGACTCGTACGAGTACCAGAGCTCGCGTCCGTCACAGATGAACCGGCCGGCCGAACCGATCCCGCCCGGGCCGCCGTTCGGGGGCGACCCCGGGGGTCCCTCAGGGGCGTCCGGGCCTGGGAGTGGCTTCGGCGGGGAGCGGCCGGGGGCCGGTGGGCCTCCTGGGGCTCACGGGGCTTCCGGGCCTTCTGCGCCTCCTGGGTTCGGCGGTGAGCGACCGGGTCCTCCTGTTCCCCCTGGTCCTCCGGCGTTCGGTGAGCGGCCCGGCGCTCCCGGTCCCTCCGGTCCGTCGGCCTTCGGCGAACGACCCGGCTCGCCCGGGTTCGGTGGTGAGCGGCCCGGCCCATCCGGCCCTCCCGGCTTCGGCGAACAGCCCGGAACCCCCGGCTCCCCCGGCCCCTCAGCCTTCGGCGAACGGCCCGGCCCGTCCGGCTTCGGCGGTGAGCGGCCCGGCCCGTCCGGCCCTCCCGGCTTCGGTGCCGACCCGTCGCGGCCGGTTCCACCGCCGCCCGGGCCGACGCCCAACACCGGTCCGGGTGGGCCCGGTGGTCCGGGTGGCCCCGGTACGCACCCGGGCGCGCCGCAGGCCTTCCAGGCGTCCGGTCCGGCCGCACCGCCCGCGTTCCCCCAGGAGACGGGTCGGCCTCAGCCGGGTGGCCCGTCCTTCGGTGGCGGTGACGACGACTGGGTGCTCTCCCCGCCGTCGTCCACCGGCCCCGGCGGCCCGGGAGGCCCCGGTCAGCCCGGCGGTCCCGGTCAGCCCGGTGGCTACGGCTATCCGCACCCCGGTGCCCAGTCCGCGCCGCCGCCCGGTCCCGCGGCCCCACAGCGGCCTGCGACCTGGACGGCGACCATCGGTCCGGACCGCGAGTACTTCATGGCGATGATGCAGCGCTCCGGCCCCGAGGCGGCGGGCCTCAACCTGCCCGCGTACTCCCCGGAGCAGCAGCGCACCCTCGCCGGCAACCAGGTCACGATCGGCCGCCGCCGGCACTCCACCGGCGACACCCCCGACATCGACCTGTCGGTGCCGCCGGAGGACCCGGGCGTCTCCCACCAGCACGCGGTGCTGGTTCAGCAGCCGGACGGCAGCTGGGCGATCGTCGACCAGAACTCGACGAACGGCACCACGGTGAACGGCTCGGAGGACCCGATCCAGCCCTTCGTGCCGGTGCAGCTGCAGGACGGCGACCGGGTGCACGTGGGCGCCTGGACGACGATCACGATCCGGCGCGGCTGAGCGGCGGGTCGGCGGGTCGGCGGGTCGGCGGGTCGGCGGGTCAGACTGTCCGGCGGCTCATTCGGCCCGGCGGATCAGTCAGGGAGGGGCCAGGCATACGGCCCCTCCGGTTCGTCCAGCCACGCCCACTCGCGTCCGCCGCCGACAGTGATGCCGTACCGCTCCCGTCCGGGCCGCCCCTCGCGCTCCCACAGCGCGTACGCCTCCTGCGGATCGAGGCTGCCGCGGGTCAGGGCGAGCAGGAACCGGAACAGCTCGTGCTCCCGCCCCCGGCGCGGCACCGCCCCCAGCGCCACCGGCTCCGACTGGGGCCGCCCGGCGCCACGCAGCGGGACGAAGTACGCGGGCGTGTGCAGGAAGTGCCCCTCGGCGTATTCGGCGTCCCGCACGGTCAGCGCGACCAGCCCGGTGGCGAGCGGCGTCAGGATCCGCCCGCCGGGACGGCACTGGGCGAGCCAGGCGGGCGGGATCGAGGCCAGCGTGCAGGTCGCGATGATGCGGTCGAAGGGAGCGCGCTCGGGCACCCCGCGCGCCCCGTCGGAGGTGACGACGACCGGGTGGTACCCGGCGGCGTTCAAATGCCGACGTGCCGACTCGGTGATCTCCGGGTCCAGGTCGACGGTGGTGACGAGGTCGTCGTCGCCGAGCCGGTGCGCGAGCAGGGCCGCGTTGTAACCGGTGCCCGCGCCGATCTCCAGCACCCGGTTGCCGTCCCGCACCCGCAGCTCGGTCAGCATCATCGCCATCAGCGACGGCTGGCTGCTGGACGAGAGCAGCTCGCCGTCCCGCAGCCGCGTCGCCAGTGGGGTGTCGGCGTAGGCGCCGCGCACCCAGCGCTCGCGCGCCTCCGGGTCTGGGCTCTCGCCCCAGCGCCGCTCGTAGCCACCCAGGACGCCCACGTAGTAATACGGCACGAAGAGGTGCCGGGGGACCGCCGCGAACGCCTCCCGCCACACCGGGTCCGCGGCCCACGCCCCGCTCGCGTCGATCTCCCGCACCAGCGCGGCCCGCGCCGAGGCGGCGACGGCCTCCAGGTCCTTGTCGAGTGCATGCGCGCCCATATGTCCACTGTGCTGCGCTTCACAGTGCGAGGCGAGTACCCGGGCCCGCCGACTGCGCGGGTCCTAGGACTTGAGTCCTGGTCCGCCGCGTCTGAGACCATGGATGCGTGAATGAGATTCGGCGCGGCACGCTTCAGGAGCAGACCTTCTACGAGCAGGTCGGCGGGGAGGAGACCTTCCGCCGCCTGGTCAGGCGTTTCTACGAGGGAGTCGCCCAGGACCCGGTCCTGCGGTCGATGTACCCCGAGGAGGACCTGGGCCCCGCCGAGGAGCGCCTCACGCTGTTCCTGATCCAGTACTGGGGCGGCCCGACGACGTACAGCGAGAATCGCGGCCACCCCCGCCTGCGCATGCGCCACGCCCCCTTCACCGTCGACCGGGCGGCACA
Source organism: Streptomyces spinoverrucosus (assembly GCF_015712165.1). NCBI lineage: Bacteria > Bacillati > Actinomycetota > Actinomycetes > Kitasatosporales > Streptomycetaceae > Streptomyces > Streptomyces spinoverrucosus. The sequence goes on along the minus strand of NZ_JADPZX010000001.1, from coordinate 5,703,629 downwards.
CGACGCCTGGCTGAAGCACATGCGGGACGCCGTCGACGAGCTGGGTCTGTCCGAGGAACACGAGCGCACGCTGTGGAACTACCTCACGTACGCGGCGGCCTCGATGGTGAACACAGCGGGCTGAGCCCCGGCCCGCCGGTGACGGGCGTCAGCGCACGCTGACGCCCAGCGTCCCAAGTCCCGCCCGCCGCACGGCGATCGACCCGTACGGTGTGCGCAGCCGTAGCCAGGCGCCCGACGAGAACAGCCCGAGCTCCTCCGTCCCGGCGGCCGACCGCAGGAATCCCAGGGACTGCGCCGCGTGCACGGCCCGCACCGGAAGGTCGGTGTCCCCGACCGTCCGGGACCAGATCTCGCGCCCGATCCGGTCGAGTTCGGCGCGTGTACGGCCCTCCGGCGGCAGTTCCTCCGTACGGGACCGGAACTCCGCCACCGCCGCGGCGACCATCGCCCGCAGGACATCCGTCGCCGGCATTCCCCTCTCCGGCCGCCAGCCGCCACGCGGCGGCAGCACCCCTGCCCAGGGTGGTCCGGTCACCGCTCCGGGAACGGCCGCCGTGGCCGCGTTCTCGTCCACGGACTCCAGGAGCTCACCGGCTGACACGGTCACGTCGAGGGTGACGTCGAGCCCGTTCTCGAACGGCTTGGCCAGTCGTACCGCCCGGATCGCCAGCACCTCGAAGGACGGCGGCCGGCCGAAGACGGCGAGCGCGGTGCCCGCCGCCTGCAGGCGCACGGCGGCTGAACGGTCGTAGTGCAGCAGCCGGGAGAGGAAGGCCGCGAGGTCCGCCGCCTCCCCCTCGTCGGCGAGGTGGAGCACCGTCATGCGGCGACGGCCTCCTCCTTGTCGTCGTCCAGATACTCCTGGAGGAACTCCCGTTCCTCTTCGGTGATCCGGCGTGGCCGCTCGGCCTCGAAGTCGAACGGCACTATCACCGTCGAGGCCCGGACGTAGATCTGGTCGCCGTCCTTCACCTCGTAGGCGAGGGTGAAGGAGGCGGCCCTGATCTCCGTGACCCACAGCTCGATGTCCACGGGCGTGTGCCGATGGACGAGCTGCCGCTTGTAGTCGATCTCATGGCGTGCCACCACGGACCCCTGCTTGAAGTTCTTGTCCGGGCGGAACAGGAAGTTGACACGGGCTTCCTCCAGGTACCGGAGGAACACCACGTTGTTGACGTGGCCGTACGCGTCCATGTCCGCCCAGCGCAGTGGGCAGCGGTAGATGTGCCGCAAGAGATCAGCCCCGGGTCAGCTTCTTGTAGGTGGCGCGGTGCGGACGGGCGGCGTCCGGCCCCAGTCGCTCGATCTTGTTCTTCTCGTACGACTCGAAGTTGCCCTCGAACCAGAACCACTTGGAGTCACCCTCGTAGGCGAGGATGTGCGTGGCGACGCGGTCGAGGAACCAGCGGTCGTGGGAGACGACCACGGCGCAGCCGGGGAACTCCAGCAGCGCGTTCTCCAGGCTGGAGAGGGTCTCGACGTCGAGGTCGTTGGTCGGCTCGTCGAGGAGCAGCAGGTTGCCGCCCTGCTTGAGGGTGAGCGCCAGGTTGAGGCGGTTGCGCTCACCGCCGGAGAGCACACCGGCCGGCTTCTGCTGGTCCGGCCCCTTGAACCCGAAGGCGGACACGTAGGCGCGGGACGGCATCTCGACCTGGCCGACGTTGATGTAGTCCAGCTCGTCGGAGACGACGGCCCACAGCGTCTTCTTCGGGTCGATGTTCTCGCGGCTCTGGTCGACGTACGAGATCTTGACGGTCTCGCCGACCTTGATCGAGCCGGAGTCGGGCTGCTCCAGGCCCTGGATCATCTTGAACAGGGTCGTCTTACCGGCACCGTTCGGGCCGATCACGCCGACGATGCCGTTGCGCGGCAGGGTGAAGCTGAGGTCGTCGATGAGGAGCTTGTCGCCGAAGCCCTTGCTGAGGTTGTTGATCTCGACGACGACATTGCCCAGACGCGGGCCCGGCGGGATCTGGATCTCCTCGAAGTCCAGCTTCCGCATCTTGTCGGCCTCGGCCGCCATCTCCTCGTAGCGGGCCAGACGCGCCTTGGACTTGGCCTGCCGTCCCTTGGCGTTGGAGCGGACCCACTCGAGCTCTTCCTTGAGCCGCTTCTGCCGCTTGGCGTCCTTCTGGCCCTCGACCTTGAGACGGGAGGCCTTGGTCTCCAGGTACTTGGAGTAGTTGCCCTCGTAGCCGTGCAGCCGGCCGCGGTCGACCTCGCAGATCCACCCGGCGACGTTGTCGAGGAAGTACCGGTCGTGGGTGACGGCGACGATGGTGCCCGGGTACTTGGCCAGGTGCTGCTCCAGCCAGTTCACGGACTCGGCGTCGAGGTGGTTGGTGGGCTCGTCGAGCAGCAGCAGATCGGGCGCCTCGAGCAGCAGCTTGCACAGCGCGACGCGGCGGCGCTCACCACCGGAGAGGGTGGTGACGGGCCAGTCGCCGGGCGGGCAGCCGAGGGCGTCCATGGCCTGCTCCAGCTGGGCGTCGAGGTCCCAGGCGTTGGCGTGGTCCAGCTCCTCCTGGAGCTTGCCCATCTCCTCCAGCAGCGCGTCCGAGTAGTCGGTCGCCATCTGCTCGGCGATCTCGTTGAAGCGGTCGAGCTTGCCCTTGATCTCGGCGACGCCCTCCTGGACGTTCTCCAGGACCGTCTTCTCATCGTTCAGCGGCGGCTCCTGCAGCAGGATGCCGACGCTGTACCCGGGCGACAGGAACGCGTCACCGTTCGACGGCTGCTCAAGACCGGCCATGATCTTGAGGACGGTGGACTTACCGGCGCCGTTCGGACCGACGACGCCGATCTTGGCACCCGGAAGGAAGTTCAGGGTGACGTCGTCGAGAATCACCTTGTCGCCGTGCGCCTTGCGCGCCTTGCGCATGGTGTAAATGAACTCAGCCAAGAGAAACCGTCCGGCAGCTTGAATCTGGCAGTGGGCAGATACACCCCATCTTGCCGTACGGCCACCCCTGTGCGGAAACGCGTATGGTCCGGTGCCCCTGACCTGCGGTTTCGCTGCTGGCTACTCTGGCTCGCCTGTCACTGTCGGTCGCCGTTGGTCGGCCTCGGGGGGCCTCGGACGGCCCAGAGACGGCCCGGCGACGATCATGTCACGACTCAGCCTTGACGGGTCATGTGCTCCGGTAGTGCGCCCCTTCGTGACTCACGCCCCCCTTGCGCATCACGATCACCGCGTGGACGCTTGCTCTTCCATCTAGTCAGCACACACGGGCGTGGGGGGACCATGGCTACCCGTCTGGGGACTGTCGCTTTCTTCGAAATAGTGCGCGCTAAAGATTCACTGAATGCGCGAATGCAAGAAACGGACTGGCAAGTATTCCTTGAAAACTTAGAGAGGACACCTGCCGCCGATCGCATTTCGACACATCGGAGTGACAGCTTTATCGGGCAGGCAGTAAGAGCAGACGGACGCCTTCATCTCTTGGTGGGCAGGATTGGCGCCAGCGAACTTCAAACGGTCGACCTTGATCACGGACACATCGAGGACATTCGCCTCGAAGGAAACAAGGGGACGATTGACACTACGACCGTGTCATTCTTGGAGTACGGAAACATCATTGGGGTCCTTCAAGGGAAGCCGGGATCCCCAAGAGCAGCCGCCATTCAGCGTTGGCTGAATTCCTGCCAGATCACGAACGACGAGATCGCACTTTGGCCGGTCATAGCGAACAACGTATGGGAAAAGCTAGAAAAGGCAGAAGCTGTACATAGCTTCGAGTTCAGCTACAGGCCGAGCCCGGCAATCGCCCCACCAGACGGCGAAGGGCTAGCCAGCTTCGTGCGGCTAGGTGACTCTAGGTACCCCGACCACCGGATCACTCTCAAACTCGAAATTCCCAAAAGGGGAGGGCCTGGTCCGGTAGCCAGACTGCGCGGCCAACGAAGACTGCAAAGCGACATCCAATCTCTGATGTCAGAGCTGGGATATCTAGAGGGCCCGACCGGCGTGGACAGGGCTCAGGCGTTGGTGACCCTTCCCGGAGACGAAGGCGAGGCGAGCGACGAGCCTCTGGACTTCATCAAGCATCACATCACGGCCAAGTGCCGCGTTGAGGTCAGTCATGCTGATGGGCGCCCCCGCTACGAGGCGAGCGTGGCCGCAATCATGGAGGTAGCTCAGGAGAAGCGGCGCGACCTCAAGGCCGCTGTCGGTGCCGGCCAGTAGAGTCGGTCACCTCCACGTTGGGGGGGTGATGCCGTGTCGCACTTTAGTTCTGCGTTGCGTCGACTTAAGGACGCATGGAGCGAAGTACCTGGCCTTGATTGGGTCCTAGCTGTGATGGTCGTGGGTGGCCACTTTGGTATCACCCACTGGGCTTCATGGCCAGGCGCCATAGATGGATTGACAGCCGATCGACGGAAGGATTTATACACCACGGCCGCCTCAGTGTCTGCACTCGTGGGCGGATTTGGGACAGCCGCAATAGCGCAATATGCAAGTTCGCACGGCCGAGATATGCGTGAATTGCGTAGGCGCTTCGGCAGCAGTCTGAGAAGGAACTGGTCAAGCATCCTCACCGGCATGCTGCTCATTTCGGCGGGATGCCTGCTGCTCTTAGTGCTCGACCGGGCAAAAGCAGCGGGATACACCGGGTGGCTCACAGAATTCCTATTGACCCTAGGCGCGGCAAGGTCTATCAGACTGGTGTGGCTTTTCAATATGCTGATTGGCGTCTCAGATCGGGATTCCCTCCAGCCGGAGAGGTCACCTGCCTTACAGTTTCGGAACAGGGAGCCCTAAGGCCTGCCACAAAGCCCAGAGGTCGGCGGAACGGCTTTGGGCTGGAGCTGATTTGGCGCGAGTGATCATGGCCCATTACGCTAGCCAGCGGATCGGGCAGGTTTGTGAGCCTGCCCGTTAGTGCCCGATTTTGGGCCATGATCTTCGAGGCTCGCGCCAAATTGGCTGCCTAAAGCCGTGGAGCCGACCGGCCCCAGCCACAGAGGGGGTTTTCCTACCTCCGCCCGCATGCACGCAGCGCGCCGCCGGGCGCGGCCAGCCGGGACGAAGGCAGGAGGCAGGCCGCGCCGCAGAGGCGGCGCGCGCCCGCGCCGTGCGCGGGCCTTGATCAATGTAGGGAAAGTTGTACCGCGCTCTGCTGGCTGCTGGCCGTCCCTTCCGTGTCTACTCACGTGAGTAGGTTGTAGCTACGCTTGTGCCGACCAGTGCAAGAGGCGGCGAGGAGCGTGCTCAGGGGATGGGACCCAAGTCGGAGCGGGTCTACCGCACGATTCGTGAGTGGATCGCGGGGGGCAAGTACTCGCCAGGTTCCAAGCTCCCGTCCGAGCGGACCTTGTCGGAAGACCTGGGCATCGGCCGTACCGCTCTGCGCCAGGTGCTGGCCAGGCTCGTAGCCGAGGGCGTCGTCGAGGTCCACAACCGCAGCTCCTATCGCGTGCCCGATCGGTCCGTGACTACGGAAGCGCCGGCGGATGTCGAGGCCTGGCAGATCCACGGTGAGCGCACCCTGTATGACAACCGGTGGGTGACGCTGAGTCTCGTCGACCTCGAACCGCCTGGGGTCGACCGCTTCGAGCATCACGTCGTACGACTGCACCACGTGGCCGTCGCTGCCGTCATCGACGACCAGGACCGCGTGCTCATGATGTGGCGGTACCGCTTCGTCCCCGACTCCTTCGGCTGGGAGCTGCCTGGCGGCATCGTCGACGAGGGTGAAGATCCCTTGCAGACGGCCATGCGTGAGGTCGAGGAAGAGACCGGCTGGCGGCCGAACTCCCTGCAACACGTGGTCACCTATCAGCCGATGGTCGGCATGGTCGATTCACCGCACGAGATCTTCGTGGGCCAGGGTGCCAAGCTCGTCGGCGAGCCGACGGACTTGGAAGAGGCCGGGCACATCGCCTGGGTGCCCCTCTCCGACATCCCCGGCCTGATGGCTCGTGGCGAACTCATGGGTTCGGGCACCCTCGTTGCCCTCCTGCACGTGCTTGCGTCGCGCGGCGCCGGGGCTTCGCCTACAACCGCTGGGTGAGCTGCTCGATGCGGCGCCGGTGACGTACTGAGCCGGTTCGGCTGGCCACCAACCGGGCCTGTCGCAGGTGCTCGTGCGCCTGGTCGTACTCACCGCGTGCCAGGTGTGCCTCCGCGAGATCGCAGCGCAGTCCTGCCGATGCCCTGATGAACGTGGGATCGGCGGTTTCGAGGGCCGTGTACAGGCTGCCCACCGCGTCGTCGTCGCCTATCAGCGCGAGTGCGTTGCCGCGCCACCTCGCCAGGTGCCCTTCGTTGAGGAAGATGCTCAGCATGTCGGGGTCGCGGGCCTCCTCCCCGGTCGGCAGGTGCCGCACCGCATGTTCCAGTGCTCGCCGGCACTCGTCGTGAAGACCGGCTCGGGCACAGATCTCGGCCTCAGCTGCGTACAGCCACGCTGTCAGCCGCGGGGACATGGCTTTGCCACCGAGCCTCTGTGCGTCTCGCACCAGTTGCACGGCCATGTCAGCGCGTCCGGCATCACAGAGGACGTACGCCTGTTCTGCCGTGGCGTGTGCGAGGTACATCGGTTCTTCGGCCTCTTGGGCTGCCCGCTTGCCCAGCTCGTAGTGACGCCAGGCTCGTTCCACTGCCCCCACGTCGAGGGCTTGCCAGGCGGCCAGCGTCGCCGCTCCGGCCAGTGCCCGTGCGACGGGACGGCGCGTGTCCGGAAGCACCGCGAAGGTGAGCGCGTCTTCCAGGGTCCCGAGGTGGGCGGTCATCTGGTCGACCAGACTGGCGGCGCCCATCTGCCGGTCCATGGTCCGGAGCAGCTCCGTTTGATCCATGAACGTCTTGACCATGGTCATGCTGACGTTGCGAGCTGCGTCGATCCGGCTCATGAGTTCGTCGTACCCGTCGGCCGCAACGAGTGCCGGCACTGACTGGGGTTGGCCGCTCAGTTCGTCGTCCGTAATCCCTAGGAGCGCGCGAAGGATCTTCGCGTAGTGGCTGGAGATCGTCCGTCTGCCGTTCTCCCACTCCGAGACGTAGACTCGCAGGCTCGCCGTTGACGCGACGGTGACCATGTGCTGGCGCGCGTAACGTTCGATCTCCCGGACCAAACGCTCCTGGGACCATTCCCGCGCCGTCCTTGCTGCTTTGAGTCCACTCATCTCGTAGTGCCGCCCTGCGTAGGGGTGTTGAGCCGTAACAGCAGCATGCCTCACATCACCGCAGGTCGGCAGGGGTTAACCGGTCGGCTGTTAACCCCTGTTGGCTACCGGTGAGTTGGCCTGCCCGCTTCTCTAGACGTGTCGATGTCAGGCGAGTTGAGACGCCGAACAGATGGCACCGCTTGACAACTGGTGCGCACCAGATGCAACCTTCTGGTGCGCACCAGTTGGAAGCGCCGAACGTCCGCAGCTTTGCTGCGACCTCCGTCAACGCACAGGAGCGGCGACCCACCGCCAAGCAAGTACGCCGCTCCCGCCCCTGAAAGGGAGTTCCATCATGCGTCAGATTCCCGTCGACACGTCCGCCGCGACCGTGATGGTCGCCAAGCCCCCACAGCCCAAGGTCAAGGACCGCCGTACCGGCGAGATCGCCACGGACGCCGAGACCGGCGCGAAGCTGATGACCGTGGACGTGATGTTCGCGGCCAACGACGAAGTCGAGATCCTGTCCGTCACCGTTCCCGAGACCGGCATCTCCGGTGACCTGGTCATGGGTACCTCGGTGGCGCTGACCGGGCTGATCGCCCGGCCGTGGGAGAACGAGTTCAACGGCCAGAAGCGGCACGGCATCGCCTTCCGCGCGGTCGCCGTCACCTCGCTGGCAGCCACGGGCTCGGCGTCGAAGGCGGCCTGATCATGACGTGGTTCATGGTCGCCGTGGTTGTGGTCGTCGCCGCTGCGGGTCTCCTGCGGTGGCGGCGCCCCGCCTGGTACTGGCTGACCTTCGGGGTCACCGTCGCCGCGGTGCGGGTCCTGGTCCGGTACGCCTCGGTCATGGACGCATGCGGCCTGACCGTGCCGCCCCCGCGCTGGCGCCTGGCGCTGGCCCGGATGACGAACCGGCCGGTGCCGGAGTCCCGTGCGCCGCGCATCCTGCGGCTGCGGCCGACCCGGACCGGGCTTGTCCTGCGGCTGAAGCTGCAGCCGGGGCAGGATGCCTTCGACGTGGCGGCCGCCACGGACCGGCTGCGGCACTCCTTCTCGATGTACGGCGTGACCTCCCGTGAGGTCCGCTCCGGCGTCGTTGAGCTGCGGATGACCGGCTACGACGTGCTCGCGCGGGTACAGATGCCCGCCAACGTGGACCGTGCGCCGATGCGGGTTCCCGTCGCGCTGCGGGAGGACGGCTCGGTGCACTACCGCGACTACCGCGCCGTCCCGCACGGCCTGACCCTCGGCGCCACGGAGTCCGGCAAGTCCGTCTACCAGCGCAACCTGGTCGCCGGGCTCGCCTCGCACCATGTCGCCCTGGTCGGCATCGACTGCAAGCAGGGCGTCGAACTCTTCCCCCTGGCCCGCCGGTTCTCCGCCCTGGCCGACACCCCCGACACGGCACTCGACCTACTCGAAGCACTCGTGACGTACATGCAGGAGGTGTACCAACTCATCCGCGCCGAGCAGCGCATCAGCGTCGCCGTCCCGGACGCGGAGATCGCGGCCGATATCTGGGACCTGCCAGAGGAGCTGCGGCCCGTCCCCGTGGTGGTCCTGGTCGACGAGGTCGCCGAACTGGCCCTGTTCGCCACGAAGGAGGAGGAGAAGCGCCGGGACCGCATCATCACGGCCCTGGTGCGGCTCGCTCAGCTCGGCCGCGCGGCCGGCATCTACCTGGAGATCTGCGGGCAGCGCTTCGGCTCCGAACTCGGCAAGGGCATCACCATGCTCCGTGCCCAGCTCACCGGCCGCACCGCGCACCGCGTCAACGACGAAACCTCGGCGAACATGGCCTTCGGTGACATCTCGCCGGATGCCGTCCTGGCCGCGATCCAGATCCCGGCCGAGACACGCGGGGTGGCCATCGCAGGCGACTCCACCGGTGGCTGGCACCGCATCCGCGCCCCGCACACCTCGCTGCGCCAGGCCGTGAACATCTGCAACAAGCACGCCGACCGCACCCCGGACCTGCCCGCCCTGGCCCCCTTCCGGCCCGCGGCTGCCTCGTTGCCCTCGGCCCGGGTGTCGCTGTCCAAGACAGCAACCGCCACCGCCTGACCCTCCCCCGCTTCCTCGGTCGGCGCGACCGCCTTCGCGCCAGGTCCCTACCCCCTCCATGCCTCGAACAGGAAGGAGTCCCCTCGTGTTCTGCGAATACTGCGGCGACATCGACGGCGACGAAACGGGTGTTGACCACGACGAACGAGACTGCCCCTGGTACGACGCCGACAACGGCACCGTGACCGTGACGATCGACCCGGCCGAGCTGGCCGACGCCCTGCAGACCATGGCGGACGGCTCCCCGAACCTGCGGGCCGCGATCGGCCTCCTGGCCGACCACGGACTGTGGATCAAGCGTCTCGCCGAGCGGCCCGGCCTGCTGCTGATCGACTACTCCGGACCCGCTCCCAAGCCCTACGGCATCAACTGGCTCAAGGTCGTCGAGGCGCTGACCGCGAAGGAACTGCCCGCCTCCGGCGGGGAACTGCGCATCCTCTCCATCGCCGCGTCCCTCGCCGACACCGTCGCCCGCATCCCGCTCGGTGACGCTGTCAGCGGTCTGGACGCGACCAACCTCGACCGGGTCCTGAAGGCCATCACCGTGGCCAACGGCCGACTCGTTGCGCGGTGACAGTGATGGCCTCTCGACTGCGCATCGACGCCGTCCTGGTCCAGGCCGTCATCGCCGGGGCGCTGTCCTTCGCCCACCTGCACGACCTGGCCGCCGCTGCCGGACAGGACGGCTGGAAGGCCTGGGCCTACCCGGTCTCGGTCGACCTGCTCCTGGTCGCCGCCTGGCGCCGACTCCGTACCGACGGGCCGTCTCGGCTGGCTTGGTGCTGGTTCGTGATCGCCCTGGTCGCCTCGCTCGGCGCCAACGTCGCAACCGCTGGACTCCTCGACCTGGGCGACGTCCCGGACTGGCTGCGCATCCTCGTCGCCGCCTGGCCCGCACTCGCCTTCATGGGCGGCACCCTCCTCGCCCACTCGCCCGGAGACCGGGCGCCGGATCCGCCGGCACCCGCAGCCCCAACCACCGAGCCGGATCACGAGCTGGTCCCCGCATCAGAGGCGGAGCCTGAACCGGTCCCGGCCATCGACGCCACCCCGTCCCTTCCGGCCGCCGATCCCGCACCGGTTCCCACCGCTCCTGCGGTCCCCGTCCCGGCCGCGCTGGTCGACCACGCCCGCAAGGTCGCCGCCGACCACCACGCCCGCACCGGCAACCGGATCGACACCGACACCCTGCGCGCCCGCCTTGGCGTCCCGCCCCACCTCGCCGACGCCATCGCCGCCCAACTCACCTGAGCAGAAAGGAGAACCACCGTCATGACCGCCCGCGACCACTTCCACTCCGTGATGCGGATCGGCCCCGTGCAGATCGGCACCCACCGCGACCGCAACGGCCGAACCAAGCACGCGGCCGTGTGCAGCGCCGACCGCTGCGGCTGGTCCGCCGACTACTCCAGCCAGTCCGCCGCCCAGCTCGCCGCCCGCACCCACCGCTGCAAGGTCCGCTGAGGAGGCCACCGCCCGTGGAAGTTCCGCTCTGGCTCGCCCTGCTCGTCGTCGGCTGGCTCGGGGTCAAGCTCATCCGCCCGCCCGCCTGGTTCATCGTCGTCCTCCTCCTCGGCGGCTTCCTCCTCGCCGACAGCGTCCTCGCCCCCGCCATCAACACCTTCATCAAGTAGCCCGGGAAGGGAGATCAGCCATGCTCCGCCCCAAGATCCCGACCAACCCCACACCCACAGGCCGCGTCACGCCGCCCGTTGTCGTCGAGCCGACCGCGATCGTCCCGGCCGCCCACACCCCGCCCACCGTCCCGGTGGCTCCGGTGCCGTCCCGGCCCGTCGTCCAGCTCACCCCCGGCACCGCTCTCGCCCTCGTCGGCGGCGGAACCGCCGTGGTCCTGGTCGTCGGCGCCGTCCTGGTCTCGATGCTCCTGGCGGTCGCCGTCACGGCCGTCTCGGTCGCCGTCTGCGCCGTCGTCCTGCGCTCGCTCCTCGCCTCCGAGGCCAAGCGCCGCTGAACGGTCCTGGGGCGTCGCACAAGCCGCCAAGCACGCCGCCGCCACCGGGACACGCGCTCCGCCAGCCAACCGCCACCGCGAAAGGGAGAACACCGTGGATCTGCACATAGCCGCCAGCATCGTGCCGTTACTCGGCTGGGCCGTGCACGGAGGCATCCTCACCCACCGCCTCGCCTCCGCCCGCCGCGACCCGCTCACCGGACTGCACACCCGCGCCGGATGGACCGCCCGCGCCGAACACTGCATCCGCCGGCACCCGCACGCCGCCGTGCTCCTGGTCGACCTCGACCACTTCAAGACACTCAACGACACCCACGGCCACGCCGCCGGGGACGCAGCCCTCACCGCCACCGCCGACCGGCTCCGGGCCTGGTGCGGCCGCCACGGCACCGCCGGACGCCTGGGCGGAGACGAATTCGTCGCCGTCCTCCAGGACCTGGCCGCCGCGGACCTCGACGCCCTCACCACCGCACTGCACCAGCCCCTGCACTTCGACGGGAAGTCGCTGCCGCTGGCCGCCTCGGTCGGCGTCTGTGCCGTCTCCGAACTCCCGGTGCGGGCCCTTACTGAGGCGCTCGCCGCCGCTGACGCGGCCATGTACGCCGCCAAGGGCCGCAGCCGCCGGGGCTCGCGCACCTCTCGCTGACCGGCCGCCGGGTGGCGCACAAGCCGCCAAGCACGCCGCCACCCGGGGCCGTTCCTTCCAACCGCAATCGAAAGGAACCACCAGCATGACCCAGCACACCACGCCCCCGCCGAGGATCTGCCCGAACTGCGACGGCTTCGCCTCCGCCGCCATCACCCTCGGCAGCCGCGACACCTGCGGCCACCTGCGCACCATCACCGCGCACTGCCCGACCTGCCACGGCCTGGGAACCGTCCCCGCCCGCCACAGCCGGGAGGGCGCCCGTGCCTGACCTGCTCCTCGACCCGGCCACCCTCGGCGACCTGCTGAGGGTGGCCTCGGCCCCCGACTACACCCGCTGGGAAGACCAGATCCGCCGCACCGGCGGCTGCGCCGACCCCATCCACCTGACCGGCTGGGTCCTCCACAAGGACAAGACGACCGGCGAGACCCTGCACCACTACTCCACCGAGAACGAGCCGGGCGGCCGTCTCCGCGTCGCCTGCGGCAACCGCCGGGCCTCGCGCTGCCCGGCCTGCGCCTGGACCTACGCGGGCGACACCTACCACCTCATCCGCGCCGGGCTCGCCGGGGACGACCGACGCGACATCCCCGCCACTGTCCGCGACCACCCACGCGTCTTCGCCACCCTCACCGCCCCCTCGTTCGGCCCGGTCCACAACCGGCCCGACCGGGGCGTCTGCCGCTGCGGCACCCGCCACGCAGCCGATGACCCCGTCCTGGGCACCGCCTTGGACCCTGTCACCTACGACTACGCGGGCGCCGTCCTGTTCAACAACCACGCCGGACAGCTCTGGCAGCGCTTCGCCAACCGGCTCCGCCGCGAGATCGCCGCCCGCGCCGGCATCACCCAACGAGAGCTGAAGGAGTGCGCCCGGCTGTCGTACGGCAAGGTCGCCGAGTTCCAGAAGCGCGGTGCCGTGCACTTCCATGCCGTGATCCGCATCGACGGACCCGAGGGACCGGACACCGCCCCGCCGTCCTGGGCGACGGTCGACCTCCTCGCCGACGCGACCCGTGCAGCTGCAGCGCACTCCTACACGTCGGTCTCCGTCCCGGCCGCCGACGACCAACCGGCCCGCACCTTCCGCTGGGGCACCCAACTCGACATCCGCCCCGTCAAGGCTTTCGGTGACGGCTCCGACATCACCGAACAGGCCGTCGCCTCCTACGTCGCCAAGTACGCCACCAAGGCCGCCGAGAACACCGGCACCCTGGACCGCCGGATCGGCGAACTCGCCGAACTCGACCGCCACCAGGTCCCCGACCACACCCGCCGCCTCATCGAGGCCTGCAAGCAGCTCGACCCCCTCTACCCAGACCGCCGCCTATGGGCCTGGGCACACATGCTCGGTTTCCGCGGCCACTTCTCCTCCAAGTCCCGCCGCTACTCCACCACCCTCGGCGCCCTCCGCCAGGAACGCGCCGACTACCGCGCCGCCCAAGAGGCCGCCGCCCTCGGCCTGGAGGACATCGAGCCAGACACCGTCCTGATCCTCGCCGACTGGCAGTACGCCGGACACGGCCACACCCCCGGCGAATCGGCCCTCGCCGCCACCATCGCCCGCGACCTCCAGCTCAACCGCGAAACCGCCCGCGAAGCCCTACGCGACCAACTCACGGACGAAGGGAAGTGCTGACCATGGCCTCAGAGCTGCCCCACCGGTTCCTGACCCCTGAGGACCTGGTCGCGATGTTCGAGCTGCCCAGCGTCGAGACGGTCTACCAATGGCGCCGTAAGCGCACAGGTCCCCGCGGCTTCCGCGTCGGCCGGCATCTCCGCTTCGACCCGAACGACGTGCGGGCCTGGGTGGATTCTCAGATCGGGGAGGCTGCCTGATGGCTGGCCACATCCAGGACCGTTGGTATCGGACCGAGGTCGGCCCGGAAGGTAAAACCCGCAAGGTCAAGACCGACCGCCACGGCATGGGAATGCGCTATCGGGCCCGCTACATCGGCCCGGACGGCACAGAGAAGTCGAAGAGCTTCCCCGACAAGCAGAAGCGCTTGGCCGACGCCTGGCTGACCAACATAGAAGCCGACATGGCGCGCGGGCAGTACATCGACCCGAAAGCAGCGCGGGTCACCTTCCGCGAGTACACCGATCGCTGGCTGGCCGCCCTCACGACCGACCTCACCAGCCGTGCAGCAGTGGAAGGCCGGTTGCGCCTCCACGCCCTGCCGTACCTCGGCACACGGCCGATCGGCTCGTTCCAACCCGAGCACATCCGCGACTGGAGCCGTCAGCTCGAGGACGTGGTGTCGTCGGCTCAGTACCGGCGCCTTATCTTCGACGCCGTCTCCTCCGTGTTGAACGCGGCTGTAGATGACCGTCTCTTGGCCTCGAACCCGTGCCGGGCCCGATCGGTCAAGGCACCTCGCCCCGCGCCGTCGCGTGTCCATCCGTGGTCAGCAGAGCAGGTCTTCGCCGTACGCACTGGCCTCCCCGAGCGCTACCGGGCCATGGTTGACCTGGGCGCCGGTTGCGGGCTGCGACAGGGTGAGATCTTCGGCCTGGCCGTCGACAACATCGGCGATCTAGGCTGGCTCTACGTCCGCCAGCAGGTCAAGAAGGTTCGCGGCACGCTCGTCTTCGCCCCGCCCAAGCGCGGCAAGTTCCGTGACGTTCCCCTCGACCCAGAGGTGTCGGCGGCGCTCCGTGAGCACATGGAGCGTTTCCCGCCCGTCGAGGTGACCTTGCCCTGGCTGACTCCGACCGGCCCCAAGGTCACGCATCGTCTGCTGTTCACGAGCGACATCGGCGCAGCCATCTGGAGCCAGGCCTTCAACGACCGGGCGTGGAAGCCTGCGCTCGCATCCGCCGGCATCATCCCGACCCCGGAGAAGGGCGAGCGTTATGCCGCCGCCCGTCAGCACGGCATGCACGCCCTACGCCACTTCTACGCCTCGGTCCTCCTGGACGCCGGGGAAAGCATCAAGGCTCTGAGCCTCTACCTCGGCCACAGCGACCCGGGGTTCACGCTCCGCGTCTACACGCACCTCATGCCGTCCAGCGAGACCCGGACCCGGAAAGCAATCTCCGCGATGTACCGGGCCGCCGGTCACGCCCACGACGGCCCAGGGACGGCCCAAGCCGCCTGACACGGCCCCTCATCGGCGAGAAAACCGCTGGTGAGGGGCCTTTTTCATACCCTCTCGCGGCAAGTAACACCCCATCTTGCCGCATGGCCGGCCACCGGAGGAAACCGCCTGGTGGCCGCCCCGGTGGGGGCGGGGGCGACCCGGGGCGGTGGGGGTGGGCGCGAGGGGTCGTCGGGGGCGGGGAGTGACCGGACGGGCACTCACTGTTGAGATGTCAAGGCTCGGGGACTCCCCGGTCCTGCGCCGACGGTCGCGGATGGCGGCTTCCGTGGCGCTACGACTTCTTCTTGCGGACCACGATCAGTGCCGCGCCACCGATCACCACCAGGCCGATGGCAACGCCCGCGATCAACGGGGTCGCGTCGGAGCTGCCGGTGGCGGCCAGGTTGACGTCGGCGGAGGTGCTGCCGATCGTGGCCGGGCTCGGCTGGGTGAGGATCTGGGTGGACTCGCCGGCCTCGGAGGCCGCGTCGGCCTGGGTACGGCAGTCGAGGACGCCGGTGAAGCGCTTCTCGTAGCCGCCGGGGCCGGTGATCGTGAAGTCGTAGGCCTGGTCCTCCTGGAGCGGGATGGGCACCGTGCGGGTGTCACCGGCCGCGATGGTGTGCTCGGTGCCCATCAGCTCGAAGGTGAACACCTCGTCGCCCTCGTTGACCGCGGTGATGTCCACGCCGCCCTCGGCGCAGTTCTCCGCCGCGGACAGGGCGGGTATCGCGCCCGTCTCCGCCCAGGTCGCGCTCGCCGTCGCCGTGACCGTGGACTCGCTGGAGCCGGCCAGGATCTGCGTCTGGCTTCTGGTCTCGGAGGCGAAAGCGCGGCCGACCGGCACGGTGGTCGACGCCTGCACCGTCAGCTCGGCGGAGCCGTCCGCGGTGTCCGCCGGCACCTCGAAGAACAGCTCGCTGCCGTTCCGCGCGGTGGTGATGCTCCTGCCGTCCTTGCCGACGATCCGCACCCCGCTCGTCGCGGCGTCGGCCGGCGGGGTCACCGTGACGCTCTCCGCGTTGGTGTGCACGGTCACCGGACCGAGCAGCCCACCGGGGTGGCCGGAGAGCGCGGGCGGGTCGAGGGTCAGCGACGCCTCGGGCTCCGCCACCTCACGGGCGCTCTTCTCCAGATAGTCCGCGAGCTTCTCGGCCTCCGGGTCGACGGCGTCGACGTCCACCCCGTCCGAGTAGCGCCAGATGGCCACCTGCGTACCGGCCGCCGCGTCCTGCTCGCTGAGCCCGCCCCGTACGCCCGCCTTCTTCGCCAGCGAGGCCAGGTCGTTCACCTGCGGGTAGGAGTTCTGCAGGATCCAGCGGATGCGGCCGGCGTCCTTGTTGGCGCCCAGGGAGGTGCCGCTCCAGGGCGTCTCGTGGTACTTGGCGTCCTTCTGCGTGGGGTTGTGGATGTCCACACAGTAGGTCTGCAGCATGCCGCCGCCCTCGACGGACATCTCGAACAGGCCCGCCGAGATCTCCAGGTCGCCCTCGGCGGAGTGCACCACCGCCGTGCCGTACGTCTTCAGGCCGCCTATGGTGGCGGTCGCTCCGCCCTGGGTGTGCGCAGGGGCGGTGTCGGCGACGGCAGGGCCGCCCGTCGCGAGCACACCGCCGACGGCGAGCCCGGACGCCAGCGTGACAGCGGCGAGGCGGGCAGCCCCTCGCCCGCACACGGACAGTGCGGAGAACGAAGAAAACACAGAATTCCCCTTCGAGCAGGACCCGTTGACATGGGGGGACGGTCCCACCAGCAGAATCTCAAGCCACGAGGGCCACGCTCGGCATCCTAGGGATGCGGGCGCACCAGGCTTCCCAGTGATCCCGTCGGACCGGGGATCCGACTCGGAATCGTTATCGCCGAGACCCCCTGCGAACAGGGCTTATCGACAAATCCACCAGGGTCGTCCGGGAACGCATTCATCGATAAGCCGCAGTTCGGGCAGCCTTGTCCTCCGACGTCACGTCACCGCCGCAACCACTGACCCCCGTTGGGACTCGGTGTCGGCCGTGCTCTCCTCCGACTCACCGGCGGGCGTCTCCCACACCGGCTCGGGCTGCTGAGGTGAACCTGCCGCCACCGTCTCGCCCTTGGCGTTCGCGCGCCGGAACGCCGAGGTGCCTCGCGCCAGATCGTGACCGATCGCCACGGCATCGATGTCGGCCGACGTCCAGCTCTGCCCCTCGCGCACGTCCGTCCGCACCTTCAACCGGCCCTGCACGATGACGGGATCGCCCACTCCCAGGGAGGCGGCCGCGTTGGTGGCGAGCTGCCGATTGGCCCACACCGTGAAGAAGTTGGTGTGCCCGTCCGTCCAGGTGTTCTTCTCCCGGTCCCAGTACCGAGAGGTCACCGCCAGCCGGAACCGTGCCGACGGCCCGGCCGCCAACTCCCGGTAGACCGGCTGCGTCGCCACGTTGCCCACCGCGCACACCATCGTCTCGTTCATCTCGTCGTATCCCTCCCCCGCCCGGCCGCTCGCACCGGGCGGACACGCGTACGGGCCCGTCCCGTACGGCTGCGTCTGCCGGCGGCGGCCGCGATCGTTCGCGTACCGCCACCGCCGTGACGACCGCGTCCGTCGCGATCGCCGCAAAGCCAGACTGCCTCCGCCGAGCCGAGCCCGCTGAGCGCTGTGGACGACCCCTGGGCCTGTGGAAAACTCCGCCACCCGTTCGGGGGAGGAAGGGAGAACACGACCGGACAGCGCACCGAGATGCCCGGGGACAAGGCGAGATGACCCGAGGTAAGCGGAGATGCTCGGGGACACGCCGAGACACCTGCGGACGGGCCGAGGTACCCGCGGACACACTGCGACACCCGCGGACAAGCCGAGGTACCCGCGGACAGGCCGAGACGCCCGGGGCAAGTCAAGTTGACCAGAGACAAGCCAAGATGCCAGTGGGCCAAAGGCCCGGCGCCCTACCTCACCCCTGCCCCCGTCCGCAGAACCCGCCCGTACTGCTCCCGAACCTCCCGGTACCGCAGCAGCTCAGCCGCCACCGGATCGAGCACCCGTGCCCGCCCGCACCCGGCCGCCGCCTCCCGCAATCGCCGCTCCGCCTCCAGCCCGTACCGCCGGGCCGGCCCCCGCGCCGCCAGTTTGCAGCTCCACTCCACGAGCGGGCCGCCGACGATCCCGGACACCATCAGCAGTACCGGCACCCCGAGATTCGGTGACATCACCCCGACGATCTGTCCCACCAGCCACAGCCCGCCGACGACCTGGAGCATCGTCATGGACACCTGCACGAGCACGGCCGCGGGCCACCAGCCCGGCCGCGGCGGGCGTCCTGGCGGCAACCCGGCCCGCGCCGTCAGCTCGTCGAGCGCCTCGGGCAACCCATGGGACCCGCGCGCGGCCGCCTCCCGCACGGCCTGCGCCCACGGCGCGGGCAGCCCGGCCGACGCCCGGTCGGCCACCGTACGCACCGCCTGTTCGACCTTCTGCCGCGCGGTGGCCTGCTCGTCGGCATGCGCACGCAACTGCAGTCGTCCCGTGGGAGGTTCGCGCCGGTCCAGGTACCACCGCCACAATCGCAACCAGGGCGTCCCGCACGCCCGGTTGGCGTTGCGCAGCCAGGCCCGTTCGGCGGCCTCACCGGCGGCGGTGGCGCCCACGGCGTCCGCCAGCCGCGCGGAGAACTCGTCGCGCGCCTGCTCACTGAGTCCCGTGCGCCTCCGGGTTGCGTAGACGGGCCACAGCCGCGCCGCGGCGGCATCGAGATCGGCGGAGATACGACGGGCAGCGGCGCCCCGCTCCGCCACGAACTGGCCAAGCACCTCGCGCAGATCCCCGATGCCCTCCCCGGTGAGCGCGGACAGCGCGAGCACGGCCGCGCCCGGTTCGCCGTGCTCCCCCAGGGCGATCCCGTCCTCGTCGAGCAGCCGCCGCAGATCGTCGAGCACCTGGTCGGCCGCCTCCCCGGGGAGCCGGTCGACCTGATTCAGGACGACGATCATGATCTCCGCGTGCCCGGCCATGGGCCGCAGATAACGCTCGTGGAGGACGGCGTCGGCGTACTTCTCCGGATCCACCACCCAGATGATCGCGTCCACGAGATCCAGCAGCCGCTCGGCCTGCTCGCGATGCTGTACGGCGGCGGAGTCGAGGTCGGGCAGGTCCACCAGGACCAGTCCTTGCAGCTGAGCCTCCGCCTCCGGGCTCTGCAACGGGCGCCGGCGCAACCGCCCCGGGATGCCGAGCCGGTCGATGAGGCTCGCCGCACCGTCGCTCCAACTGCACGCGATGGGCGCGGCCGTGGTGGGCCGACGTACGCCCGTCTCCGAGATGGCCACCCCGGCCAGCGCGTTGAACAGCTGCGACTTGCCGCTGCCGGTCGCGCCCGCGATGGCGACGACGGTGTGCAGCCCGGAGAGCTTGCGCCGCGCCGCCGCCTCGTCGAGCACCCGGCCCGCCTCGGCGAGAGTCACGCTGTCGAGCCGGGTGCGCGACAGCCCCACGAGTTCGCGCAGGGCGTCCAGGCGCGACCGCAACGGGCCGTCGTACGACAGCGGCATCACGGTCTGCGGCCCAGTCGGCCTGGTCTCCATTACGGCGGCCTGCTCACCGCCGGTCGTCTCGGTCACCCGACGCGCGATCAGCCCGTCGTCCCAGGCCTCTTCGGACTCCTTGCGGCGGGAGGGGACGTCGCGGCGGGAGGCGCCGGTGCGACCCAAGGGGCCGTCGCGTCGCGGGCCGTCCTGGCGGCGAGGGTCTTCCTCGCGGCGAGGAGCGTCTTGGCGGCGAGGAGCGTCTTGGCGGCGAAGGTCCTCTTCGCGGCGGGGGGTGTCCTGGCGGCGAAGGTCCTCTTCGCGGCGGGGCCCGTTCTCTCGGCGGGGGACGCCATTCAGGCGTGAGCCGTCTCTCACGCGCGCGTGCCCCTGGTTCTCCCCCGATGCGGCGCCCCGTTGCTCCCCCGCCCTGAATGCCCCGGCCCCGGACTCCTCCGTCCCCGGCTCTGCAGCCTTACGCAACGCCTTCCAGGGACGCCTGAAGGCGCCACTCGCCCAATCCGCCCTCCAGGGGGAGTCCTTTCTGGCGGCAGAAGCGCTTTCCCCCGAGTCGCAGTCCTCCCCGGTGGAACCCTTTGACCAGTTTCCGGAATCGACACACACCTCAGAGGGACCGCTTTCGGAATCGCCTCCCTTGGGAGACTCCTTTCCAGAATCATCCCCATGGGCACCGTTTCCGGAATCGCTCTCCACAGGATCACAATCCGCAGCGTCAGGCTCCTCAGGAGTACGCCCCTCGAAGTCACTGTCCTCGGAGTCACCGTCCTCTGGAGTAGGTCCCTCGGAGTCAACGCCCTCAGGGCCAAGCCGCTCGGAGTCACTGTCCTCAGGGCCAGGCCGCTCAAAATCGCCGCCCTCAGGAGTACGCGTCTCAGGGGCACTGCCCTCGGGAGTACGCCCCCAAGGGGCATTGCCCTCAGGAGTCCGCCTCTCGGGGGCACTGTCCCCAGGAGTACGCCCCCAAGGGTCACTGCCCCCAGGAGTACGCCCCTCAGATTCACCGCCCCCACGAGTACGCCCTTCAGGGTCAGGACAATGCCCCTCGGAGTCACCGCCCTCGGTGTCAGGCCCCTCCTCGCGCCCCTCCCCGCACCCCTCGGCGCGCTCGTCCTCCGCGGCCGCCCCCTCCGACCCTTCTACCTCTTCCTTTTCCCCCTCTTGCGCCTCCTCTGCCACCTCTGCCTCTTCAGAACCTTGGACCCCGTATGACTGTTCAGCCCCTCTGATCCCCCCAACCCCCTCGACCCCTTCTGACGCTTTCAACCTTTCAGGCCCCTCCAGCTTCTCCGGTTGCTCGGGATCGGCGTGTTCCGTGCGGTCCTGGTCAGTGACGGCAGTCACCGGTCACCTCTCCTTCTGCAGTACGGACAACGCGGCGATGAGTTCGGCCTGCGGTTCGGGATGGACGTCGAGGGCGTCGAGGGGCGCGAGGCGGCGCTCGCGTTCGTTGTGCATGACCCGGTTCACGTACTCGGTGAGCAGCCGCCCGCCGCGGTCGCGCAGCCGCAGCGCCCCGTGCGCGCCGATCCGCTCGGCGAGCCCCTCACCCGCGGAGCGGGCTCGACGGCCGCCCAGCAGCGCGGTGGCGACCAGGGCGGCGATCACCTCGGGGTCCTGCGCGGCGCCCCGGTCGAGGCCGCGTACCTCGTCCTCGGCGTACTCCTCGACCTCGCGCCGCCACCGCCGTACCGCCATCCCGATGCGGTGCTCGGCGTTCTCCAGGGACGCGTCGCGGTCCACGAGCTCCGGGGCACGCGCCGCCGGTTCGCGGCGCCAGGAATCGTCGACGCGCTCGTCGGCGGCGGTGACGGCACACAGCAGGAGCGCGCTGAGGCTCTCCACGAGGGCGTCGAGGAGTTCCCCGGCAGTGCAGTCGAGCGGAAAGGCCCGCCAGCGTTTCAGGGCGTCCCCGGCGAGCACGGCACCGGACTGCAGGCGCCCCTTTACGCGCGCGTGCTCGTTGTCGTAGGCGAGGTCGACGGCGGAGGTGAGCCGGAGGGCGGCGGCGTACTGGGCTGCGGCGGCGCTGGCCAGTTCGGGCATCCGGGACTTGAGCGAGTTGAGGACGCCGTGCGCCGTACGGGCCATGGCGTGCTGGCGGGCGCCGCGGTCCTGGGTCTGCTGGGCGAGCCAGGTGCGCAGCGGCGCGACGGCGGTGGCCGGCAGCAGCCCGCCGCCCCAGGCGGACTCGGGCAGTTCGGGCACGGTGAAGCGGGGCACGTCGCCGAGGCCGGCCTTGGTGAGCAGGGCGCCGTACTGCCGGGAGACCTCGGAGACGACCTGGTGGGGGACCCGGTCGAGGACCGTGATCAGCGTGGCGTCGTACTCCTTGGCGGCGCGCAGCAGGTGCCAGGGGACGGCGTCGGCGTACCGAGCGGCCGTGGTGACCATGATCCAGATGTCGGCGGCACAGATCAGCTCGGCGGCGAGGGTGCGGTTGTCGGCGACCAAGGAGTCGATGTCGGGCGCGTCGAGGAGGGCGAGGCCCGGCGGCAGGGTCTCGGCGGCCTCGATCCGCAGCACGCGCGCGGGGTTCTCGCCGGGGCCCAGCAGATCGTCGTCGGGCTCGCGGTGGGGCATCCACACGCGCGTGAGGTCGGGCAGGACGCGCATGCCGCTGAACCAGTGATGATCCTCCGGGTGGCAGACCAGGACAGGCGTCCGGGTCGTGGGCCGCAGGACGCCGGCCTCGCTCACTCGGCGGCCGACGAGGGAGTTGACGAGGGTCGACTTGCCGGCGCCCGTGGAGCCGCCCACGACCGCCAGCAAGGGCGCTTCAGGCTCTCTCAGGCGGGGCACCAAGTAGTCGTCGAGCTGGGCGAGTAGTTCGTCGCGGTTGGCACGCGCGCGTGGGGCCCCCGCCAGGGGCAGCGGGAAGCGTGCGGCGGCGACGCGGTCGCGCAGGGCGGAAAGTGCGTCGAGCAGCTGAGGCCGTACGTCCAAGGTCACCACATGCGAAGAATGCCCAATTTTATGGGATATCTGAAGCATATGAGCATGTCTGCGCGCCGATAGAACACAAGGGACGGAAGGGGCGACTGGGACACGGACACAGTCCAGGCATAACGAGTGCACAACACCCGGCGCGTGAGGCGTCAAAAGCGATGCACGATTCGTACCTGCCTGCGATTATCAGGACCGCTTCACCGAACCTCCACATCGAGCCACGGAGGCGAAGCAGCAGGGTCAAGGATCCGGGAGCTCTATCCTTGTCCCCGGCAACGTCACGGATCAGCCCACACCCGGGGCACCCACGACAGAGGCCACACACCCGGCCCCCGTAGCTCAGTGGATAGAGCAGGCGCCTTCTAAGCGCTTGGCCGCAGGTTCGAGTCCTGCCGGGGGCGCAAGTCTCCGCCCTCCCCGCCGGGAGGGCTTTTTTGCTGGCCCGAGCGCGGAGCATCGAGGTCCGCGCGCAGGGAGTGCCGTGATCCCAAGCAGCCCTGGGACGGCACACGCAAATCCTCGCACCCCTGAACGTTCCTGCTCGTCAGCCGCCAGACTTCTTGATCGCTCACGGCAGTGAACCGACCGAGATCCTGCAACCTGCGTCCGCTGGACGCGTTACTCCGGGTACTCATCAGGAGATCATCAGAAGGGGCCACCCGGGTCATGCGCAACGTCAGGCGTCTCGTCACAGCATTGGCCGCCGCAGGAGCCGTCATCCTCGGCACACCAGCGAGTGCGCACGCCGGGGCGATCGGCTCAACTCCTGTGCGCACCTTCGAGTACAGCGTGGGCGGCATGACCGTGAAGGTCCCGACCGGTTGCATGCTCACGCACATCATCCGAGGAAACGGCAGGAAGATCACCTACCAGAATGCTGGTGTCGGCTGCGCCTTCGTCGCCGCACTCGGCACCGGCTTCTGCAACTGGCGCATCGACTTCACATACGCCGACACCAACAACCGCACGTATCGCACCTCACGTGGCAGGACGCACGCCGAGTGCAAGATCGACCCCATGCGGACCAACCCTCCGCAGACCTTGCCTCGTTATGGAAAGGCATGCGCCCGCCTCTATGTCAACGGCGTGCGCCGCGTGAGTCAGTGCCACCACATCACGAAGTGAGCCGTTCATGATCGAACAGGGACAGCGGCAGGGGCGGAGCCCCGACAGGGCGTGGGAGACGCGGCGGCGGGCCGTCGGGGGTGCCGCCTTCTTCGTGGGTCTGGTCGGCACCCTTGCTGTCTTCGCCTTCTTCCCAGGTCTGCCGCACATCATCGACTGGGGAGCCATCCTCGTTTCCCTCGCCGTGGGCGCGGTTGCCCGGTGGGGGTGTCTGGCATGGGGGACGAGGAGAGCGGCGAAGAAGTCCGAAGGGATGTAGGGATTGTGAGGTGAGGCGGGCGATGCGCGGGCAGCCGTCAGTCGAAGATCTTGACGTTGCGTGCCGCCCAGTCGTCGAAGGTGGTCGCCGGGCGGCCCAGGAGAGACCGCACGTCGGGGCTCACCCGGCGCTCCGCCGGTAGCGGCTCGCCCAGCACGTCGAGCGTGCCCTCCACCACCGCCTCCGGCATGAACTGCGCCATCCTTACCCGGGCTTGTTCGCGTGTCAGTTCTATGAAGCGGAGCGGCGCCCCCAACGCCTCCCCCAGCACCTCGGCCTGCCGGCAAGGCGAGATCGCGGTCGGGCCGGTCAGTTCGTACGTCCGGCCCCCGTGGCCGTCCTCCCGCAGCACCACCGACGCCACCTCCGCGATGTCCACCGGATCCACCACCGGCAGCGCCACGTCGCCGAACGGGGCGATCACCGTGCGGTCGGCGCGGACGGTCTCGGCCCAGGCGTAGGCGTTCGAGGCGAAGCCCGCCGGGCGGAGGATCGTCCACTCCCCGCCCCAGGCCCGTACCGCCGCCTCGAACTCCCGCAGCCGCGCGTGCGAGGCGACCTCCGGGCGAGTGCCGGTCACCTGGGAGGAGAGGAGGACCACTCGCCGAACG
Organism: Streptomyces spinoverrucosus; assembly: GCF_015712165.1. Classification (NCBI taxonomy): domain Bacteria; kingdom Bacillati; phylum Actinomycetota; class Actinomycetes; order Kitasatosporales; family Streptomycetaceae; genus Streptomyces; species Streptomyces spinoverrucosus. The sequence continues at coordinate 5,679,288 of NZ_JADPZX010000001.1, read as the reverse complement.
CCGGCGGCCTCCGCCATGCCCAACAGGTCCTCCGCCGGTGTGCCGCCGGTCAGCAGCGCGCCGGCGACGAGGACGAACAGGGCCTCCGCTCCCTCCAGCGCCGGCCGCAGGCTCTCGGGCGCCGCCAGGTCCGCTCGTATGTGACGGGCGCCCTCAGGAAGGGCGTAGGGCAGTCGGCCCCGTGTGACGGCCGTCGTTTTCCGGCCCTGCGCCGCGAGCCCGGCCACCAGCGGGCGGCCGACGTTTCCCGAGGCTCCGATGACAACGATCATGACTGACTCCCCACGTCCGAAACGGTTCTGCCAGGACGTCGGGGACGCTAGCATCGCACGTATAGTAGGTACCTAGAAGAAAGTGACTACCCAGGAGGGCGCCGTGAGCGACACCACCGGCAAGCGCGGCCGAAGCGTCGAGCCCGAGCTCGCCTGTCCTGTGTCGCCCGTGCTCGACATCGTGTTCAGCCGGTGGACCACGCCGATCCTGTGGACGCTCAACGAGTACGGCCGGCAGCGCTTCGTCGAGCTTCAGCGCACCGTCGGCACCATCACGCCGAAGGTCCTCACCCAGCGGCTGCGCCAGATGGAGCGCGACGGCCTGGTGATCCGCACGTACCACCCGGAGGTGCCGCCCCGGGTGGAGTACGAGATCAGCGAGCTCGGCCGCAGCCTCGCGCCGATCTTCGCCGCGCTCGCCCACTGGTCCGCCGAGAACCTGCCCAAGGTCGATCGGGCCCGCCGCGAGTTCGACGCCGAAGCGCCTGTTCAAAAAGGGTGATCCCCAGATGATCACCGTTACCCCGCCAGGACACCCGCGTTGAACGGAAAGTCGGCGGCACCTCCTGCTGCCGCGCTTTCCGAGTCACTAAGGAGAACGTGATGTCACGCATCGCGAAGGCAGCCGGTGTCGCCCTCGGCACGGGCGCCATGGTCCTCAGCGGGGCCGGCCTGGCCATGGCGGACACGGGTGCCGAGGCGGCGGCCGTCGGCTCGCCCGGCGTGCTGTCCGGCAACGTCGTCCAGATTCCGATCCACGTGCCGATCAACGTGTGCGGGAACACCGTCAACATCGTCGGCCTGCTGAACCCGGCCTTCGGCAACAGCTGCGAGAACAACGGCGGTAAGGACAAGGACGACAAGAACAAGGCCGCCGAGGACAAGGTCGTCAACGCCTACGGCAACTGAGACGCCGTACGCCACGGGGTACTGACCGCCGTACACCACGGGGTACTGACCAGTGCCTCGCGAGGCACCCACCAGTACCCCGAGGTACCTGCCCGTACCTCGACGAGCCCCGGCACCCCCGAGCGCCGGGGCTCTTCCATGTCCGCGCGACTCACCCACTCACCCGTACCGGTAGAACCTCCCGTGATCCTCCAGCTGATCCGGCGTCACATTCCATGGCGGCAGCGGTTCGTGACGGGCCAGCACCCGCCCGCGCTGCGGGTCGTTCCGCCCCGGTGGCCTGGCCGGCAGGTACCGGTGTTCACGGTGCCGTCGCTGCCACTGTGACCACAGCAGATCGACGAAGGCGTGGTGCAGCCAGAAGACCGGGTCGTTGACGGAGGCACCACCGACCATGGCGCCGCCAACCCACCGGTGCACCCGGTTGTGGTTCCGCCACGAGACGCTGCCCCGGCCAGCACCCCACCCCTCCAGCTTGTTGCGGAACCCCTTGCCGACCGTCGAGTCCCAGGGCGGAACGTCGTACGCCGGATCCTTCAGCGCCCACTCCACGTCGCTCTTCGTCGGCAGTTCGATCGGATCCCGGGCCCGGCCGAGGTCCCGGGTCAGGAACCTCACGTCCGTGACGTTCTCCCTGATCGTCCAGTTGCCCTCCGCGTACGCGAACGGCCCGGTCATCACCTGCCGGTCCGACCGCCGCCCGTTGCCGCCCAGCAGGTCACGCGTCCACGGCACCGACGTCGGCCCGCGGTCGCGCGTCCAGTCCCAGTACGGCACCGTCACCGCCGGATCCACCCGCTGCAACGCCCGCTCCAGCTCCAGCAGGAACTGGCGGTGCCAGGGCAGGAACGACGGCGCCATGTGGGCCGCACGCAGACCCCTCTCGCCGTCGGCGACGTAGTACTCGATGTGCAGCCGCACGAACTCGTCGTACTCGCCCCGCCGTTTCAGCGTCAGCAGCGCATTGACGAACCGGCGCCTCTCACTGCTGGTCAGCGTGGTGACGTCCTTACGCGTGTACGCCATGAAGGCCCCCCTCCGTCAGCGGCAACCGCCCCGCCGGGCCCAGCTCGTCGACGGCCGCGCGCGCCGCCTCCAGGGGGGTGGGGTACGAGCAGTAGTGGTCGACCATGCTCAGCCAGGTGCCGTCGGCACGGCGCATCAGATGCAGCGGGCGGCCGTCCACGGTGACCCGGCTTCCGGTGCCCCGGATCCGGCGGCCACGGTACGTCTCGTCGAACGCCGCGCCGGTGCCGGTGAGGCCCGTCGGGAGACAGCCCGGGACCGCCAGGACGGCGGCGGCCGACGCGAGCAGACCTCGCACGACCTCCCGCCGCGTACCCCACCCGAGGCCCCGCCTCGCACGGCCCACGACCTCCCGCCGCGTACCCCACCCGAGGCCCCGCCTCGCGCGGCCCACGACGCCCCGCCGCGTACCCCACCCGAGATCCCGCCTCGCGCGGCCCACGACGCCCCGCCGCGTGTCCCGCACGCCCCCCGCCGCCCCCGCTCTCTCGGCACCGCCGCCGTCTTCCGCACCCACCGCCGCTCCGCCGCTGACGACCATCGTGTGCTCCTCCTCCGGTTCGGTTGTCGTACCGGAGTAACCGCGCGGCGTCCCACCCGGTCACCGTCATGGTCCGGACAGCCCAAGGGCCCGGACGCCGCCGCCCGGGCCCGGTACGCCCCTACAGACCGGGCCCCATCACCAGGTTCGCGCCCGGCGCCGTCTGCAACGTCGGTGCGAGCACGCCCAGCTGAGGCTGCTTCAGGTGGGGCAGGCCGTACCGTTCGCGGGTCGGGCCGGTGAGCGGAGCGTCCACGTTCACGCCGGGGGCCAGTGCGCGCAGGTCGGAGGCGGGCACGGAGACGCCCGCGTGGTCGAAGTCGTCGCCGAGGATGTGGGGCACCGGCGCGCGCACGCCCGCGCCGGGCACCCCACCGTTGACCGGCAGTTGCGGCAGCGCCCGCTCCGGGAGGAGGCGGCCCTCGACGTACCGCGGCCCCTCGGGCGCCCCCGGCTTCGGCGTCGGGATCTCGGCCCCGATCTGCGGCAGCTCCACACCGAGGGCGGTTTCGGCGCCCTCCAAGGGCACGGGGACGGGGAACGCGGCGGCGGGGGACGCGGTGGCGGCACCGGTCGCGGCGGCCGCCACGCACGTGAGCACTGCGGCGAGGGTTCCTCGGGTGGTCGACTTCATCTCGGATGCGGTCCCTTTCGGAATTCGGCGAGCTATGCGTGCGTACCGAGTAACGAGCCGGGAAACACCACCAGCGCACAATTCGCCCGACTGCCGGAGTAATACGAGGGTCAGCTCGTCCAGAAGTCCCACCAGCGCGTCAGAATCAGCATCCCGACGAATCCGAGATGCAGCACCGTCAGCAACCACGTGAACTCGTCGAAGACCGTACGCAACCAGCGCGGAGCGGGCAGGAATTCCTGCCGTACGTTGTACGCCGTCACGTACCAGAACATCGGAATGGTCGCCAGCCAGGCCAGCGCGCACCACAGGCACAGCGCGTTGATCCGGTACAGCGACTCGAACTGGAGCCAGGAGACGAATCCCACGCCGAACAGGCAGCCAGCGTCGAAGGTCAGCCAGTACCAGCGGGGGAAGGCCGCGCCGGTGAGCAGGCTCACGCCGACGCAGATCACGACGGCGTAGGCGACCAGGCCGAGCATCGGGTTGGGGAAGCCGAGGGCCGCGGCCTGGTCGCTCTCCATGACGTTGCCGCAGGAGAGCACCGGATTCAGGCTGCATCCCGGCGTGAAGTCGGGGTCCTCCAGGAGTTTGAACTTGTCCAGGGTGATGATCCACGAGGCCAGCAGTCCCGCCGCTCCCGTGAGGACCAGGAGGAGGGCGAACGCCCGGCCGGCTCCGGCTGTCCCGGCCGGGCGGGCGTGCTGCCCGACGGTGCGCGCCATCACTGTCGCAGGCTGCGCGCCGGCAGAAGCAGATGCGCGGAGGCCTTCACGGTCTCCTCGGCGGTGACGAACTCACGCAGCGCATCGGCGGTGACGACCTTGCCGACCTGGGGCTCGGGCCAGGGGCGGGCGGTGAACAGGAAGTAGGCGCAACCGCGTTTGGCCACGGCCGTGAGCCAGGCCGGCGGGACCGGGCACTGGGTGGTGAGGCGCGGCATGGTGACGACGGCCTGGCCTGCCACGACGAGCAGGCTGACCGGGAGGCTCGGCCGGGCGCGGCCGTCGATCACATCGTCGCCGAGGGACAGGCCGATGTCGTTCAGCAGTCTCTCGACGGCGGCGCTCGCGGCCTCGGGACCGCCGGGGGCGTCTCCGCGGGAGCAGGCGAGGAGGTAGGGCATGTCGTTGCCGTCCTGGATCGTTCCGGTCCAGTGCATGATGGCGAGCGTGCCCAGGTCGGCGGGGTGGAACGGGCGGGCTTCACTGGGGGTTGTGGTCACCGCGCGACCCTATCCACGCGCCGCAGCCGGCCCGGCGGTGTTCTCACCCGTGCGGACCAGAGCCCCCGTGGGGGTCCATCCGAACGAGGGATGCGCCCCCGAAAGCGTGCGAAGGGCCGATTCCGGCGGGGAACGGAATCGGCCCTTGTGACGCACGGCACCCGGGGAACGTTCTCAGCTCTTCCGCGGCTTTCCACTCAGCAGCCCGTTCTTGTTGAGCGTGGTGGTCGTTTCCTTGACGGTGCTGAGGACCGAGTCCTTGTTCTCGGTGTTGAGCGCGTCCGACTGGTGCTTCAGCGGCATGACGTCGATGGGGCCCTTGGTGATCGTGTTCACGGCGCCGTTGAGGCTGGTGGGCGTGACTGTGGCGGGGTCGTAGGTGGCGAACGCGGGCGTGGCGACACTCGCGGCGACGAGGGACCCGGCAAGGACAGCGGCGGCCTTCAGCGACTTCATCGTGGTCCTTTCTTCGGCAACTCGCGTCGCCGGAGGGAATTCTGACGCCGTGCCCAACGAGTTCCGCAAGGACCGGAAACGGCGTTCCGTTTCCTCATATAACAGCCGGATATCACCGCCGTTTCCGGCCCTCGTGGCGGGTTTCCGCGTGCCGGGTTTCCGCAGGATCAGGAAGCGGGCGTCCGCTCCGGCAGGCTCCGCTCGGGCAGTTCGCCGCCCAGTGCGACGGTGAGGACGTCGACCAGTCCGGTCAGCACGTCCGTGGCCGCCGGGACCACCTGGGTCACCACACCGGATGTGGCCGCGTCGATCAGCTCGGCGATCACCTCCTGGAGATCGGCGATCACGTCCTCCGGGATGTCGACGGACGCCGCCTCGGAGTCGTCCTCGGCGGGAGCCGGCAGGGTCGTCGCGGGCACGCTGGTGGCCGGCAGGGTCGTCGCCGGATCGGCGGAAGCCGTGGGAGCGGCAGGAGTGGACGGAGCGGCGGGAGTCGACGGGGCGGCCGGAGTCGAGGGAGCCGCGGGCGTCGACGAAGCGGCGGGCGTCTCGGGAGCGGCCGGAGCCGAGGGAAGCACGGCGGACGGCGACGGCGTGGTCGTCGCCGGCGCCATCACCGGGATCCCCGCCAGGATCTTCGCGATCGCCTCCCGCACCGAGTCCTCCAGCTCGGTCGCCTCCTCCTCCGTCAGCTGACTCTCCTCGGCCGTGAGGACGGTGTCGAGCAGGTCGGTCACCGGGGTGAGCACGGTGTCGAGGTCGGCCAGGTACTCGATCTCGGCGAGCAGTTCGTCCGCGTCGGGGACGGGGGTGGCGGTACGCGGCTGGGCCGAGGCGTGGTCGGCCGCCACGGCAGCGGGGGCTGCGATGCCGAGGAGGAAGGTGGCGCAGAGTGCGGAGGACGCGATACGCCGTACGGGCAGACCACGCATGGGCGTTCCTTTCGATGGTGCTTCGGGTCTCGTGGCCACCGTGCGGGTGACCCTCGCACACCGCAACCGCTCGAACACCCTGAGCAACCATCGAGCCGACCGCATCATCGCTGGTGGGACGCCCTGTCAGGCGCCGCGCACCGGCCCGCCGCACCCCTGCCCCATTCGAGGCACGGCAGGTGATCCGGCCGTCCTCCCGCCCGGGAGAACGGCCGGCCGAGGAGGTGCGTCGGCGTCAGTCGTTCTCGCACTGGTTGCCGAACGCCGGGTTCAGCAGGGCGATGAAGTCGACCGTGTTGCCGCAGACGTTGATCGGGACGTGGAGGGGAACCTGAACGACGTTGCCCGACAGCACACCCGGGGAGTGGGCGGCGGCGGCCTGGGCGCCACTGTCGGCGGCGGCCACGCCGACGGTACCCGCCACCGTGGCGGCGGCTACGGAGGTCAGGACCAGGCCCTTCGCGATACGCGACATGGAGAGGTGCTCCTTGGGGTTGACGCAAACATCCGGGCGGATGCCCGGCGTTGTGACAACGCGTGGCGCGCGCGGGAGTTGTGCCGCCAATGGGGTGATCCGAGCCCGGAGCTGCATTCACCATTCCGACACACTTGTCCGGTTTCGAATACTTCATACCGATATCGACTAGTGTTTCCGACCGTCCGACACACCCTGTAGCACGCCTTTCGAAAGGCACCGCCGGCCATGCGCAATTCCCTGGGTTCGCTGCTGCGCCGCGCGACGGTGGGCGTACTCGCCCCCGCCACGATCTGGACACCGGGCGGCGCCCGGGCGGGCGCACGGGTTCCGTCGCATGCGAGCACGCTCGGCCATGAATCGGACGTGTTCGATCTTTCTACGGGTTTCCGATCAAACGATAACCAGTCGGCCTTCCGGCTCGTTTCCCACCGGGACGCGGCCTGGGCCGGTGTGCTGTTCGTCGCCGCCGACATCCGGCCGTGAGGCGCGTGCCCGCCCGTCCAGCGACACCCGTGAGCGAGGAAACCGCGCAATGCACCAGCCAGCCACCGACCCTCGGCCACGGGTCCTCCACCTGACGCAGCCCGTCGAGGGCGGGGTCGCCCGGGTCGTCGCGGACCTGACGCGGGCTCAGCTCGCGGCCGGCCTGCGGGTCACGGTCGCCTGCCCGGACAGCGGGCTGAGCGAGATACTCCGGCGGCTGGGGGCCGACGTACGGCACTGGCACGCGACGCGTGCGCCGGGGCCGTCGCTCGCCGGTGAGGTACGGCGGCTGGTGCGGCTGGTCGACGACGTGCGGCCCGCTCTGGTGCACGCCCACAGCGCGAAGGCCGGGCTGGCCGGGCGGCTCGCCGTGCGGGGACGGATCCCCACGGTGTTCCAGCCGCACGCCTGGTCGTTCGAGGCGGTCGGTGGGCCGACCGCCGCGCTGGCGGTGCGGTGGGAGCGGTTCGGGGCGCGCTGGGCGCACCGGACGGTGTGCGTGAGCGAGGCGGAACGCCGGACCGGGCTGCGGGCCGGTGTCCACGCCCGGTGGGCGGTCGTACCGAACGGGATCGACGCCGAGCGTTTCCGTCCTGCCGCCGCCGGCCCCGTACGGGCCTCTCTCGGGACGGACGGCGATCCGGGGGCACCGCTGGTGGTCTGTGTGGGGCGGCTGTGCCGGCAGAAGGGGCAGGACGTGCTGCTGGCCGCGTGGCCCTCGGTGGCCCGGCGGGTGCCGGGGGCGCGGCTGGTGCTGGTCGGCGACGGGCCCGACCGGGAGCGGCTGCGCGGCCCGGAGCCGGTGCTGTTCGCGGGGGCGGTCGCCGATCCCGTGCCCTGGTACCAGGCGGCCGACCTGGTCGTGCTGCCGTCGCGCTGGGAGGGCATGGCGCTGGCCCCGCTGGAGGCGATGGCCTGCGGGCGGCCCGTGGTGACGACGGACGTGGACGGCGCCCGGGAGAGTCTGCCGCCGGCCCTCGTACCGCACTGCCTGGTGCCGCCGGAGGATCCGCCCGCGCTGGCCGACGCGGTCACCGCGCTGCTGCTCGACCCGCTGCTGCGCGAGTCGCTCGGCCACCAGGGCCGTCGGCACGTGCTGGCCACACACGACGTACGGCACGCCGCCGAGGCGACGGCGGACGTGTACCGCGCGCTTCTCGGCACCGGGATCGCGGCGCCTGCCGCGCCCACCGAGTACAGGGAGTCCATCCACTCGTGACTGCGGAACGCACTGCGGAAAGTACGGTCCCCTCCCCCGGCACCCAGCCACGGGACCACGGATTCCCGACCGTCCCGGTCGTGCACGCCACCGGGAGGGGCGGCGCCGGGTTCCGTTCCCCGGCCCGGCGTCCCGCGGCCCGGCCCGCCTCGCCGGTGTCGTTGCTCGGCGCCGATCTCGGCGCGGCCCTGCTGGGGGCGCTGACGCTGAGCCGGCCGGTCCTGATGGCCCTGCTGGTCGCCGGGGCGATGCTGCTGCGTCCGCACCGGCCGCCCCGGCGCGGGCAGGGCGTGCTGGACGAACTGCCCACCGTCTGCGGCCGGATCGCGGTGGCCTGGCTGGCGCTCGCCGCGCTGGTCGCCGCGCACGACCCGAGGGACGCGCTGCCGGCCGGCACGCTGGCCCTCGGCTTCACCGTGCACGCCACGGCGGGCTGTGCGGGACGTGGGCTGGTGCACTGGCGGCGGCGTGTGGCGCTGCTGCGGCAGCCGCGGGCCGCGCTGGTCGTCGGTCCCGTCGACACCGCGCAGCGGGTGGCCGCCGCCGTACTGCGGCACCCGCGGTGCGGGGTGCGGCCGGTGGGGATCGTCGCCGACCACCCGGACGGCACCGAGGGGCTGCCGGTGCTGACGACCGGTGAGGAGGTCCACCGGGCGCTCATCCAGAACGGCGTCCGGGACGTGCTGGTCGTCCACCCCTCCGTACGGACCGAGCACGGCCCGCTGCTGCGGGCGCTCGCCGAGTCCGGGTGCGCGGTGTGGGAGCTCGACGCGGACTCCCCCTCGTGCGAGGCCCGCGAACAGCTCGCCGGGTACGCGTGCCGGCAGCTGGAGCTCGGCTCCGGGCGGCGCGTCGACGTCGGCAAGCGGGTGCTGGACGCGGTCGTGTCCGGGGCGCTGCTGCTGGCGGTCAGCCCGCTGCTGCTGGCTTGCGCGCTGGCGCTGCGGATCAGCGAGGGGCCGGGCGTGGTGTTCCGGCAGGAGCGCATCGGCCAGGACGGCCGGCCCTTCACCCTGCTGAAGCTGCGCACCCACCGCCCGGCCGACGAGCACGAGTCGGCGACCCGGTGGAGCGTGGAGAACGAGCACGACATGCCGTGGTTCTGCCGCTTCCTGCGCCGCACCTCGCTGGACGAGCTGCTCCAGCTGTGGAACGTCTTCCGCGGCGACATGAGCCTGGTCGGACCGCGCCCCGAACGCCCCTACTTCGTCGACCGGTTCAGCCAGACCCACCCCGGCTACGCGGCCCGCCACCGCATGCCGACCGGCATCACCGGGCTCGCCCAGATCAACGGGCTGCGCGGCGACACCTCGATCGAGGACCGGGCCCGCTTCGACAACGCGTACATCGACAACTGGTCGCTGTGGCAGGACGTCTGCATCCTGCTGCGCACGGCGGTCGCGCTCGTCCGCCCGACGGGGAGCTGAGCACCGATGAGCTTCGCTCTGCCCGCCGTGCGGACCCGGACGCTCTCCCCCGTCCTGCCCGTGGTGGCCGTGGTCGCCCTGCTCGGGCTGCCGGTCGCGCCGGACGGCGACGGGGGTGCGACCGCGGCCGACGCGGCCTCGGCGCTGCTGGTCGGCTTCTGCGCCGTGCGGCTGCTGCGGCAGCGGCGGCGCCCCCTGTCCCGTACCGCCGCCGTGATCCTCGGACTGCCCGTCGCCGGGCTCGCCGTGGCCGCGATGGGGGCGGCCTCCGCGGAGACCGGGTTCAGCGGGATGGGCCGCTATCTCCAGGTGTTCGTGCTGGTGCCGGCCGCCGTGCTGCTGCTGATCCGCGACCGGGGGGACTTCCGGCTGCTCGCCTGGTCGCTGGTGGCGCTCGCCGGGTGGCAGGGGGCGGTCGGCGTGCACCAGTACGTGACCGGCACCGGCGCCTCGTACCAGGGACAGCCGATCCGGGCGGTGGGCACCTTCGGGCCGCAGGACGTCATGGGAATGGCGAGCGTGGTGTCGTTCGGGGTGGTGTGCGCGGTCGGGCTGGCGCTCGGTCGGACGTCCGTACGACAGCGGGTGATCGCCGTCGCCTGCGCGCTGGCGCTGCTGGTGCCGCTCGCGCTGTCCTTCAGCCGGGGCGCCTGGATCGCGACCGCCGTGACCTGCGCGGCGCAGCTGTTGCTGGCCGGGATGCGGCGCGCGGTGCGGGTGGGCGCGGCGGTGGTCGCGGCCGGGGTGGTCCTGGTCGGCGGCTTCGGGGTCGGTACGGCGCTGCTGCAGGAGCGGATCACGAGCATCACGCAGGTCACCGACGCGCCCGACCAGTCGGTCACCGACCGCTACACCATGTGGGCGGCGGCGACCGGCATGTGGCGCGAACAGCCGCTGACCGGCGTGGGCTTGAAGGGCTTTCCCGAGTACCGCGACGCGCACGCCTCGCTGGCGCTGTCCGCGGCCGGCGACACGGAGGGCGCGGGCGCGGCCTTCCGCAGGCAGCCGCTGCTGTCCCCGCACAACATGTACCTGCTGGTGCTCAGCGAGCAGGGGCTCATCGGGCTGCTGGCACTCGCCGGGAGCTGGCTGGCGCTGCTGGTGTGCGCGGTGCTGGGACTGGTGCGGACGCGGAGGAAGGGTGCCGGGCGGGGGCTCGACTGTGCGCTGGTGGCCTGCGGGCTGCTGGTCTGGCAGTTGACCGACTTCGTGTACGCCGACATCGGCGGGCCCTCGACCGTGCTGACCGCCCTGTGTCTCGGCCTCGCGGCCTGGTGGGCGCTGGTCGGCGGGCGCGCCCAGGAGCGGTCGGTGGAGGAGGCACCGGCGCGATGAACGTGACGCCGCCGCGGTCGGCCCAGCCCCCCGTACCCCCCGCACGCACCGCGCCGCCCACGGAGGACGGCACCGAGCCACCCCCGGAATCCCGCGGCTTCCTCGCCAAGGCCGCCCTGGTCACCGCCGCGCTCTCGGTCGCCGGGGCGCTGCTCGGGCTCGGGCGGGACCAGGCGCTGGCCCGGCTGTTCGGGGCGGGCAGTGAGACGGACGCGTTCCTGGTCGCCTGGACGGTGCCGGAGTTCGCGGCCACCCTGCTCATCGAGGACGGGCTGGCCCTCGTCCTGATCCCGGCGTTCAGCCTCGCGCTGTCCCGGCGGGCGCAGGGCGTGCCCGGCGACCCGGTCCGCTCCCTGGTCGCCACGACGCTGCCCCGGCTGTCGCTCGCCCTGGTCACCGCCGGCGGGCTGGTCGCCGTCGGCGCCCCTTTCCTGGTCGGCGCCCTCGCCCCAGGCCTGCCCGACCCCTCCCTCGCCGTCGACTGCACCCGGCTCACCGCAACCTGCGTGCTGAGCTTCGGGCTCGCCGGGTACTGCAGCGCGGCCCTGCGGGCGCACCGCCGCTTCCTGGCGCCGGCGGCGATCTACGTGGCCTACAACAGCGGCATCATCGCCGCGATGCTCGTGCTCGGCGGGCACTGGGGGGTGCGCTCGGCGGCGATGGGGGTCGCGGTGGGCGGCTGTTTGATGGTGGTGATTCAACTACCCGCGCTGGTGCGGCAGTTGCGGAAGAAGAGCGTCGGCGGGCCGGCGGAGGCCGGGGAGCCGCAGCGCCCGGTGGGGCTCGCGCTGGTCTGTGCGGTGCTGTTGTTCGCGCTGTGCCGTCAGTCCCAGGTCCTCATCGAACGGTTCATCGCCTCGCACCTGGACCCCGGGGCGATCTCGCATCTGAACTACGCCCAGAAGGTGGCGCAGATCCCGATGACGCTGTCGCTGATGCTCTGCACGGTCACCTTCCCGGTGGTCGCGCGGGCCCTGGCCGACGGCGACACCGAGCGGGCCCGCGACCGGGTCGAGCGGGATCTGGCGCTGGCGGCGTGCATCGTGCTGCTCGGCGCCGCCACGGTCATCGCGTGCGCCCCGCAGATCGTCGAACTCCTCTTCCAGCGGGGCGCGTTCACCGCACAGGACACGGCGGCGACGGCCGACGTGATGCGTGTGTACGCCCTCGGCCTGCTCGGCCAGACCCTGGTCGGCGGCCTGGTCCGCACGTACTTCTCGGACGGCCGCCCGAACTGGTACCCGCTGGCCGCGATGACGGCGGGCATCGCCGCGACGGCCGCTGTCGGGGCGTGCACGGTGGGGCTGTGGGGGGTGAGCGGCATCGCCGCCGCGAACGCGGCCGGCATCACCTTGACGGCGGGGCTGCTGCTCGGCGGGGCGCGGGCGGACAGCGGGCGTGGGAGCGGCGCAAACGGCACCGCCCGCAACGTCGTCCCCCTGCGCCTCCGCCGCGTCCTCACGGACCTCGGCCGGCCGCTCGGTGCCGCGCTGGGCGCGACCGCCGCCGGCTCCTTCGTCGCGAGCCGGTTCGACGCGCCCCTGTCCGGGCTGCTCCTCGGCTGTCCGACCGTGGCCGTCGTTTTCGTCCTGCTCGGCCGGGCGCTGGGCGAGCAGGGTGTCGCATCCGCACTCCGTTCCGTACGTTCCGCGACCCGAAGGCTTCCGTATGTCCGTTCCCGTTGACAGCGGCACGCGTGCCGTGCGCTCCCCGGCCCCGGTCCCCTGGGTGGCGATGTACCACTCCGTGGGTGACTGCTCGGACGACCCCTACCGCATCACCGTCACCCCGGACCGCCTGGACCGGCAGCTGGCCTGGCTGCGCCGGCGCGGGCTGCGGGGCGTGTCCGTGGCCGAGTTGCTCGCCGCCCGCGCGCGGGGCGAGGACCGGGGTCTCGTCGGGCTGACGTTCGACGACGGGTACGCCGACTTCGTCGACGCCGCCCTTCCGGTGCTGCGCCGCCACGGCTGCGGCGCCACCCTCTTCGTCCTGCCCGGCCGGCTCGGCGGGCACAACGCCTGGGACCCGCTGGGCCCGCGCAAGCCGCTGCTGACCGCCGACGGCATCCGGCACGCGGCCGAGCAGGGCATCGAGATCGGTTCGCACGGGCTGACGCACGTCGATCTGACCAAGGCCGACGACGTCACGCTCAAGGTGGAGACCGTCGAAAGCAGAGTGGCGCTCACCGAGTTGACCGGTGCTCCGGTCGCCGGTTTCTGCTACCCGTACGGCACGGTCGACCAGCGCGCCGTCGACGCGGTACGGGACGCCGGGTACGCGTACGCCTGCGCGATCGACCCCGGCCCGCTCACCGGCCCGCACGCCCTGCCCCGGCTGCACATCGGGCAGCACGACACCGCCGTACGCCTGCTGCTGAAGTACCGGCTGCACCGGCTGCGCCGCCGCCCGGTGGAGGGCGTGTGATGAAGGCCCTGCACATCATCACCGGCCTCGGCGTCGGCGGCGCAGAGCAGCAACTGCGGCTACTGCTGCGGCACCTGCCCGTCGACTGCGACGTCGTGACGCTCACCAACCCGGGCCCGGTGGCCGACGGCCTGATCGCCGACGGTGTCCGCGTCACCCACCTCGGCATGCGCGGCAACCGGGACATCGGCGCCCTGCCCCGCCTCACCCGCCTCGTGCGGGCCGGCGGCTACGACCTGGTGCACACCCACCTGTACCGCGCCTGCCTCTACGGCCGTCTCGCCGCCCGCCTCGCCGGAGTCAGGGCGATCGTCGCCACCGAGCACTCCCTGGGCGACTCCCAGATGGAGGGCCGCCCCCTGACCACCGGCGTCCGCGCGCTCTATCTCGCCAGTGAGCGCCTCGGCCGCAGCACGGTCGCCGTCTCCCCGACGGTCGCCGACCGGCTGGAGCGTTGGGGTGTCCCGGCCGCCCGGATCGAGGTCGTCCCCAACGGCATCGACCTGGCCCGGTTCCGCTTCGACCCGGTCCAGCGGCTGCGCGTCCGCCAGCGGTTCGGCCTGCCGGAGACCGCGTTCGTCGTCGGGGCCGTCGGACGCCTCGCCGCCGGCAAGCGTTTCGACGTCGCCGTCCGCGCCCTGGCCCGGCTTCCCTCGGACTACTGGCTGTTGCTGGTCGGCGGCGGCCCCGAGGACAACGTGCTGCGCCGCACGGCGTACGAGGCCGGTGTCGCCGACCGCGTCCTGTTCACCGGCGAACGCCCCTACGTCCCGGACGGTTCCCCCGGCCCCGACCTGCCGTCCCTCACCGCCGCGATGGACCTGCTGGTCTCCCCGTCCCCCGAGGAGGCGTTCGGGCTCGCGGTGGTGGAGGCCCTCGCGGCGGGGCTGCCCGTGGTGCACGCCTCGTGCCCGGCGATCGAGGACCTGCCCCCGGACACCGCGCCCACCGCCCGCCGGGTGACCGGTGGCGCCGAGGCGTTCGCCCGCGCCGTCGCCGAGGTCCGGGCGGCCGGTCCCCGGCCCCGCACGGCCGCCGAAGCCGCCCGGCACTACTGCGTCACCCGCAGCGCCGCCCAGCTCATGGATGTCTACGCGACCGCACTCGCCGCCCCGCGTGAGGCGGCGCCCTCGTCACCGTCACCCCAGGGAGTCAGTTCGTGATGACCGAGAACCCCACCGGACAGCGCCGCCCGGCCGGACTGTCGGCCCGCGCCAGGACACTCCCGCCCTGGACCCTGCTCGCGGCCGGCGTGGTCGCCGGCGGCCTGCTCGGCGGCGCGTACGGCGGACTGAAGACACCGACGTACACGGCCACCAGTTACGTCGTCGTCGTACCGACCGAGAAGTCCGACCCGGCCGCCGCGCTGGGCTTCGCACAGGCCTACGGACGGGTCGCCTCGCAGGTCGCGGTGCTCGGGGACGCGCAGGTGTGGGCGGGCGTACCGGTGCGGACGCTGCGGGACAGCGTGCGGACGGCGACCTCGCCGGACGCGCCGATGGTCGCGGTCACCGCCACCTCCTCCCGGCCCGGCCTCGCCGCCGACATGGCCAACGCCGTGGCCCGCGCGCTGACCCTGCACGCGGGCGACAACGCGGGCGCCACCAACGTCGAGCTCCAGCAGTTCGCCCGCGCCACCGAGCCGTCCGAGCCGTCCTCCGCCTCGGCCCCGGTGACCGGCCTGGTCGGCGCGAGCGCGGGCGGGCTGCTCGGCGGGCTCGCCCTGCTCGTGCGGCCCCGGCGCGGCACCGACGACTCCGGGCGAGCCGCCGCCGTGCCGGGACCGGCCGTCGCCGTCGACGCGCACGGAACGCTGTGAAGCCGTCGTACCGCACGGAGGTCGTCACCGACGAGCCCGCCTTCGCCGAACTCGCCCCCGTCTGGGGCCGGCTGTACGGGCGGTCGCCGACCGCGACACCGTTCCAGAGCCACGCCTGGCTGCACTCGTGGTGGCTGTCGTACGGCAGGCCGGGGCGGCTGCGGCTGGTGCTGGTGCGCGCGGGCGGCGAACTCGTCGCGGCGGCCCCGCTGATGCGGGTGACGCGGCCACTGCCGTCACTGGTGCCGCTGGGCGGGGCGATCTCCGACTACGGGGACGTCCTGCTGGACGACGAGCACGGGGAGGCGGCGCTGGCCGCGCTCACCGAGGGGCTCGCGGCGGCCGCGCGCACCGCTCTGATCGACCTGCGGGAGGTCCGGCCGGGCGGAGCCGCCGAGCGGGTGTACGAGCGCTGGCGCGGGCCGCGGCGCCGGGTGAGCGACTCGCTGTGCCTGGAGCTGCCCGCCGTACCGATGGCGGAGCTGATCTCCCGGCTGCCGTCCAAGTCCCAGCAGCGGGCGCGCGCCAAGCTGCGCAGGCTGCGCGCGCTGGGCGCGGAGCGGAGTGTCGTCAAGCCCGACGAGGTTCAGCGGGCGCTGCGGCGGCTGCTGGAACTGCACCGGTTGCAGTGGCAGGGGCGCAAGGTGACGTCGGAGCATCTGCTGCCGAGGTTCCGGGACCATCTGGAGCGGGCGGTGGCGGAGATGGTGCGCACCGGGGACGCGGTGGTCACCGAGTTCCGGCTGGGCGACGCCGTGGTGGCCGTCGATCTGACGCTGAGGTCGCGGTGGCTGAGCGGCGGCTATCTGTACGGCGCCCACCCGCGGCTGCGGGAACACAAGGTGGACGTGGCGGCGATGCTGCTTCAGGCCTGCACCGAGCAGGTCGGCGCCGAAGAGCTCAGCACGCTGAGCCTGCTGCGCGGCAACGAGCCGTACAAGCACCACTGGCGTCCCGAGACCGTCGTCAACCAACGGCTGCTGCTGGCCCGCCGGCGCACCGCCCCGTTGCTGGCGGCCGCGGTGTGCGGTGATGGAGTGCGCCGCCGGGGCAAGGAGCTGGCGCGCCGGCGGAAGGAGCGTGACGGTGGCGGCAGGTCCTGAGAGGGCCTGCCGCCACCTGCGGCGCGCCGGGTCACCGGGCGCGCGACCACCAGTCGACCCGCATGCACAGCTTCCCGCCGAGCCAGTACTCCACCCAGTCGCCCAGGTCCAGCGGCGAGCAGTTGGCCGAAGGTGTGGCGGGCGGCGTCGTCGGAGCGGGCTGCGTCGGCTGGGAGGGCTGCGTCGGCTGGGAGGGCTGCGGGGTCGGGACGTCGGTGCGGCCGGAGAGGAGCGCCCGGTACACCGCGGCGGACCGCGGATTGTCGTCGCACTGCCAGACGCCGTGCGGGCAGTAGTCGGTCAGTGTGTTGTAGAGCGGTTTGTGCTCGTCCATCCAGGCGAGCATCCGGCGCATGTATTCCGCGTTGTCACCGTTGCGGAACAGCCCCCATTCGGGATAGGAAATCTGTTTGCCGTGGGCCTTGGCGAAATCCGCGTGGTCCTGGAGTCCGTAGGGCTCTTTCACCTGTTCGTCGAAGGACAGTCCGGCCGGCTGGTCGTACGCGTCCATTCCGATGATGTCGACCGTGGCGTCCCCCGGATAGCACTTCGTCCAGGGAATGGCGTCGCGGCCGCGCGTCGGGGTGAAGTCGAAACGGAATTTCTGGCCGGGCACCGAACGCATGGTGGTGACGATCCTGTTCCAGTACCGCTTCCACGCCCGCGGGTCGGGCCCGCACCGATGGGTGTACGTGATGCCGTTCATCTCCCAGCCGAGCACGATCACCGTGTCCGGCACCTTCAGCTCGACCAGCCGCTCGGCGAGCGCCCGGAAGTGGTGATCGAACTGCCCGGCCGCACCCCGCCGCAGCAGCGCCCGGACCTCGGCGTCGGAAAGACCCTCCTCGTTGCGCTCCAGCATGGGCACGTTGAGGACGAACAGCCGGTCGTCCTCGGCGTTGCGCCAGTCGGCCCACGCCTGAAGGAAATTGGGCGCGCCCTCGATGTTGCTCCACCGGTCGCCCGGCAGATAGGTGTGACCGACGCGCAGTTCGGCATTTCCCAGCCAGCGGCTGAGCTCGGCGATCCGCCGCACGCCGCGCTCCCCGTAGTGGAGGTAGGCGCCGAAGGCGGGGAACTGCTGCGCGGGCGGCTTGGCCGGGGTGCTCGGCACGGCCGCCGTGGGCGTCGCGGGTGTCGTGGGCGTGGGAGCCGGCGGCTCGGCGACCGCCGTCACCCCCAGGCCCAGGGCGAATCCGGGACCGGTGGCCAGGGCGGCCGACGCGACGACCGTCGCCGCGAGGCACGCCAGTCGGCGAGGCCTGGCCCGGCGGTGCTGTGCGGCCATTCCTGCTCCTTTCCGCACTGCGTGCGCGTTGGATTTCCCAGTCCGGCAACTGACAGACCGGCAACTGACAGACCGGCAACTGACGGTCCGGCTAATGACAGTCCAGCTACTGACACCCAGTCATAACAGTATGAATTCCGCCAGTGCGCGTGTGGCGTACGAGTGCCCCGCTCGCCCGCACGGGTGAAACGACCGAAGGAATAACCACCGTGTCGCTGTTCGACACCCGCGTCCCCGCGGTTCTGCTGCGGATCGACCGGAATCCCTTTCACCACGGAACCCTGGGCGCCGTGCGCTCGCTCGGCCGGGCGGGGGTGGACGTGCACGTGGTCGCCGACTGCGCCGAAAGCCCGGTCCGTACGTCCCGTTTCGTACGGCAACTGCATCCGCCGCCCGGGCCGGACGCGTCCCCCGACGACATCGCCGTGGTGCTGCGCCGGGTGGCCGCCGGGATCGCGCGGCCCGCCGTGCTGATCCCGATGGACGACGCGAGCGCCGTCGCGGTGGGACGCCTGCGTCACGCCCTCGCGCCCGCGTACCTGCTCCCCGCGATCCCCCCCGAGCTGCCCGGACGCGTCGCCGACAAGGCCGAACTGGCCGCCGTCTGCGCGGCCCTGGGCCTGCCGCACCCACGCACACTGGTCCCCGACAGCACCGACGAGGCCGCCGGGGCCGCCTGGCGTCTCGGGCTGCCGGTGGTGGCGAAGTGGAGCCGCCCCTGGCTGCTGCCCACCGGAACCGGCCTGCGCAGCACGGTGCTGGTGCGCTCCACGCGGCAGGCGCGGGACCTGTACGCGCGTTCCGCCGAGGCGGGCAGCCGCCTGCTCCTACAGGAGTTCCTGCCGCCGGGCCCGGGCCGCGACTGGTTCTTCCACGGGTACGCCGATCGCGCCGGCGCCGTCCGCGCGGGCGGCCCCGGCCGCAAACTGCACGCCTGGCCGCGCGCCGCGGGCCTGACGGCGGTCGGCGAGTGGGCGCCCAACCCCGAGGTGCGGGCCCTCGCCGAACGACTCGTCGGCGAGCTCGGCTACCACGGCATCCTGGACCTCGACTTCCGCCGCTGCGGTGCGACGGGGCGCTACCACCTGCTCGACTTCAACCCGCGGCCGGGAGCGCAGTTCCGGCTCTTCACCGACAGCGCCGGGCTGGACGTCGTACGGGCTCTGCACCTGGACCTGACTCACCGTCCGCTGCCGGACGGGGCGCCACGGCCCGGGCGGGCGTTCGTGGTGGAGAACTACGCTCCGCTGACCACGCTCCGCCCGGCCCCCGGCGGCCGCGAACTGGCCTGGCACGCCCGCGACGACCTCGCCCCCGGCCTCGCGATGAGCGCCCTGTGGACCCGGCACGTGCTGCGCCGGCTACGGGGGCGGCTGCGACGGAAGGCGACGGTGGAGGTCCGGCCGCGGGTGTCGCTGGTCCGGCAGGCGACGGCCCCTGCCGAGGCCGAACTCTCCGGTACGTGCGGCCTCTCCAACCCCTCGGGATCCTCCGGCTCTTCCGGCACCTCCGGCACCTCCGGCTCGTCCGGCTCTTCCGGCGCGGAGAAGGCGGGCAGCCGCTGACGTGCGCCGGTGCAGGGGGCGGGCGCGGTCGTGCGGGCGCCCCGGGTGACGGTGGTTCGTCGCCCGGGGCGCGGCGCTTTTCGTGGACCTGGTGCGCGGGGTCGCCGGCACCGGGTGCGTTATCTGCGGGACGCGGCCCGGCCCCGCCAGTAGAGCAGGGCACCGCCCAGGATCATGGCGGCGCCGGCGCCCGAGGCCGCGAGTACGGCCTCGGGGCCGGTGGCGGGCAGAGAGGGCGGGTTCTCGTTGTTGCCGCCGGTGGGGGGTGTGTCGTTGTCGGCGGGGGGCTGCTCGACCGGCGGCGGCGGATTGTCGTCGGCCGGGGGTGTCGGGGGCTGCTGCGTGCTGGGGGGCGGCGTAGTCGCCGGCGGGGTCGGCGTGGGGGTGGCGCCGTAGCCGCTGTCGTCGCCGTAGCCGCCGGCGGAGTCGTCCCCGTAGCCGTAACTGCCCAGGAGGCCGTCGCCGTCGGCGGTGTTCCCGTAGCCGTCGGACGTGTCGTCGCTGTCGCGCGTCGTCGACGCGCCCGCGTCGCTGTCCGAGGTGGTCTCGCTACCGCCGCCTACCACGGTCTCGGCACGGTCCTCGACTACGGCGCCGTCCGCGGAGACATCGTCATGGACGTCGTCGAGGCCCGCGGACGGGTCCGCCCCCTCCTCGCAGGAGTCGCTGAAGGCCGGGTTCAGGCCGGCGACCCCGTCGGCGGTGTTGCCGCAGGCGTTGACCGGTACGTCGACCGGGATCTCGACGGTGCTGCCCGACGCCGCGCCGGGCGATCCCTTGGCCGCCCCGCCCGCCGTCGAGTCGGCGAGGGCGGCGCCGCCGCACAGGGACAGCATGCTCGTCGCGGCGGCCGCCGCGACGATTCCCTTGCTCAGGGTCTGTCGCAATCTCGTTGTCTTCCTGCTCAAAGAGGTCGGAAAGGCCGGCCTTGGAGAAGAGCGGAGTCGTCCAAGGCCGGCCGTGGCGCAGCCGAGCGGCTGGTGCGTTACGCCGTCAGTCGTTGATGCACACGTTGCCGAACGTCGGGTTCAGCGCCGCGATGAAGTTGACGGTGTTGCCGCACACGTTGACCGGAATGTGCAGGGCACCCTGAAGCACGTTGCCGGACAGGACACCCGGGGAGCCGATGGCGACACCCTCGGCTTCGGCGTCGGCCAGGGCCGGTGTGGCCATCCCGAGAGCCATGATCGCGCCCGCGACAACAGCAGCGCTCTTCTTCATGAACTTTCCCTTCTCTGCGGTCATGCCTTTTGGACGGCCGAAACCGAGCGAGCACAGCCTGGACGGCTCGCACCATGACCTGCAGCCTGTAAACGAGAAATTGACAGCCGAAGAAACCACGGAACGTGTCACACCGGTGAATTCACTCGATTGCTCGGTAAATAACTTCTTTCCGATGCGCCGCCGGGCGGCCCGCAAGGGAATCAGCGGACCGCCCGGGCTGCGTGATGGAAAACTCAGTCGCTGTTGGCCGACAGGACCGACAGGTCCTCCAGGATGTGGGTGAGCGCACCGTCCCGCTTGGTGTTCGTGGAGTTGTCCGCGCACTGCTGCTGCGTGTGGTCGGACAGGATCGGGACGTCCTGGAGCGTGCCGGCGATGGCCGCGTCGACGGCGATCGGGATGTCCTGCGCCGCGAGGCACGGCTTGTTGAGCGACCCGTCGACCAGCGAGAGCTGAGGGCTCATGTCGCCCTTGGTCGCCGAGTTGCCGAACGACGACGACGCACCGTTGCCGTTGGCCACGGACGGCCCTGAGTCGTCCCCGACGGCAAACGCCGGAGCGGCCGCCACCGACATACCGATGACGGAAGCGGCGGCCGCCGCGGCGACCATTGCCTTCTTGAGCACTTCGCGTTCCTTTCCTCGTAGCGACGCATGTCCTACGGCCTCATTCAACCCGGTCCGGGATGATTGGTTGCGGATGTTCACCCGGTTGGCTCGGCACCCCATCCAAACGCCCGATAATCACCGGGAACGACGAACACACAAAGCGTCGGAACATCGGCCGACAGGGTGATCGGGAGAAACTGTGCTGTGCCTGTGGAGTTGACCAGAACGCTCCGGTGGACGGGGTTTCCTCAGAAAGGACTGGCCAGTGATCAAGAAGGTTATTGCCACCGCTGCGATCGCCGCTTCCGTCATGGGTGCCTCCGCTGCCGCGGCGCCGCAGGCCCTGGCAGTCGGTGACGACAGCGGCCCGAGCTCCGCGAACGGCAATGGCGCGCTGCAGAGCTTCGGCAACTCGTCCACGTACGGGCACATGAGCCCGCAGATGGCGCTGATCCAGGGCTCATTCAACAAGCCGTGCATCGCCGTGAACGACCTGCCCGTCGGTGTCGGCGCCCTGGGCGGCCTCCCGATCCAGGAAATCCCGATCCTGTCGGACCACACGCAGCAGCAGTGCACGGAGAACTCCACCAACGCCAAGCGCGACGGTGCGCTGGCGCACCTGCTGGAGGACGTGTCGGTCCTGTCGGCCAACGGCGACTGACACCCGTCGCGAGGGCGGGCCGCCGAGCACCTCGGCGGCCCGCCCCTTTTTCGTGTGACGTCACCGAACGGACGCGTACAGCGCCTCGATCTCCTTCGCGTACGCCGTCGTCACCGCGTGCCGTTTGACCTTCAGGGACGGGGTCAGCAGGCCGTTCTCCTCGGTGAACTCGCCCTCGACGAGGGTGAAGGCGCGGATCGACTCGGCGCGGGAGACGGCCTCGTTGGCGTAGTCGACGGCCTTCTGGACGGCGGCGCGAACGCGCGGGTCCCGGCTGACGGCGGACAGGGGCGTGTCCGGGGGCATCTTGTGGACCGCCAGCCAGTGGGCGACCGCCTCCGGGTCGAGGGTGATCAGGGCGCCGACGAAGGGACGGTTGTCCCCGACGACCAGGCACTGGCCGATCGGTGAGCGGCTGCGCAGGCGGTCCTCCAGGATCGCCGGGGAGACGTTCTTGCCGCCGGAGGTGACGAGGATGTCCTTCTTGCGGCCGGTGATGGTGAGGTAGCCGTCCTGGTCGAGGGCGCCGAGGTCGCCGGTGGCGAACCAGCCGTCGGTGCGGACCGCTTCGGTGGCTTCCGGGTTGTTCCAGTACGTGTCGAAGACGATGCCGCCCCTGATCAGCACCTCGCCGTCGTCGGCGATCCGGACGCCGGTGCCGGGGACGGGCAGGCCGACCGTGCCGGGGCGGGGTTTCAGGGGCGGGACGATGGTGGCCGCGGCGGTGGTCTCGGTCAGGCCGTAGCCTTCGTAGACCACGATTCCGGCGGCGTAGAAGAAGAGATTGAGGTTGCGGTCCAGCGGGGAGCCGCCGCTGATGGCGTAGCGCAGCCGGCCGCCCAGTTCCTTGCGGATCCGGCGGTAGACCAGCAGGTCGTACAGCGCCCAGGCGGCGTACAGGCCCGGGCCGGGGCCCTTGCCGGTGCCGAGGAAACGGTTCAGGTGCGCCGCGCCGAAGCGGACGGCGATACGGTCCGCGCGTTCGAAGGACGCACCGCGGCCGATCTTCTCGGCGGTGGCGCGGCCGGTGTCGTGGATCTTCTCGAACAGGTACGGGACGCCGACCAGGAAGGTGGGCCGGAACTCCTTGAGCATCGGGCGGAGTTCGTCGGGTTTGACGCTCGGGCAGTGGCCGATCTCTATCCGGGCCATCAGGCACGCGATCTGGAGGGTGCGGCCGAGGATGTGGGCGAGCGGCAGGAACAGGAGGGTGGAGGCGGTCTGGCGGGTGACCGCCTTGAAGACGGGGTGGAGCAGCTCGACGGTGTTCGCGGCCTCCGCGTGCAGGTTGGCGTGGGTGAGGACGCAGCCCTTGGGCCGGCCGGTGGTGCCGGAGGTGTAGCAGATCGTCGCGACCGTGTCGGGGGTGAGGGCCGTACGGCGCTTGGTGACCTCCTCGTCGGGGAGGCTCTCACCGAGGGCGACGAGGTCGGCGAGGGCGTGGGCGTCGAGTTGCCAGATGCGGGGCGGGTGGGGGTGTTCGGCCGTACCGGTGGTGGCGGTGGCGGCGTTCTCGGCGGTCTCGGCGATGACGTGACGGGCGCCCGAGTCGCGGACGATCCACTCCACCTGGGCGGCGGAGGAGGTGGGGTAGATCGGGACGGTCCGGCCGCCGGCGGCCCAGACGGCGAAGTCCAGGACCGTCCACTCGTAGCGGGTGCGGGACATGACGGCGACCCGGCCGCCGGGTTCCAGACCGGCGGCGATCAGGCCCTTGGCGACGGCGGTGACCTCCTGGGCGAAGGCGGCGGCGGTGACCGGTTCCCAGGTGCCGTCCGCCGTTCTGCGGCGCAGTACGGCGGCGTCGGGGGCCTCGGCCGCGTTGGTGTACGGGATGTCGGCGATGCTGCCGCCGGTGGGGCGTTCGGCCAGCGGCAGGGCGTGCGCCTCGCGCACGGTGCCGGTCTCGTCCCTGATCAGCTCGATCCTGCCGCGGGCCGACAGGTCGGTGCGCTGCCTGGCCCGCTTCAGATCCCCGCGTACGCCCATGACGGCTCCCGTGTGCCGGTTCACTCATTGTTGACGCAAGGTCAACTTACTCGGAAGTAAGGAAAGGTCAATGGGTCGTGCGCGGACACTTGGCTGTGGGGCTTTCGTCAGTACGCGATGCCCTGAGCCTGATCGATGGCGGACGCCAGCTCCCGCACCGCCTCGTCCTCCGTCCGCCGCGCGAGATCGTCCGCGTGCTCGGCGAGTGCGTGGATGCCAGGGGCGCCCGGCAGTGGGGTGAAGCGGCTGTCCTCGCGGCGGAGGGCGTCGGCGAAGTAGGCGGCCACCGCCGTGACCTGGAAGCGGGGGGACGCGCCGCGGACGGAGTCGTCGAGGGCCGCCGTCTCCACCTGGCCGGACTCCTCGTGCGGGGCGCGGGTGTCGGGGTCGAGCCAGCGGACGGTGGCCGTGGCGAGGTGGCCGTCGGCGCCGGGCTTGGTGCGGACGGCGTACAGGGCGGTGACCGTGTGGCCGGGGCCGACCTCGCCGCCGTCGACGCGGTCGTCGCGGAAGTCCTCGTCGGCGACCTCGCGGTTCTCGTAGCCGATCAGGCGGAACCGGTCGACGGTCTCCGGGTCGAAGGCGACCTGCGCCTTGGCGTCGCGGGCGGTGAGGTCGATGTGCCGCGGGAGTTCCTCGCAGAAGACCTCGCGGGCCTCCTCGGCGGTGGAGACGTACGTCGTGTGGCCGTCGCCCCGGTCGGCGAGGCGTTCCATGAGATCGTCGCCGTAGTCGCTGCCGACGCCCACGCCGAAGAGGGTGATGCCGTGCTCGCGGCGGGCACCGGCGATGTTCTCCAGGATCGTGTCGGCGTCGGTGTCGCCGGTGTTGGCGAGGGCGTCGGAGACGAGGACGACCCGGTTCGTCGCGCCCTCGCGCAGGCCCTCGACGGCTGTCGCGTAACCGGTCTCCACGCCCGCGCCGAGGTTGGTGGACTGCTGCACCTCCAGAGCGGAGATGGCGTCGTGGATCCGGCCGCGGTTGCCGCCGAGCGCGGTCATCGGCAGGACCGTCTCGGCCTCGTCGCTGAAGGTGACGAGCGCGACCGAGTCGTCGTCGTGCAGCCGGTCGGTCATCACGCCGAGGGACTCCTTGGCGAGGTCGAGTCGGCCGGGTTCGGACATCGAGCCCGAGACGTCGAGGACGAAGGTGAGGGCGGCGGGCGGGCGCTCACCTTCGTTCTCGGCCGGGCGGGTGGCGAGGCCGACGCGGACCAGGGACCAGTCCTCGGCGCTGGTACGGGCGCCGTCGACGGTCACCGAGAAACCGTTTCCGCCGGGGCGTTCGTAGTCCTGGCGGAAGCTGTTGACGAACTCCTCCGGGCGGATCGTCGACGGGTGCGGGCGGCGGCCCTCGGCGAGGGTGCGGCGGGCGTAGCCGTACGAGGCCGTGTCGACGTCGAGCGCGAAGGTGGAGAGATAGTCGGGCGCGGGCGCGAACTCGCCCGACGTGCCGTCCTGCCGTTGCTCGCCGCTCACCTCCCCGGAGTCGGGGGCGGGCGGGGCCGGGGCCGGGAAGCCGTCGGCCCGTTCCGCGCTGTCCGCTCCGCTCCCGTCGCCGGTGCCGCCCGCGCCGCAGCCGGTGAGGAGCAGGCCGCCCGCCGTGGTGAGGGCGAGCAGCGCCCCGCTGAGCCGCCGTATCCGGTGTCGCTTCATCTCGCGTGCCCCCTGTGTCCGTTGACCGTCCGTCGAACGTCGACGTCTGTGACTGTGACGGCACAGGGGGCCGGAATGTGCGTGACGAAGCGTTGCGCTTGCGTCTCGAAGGGGCTACGGCGGGGGCCCGCCGAGACCGGTAGGTGATCTTCCGGAGACCTAGGAGACCACGTCCTTGCGGGCGAAACCCCGGAAGGCCAGGGCGAACAGCACCAGTGCGTACGTTATGGATATCGCGGTGCCCTGGATCATGCCGGACCACTGCGGTTCGGGCTGTACGGCGTCCGCCCAGGCGAACTGCCAGTGCGCGGGCAGGAAGTGCCGCCAGTCGCCGAGGGCGGTGACCGCGTCGAGGACGTTGCCGACGATGGTCAGGCCGACCGCGCCGCCCACCGCGCCGAGCGGCGCGTCCGTCCTGGTGGACAGCCAGAACGCCAGCCCGGCGGTGACCAGTTGGGACACGAAGATGTACGCCACGACCACCACCAGCCGCTGCGCCGCCGTGCCCGCGTCGAGCGCCCCGCCCGTGGGGATCTGCAGCGGGCCCCAGCCGTAGGCGGCGGTGCCGACGGCCAGCGCGACGAGGGGCAGCAGCACCATGGCGGCCAGGCTGAGGCCGAGCCCGACGACGAGCTTGGACCACAGCAGCCTCGCCCGGGGCACGGGAGCGGCGAGCAGATAGCGCAGGGAGGACCAGCCGGCCTCGGAGGCGACGGTGTCCCCGCAGAACAGGGCGACGGGGATCACCAGCAGGAAGCCCGCCGACACGAACAGGTTCACCGCGGCGAAGTTGCCCGCCGACGCGGTGGCCGTGTCCATCAGCGTGATCCGGTCGCCGCCGCCGTCCGGCTCGCCACCGATCGCGAAGGCGACGACCAGCACGAACGGCAGGAGGGCGAGGATGGAGAACATGACCAGCGTGCGGCGCCGCTTGAGCTGGCGGACCAGTTCCACCCGCAGGGGCAGGGTGCGGCCCGCCCGGTAGCCGGAGGCGACGTCGGTGAGAACGGGGGTGCTCATGCGGAACCTCCGATCAGGGTGAGGAAGGCGTCCTCCAGGCGGCGGTGCGGGCCGACCGACGCGACGGGCACTTCGAGTCGTACGAGTTCGGCGACCAGGCGGGACGGGCTGCCGTCGGCGTCGAGGCGGACGAGGAGTCCGTCGTCGGTGAGCACGGCCGAGGCGACGCCCGGCAGTGCGGCCACCTTCTCGGCCACCGGTTCCTCCACGGGCGCGACGGTGCCCACGAGCAGTGTGTCGCCGGAGCCGACGATCTCGCTCACCGGGCCCGCCTGCACGAGCCTGCCCCGGTCCATCACCACGAGATGCGTGCAGGACTGCTCGACCTCCGACAGGAGGTGGCTGGAGACGATGACCGTGCGGCCCGCGGCCGCGTACCGGATCATCACCTCGCGCATCTCGCGGATCTGGGGCGGGTCGAGGCCGTTGGTCGGTTCGTCGAGGATGAGCAGGTCCGGCAGGCCGAGCATGGCCTGCGCGATGGCGAGGCGCTGGCGCATGCCCTGCGAGTAGGTGCGCACCGCGCGGGCGAGCGC
Organism: Streptomyces spinoverrucosus; assembly: GCF_015712165.1. Classification (NCBI taxonomy): domain Bacteria; kingdom Bacillati; phylum Actinomycetota; class Actinomycetes; order Kitasatosporales; family Streptomycetaceae; genus Streptomyces; species Streptomyces spinoverrucosus. The sequence goes on along the minus strand of NZ_JADPZX010000001.1, from coordinate 5,652,459 downwards.
GTCGCCGAGTCCGGCGATCTCCAGGGCCTCGTCGAGGTGGGCGTCCTCGGCCGGGCGGCCGGTCGCCCGCCAGTACAGCTCCAGGTTCTCCCGGCCGGACAGATGCGGCAGGAAGCCGGCGCCCTCCACGAAGGCGCCGACCCGCGACAGCACGGGCGCGCCGGGGCGGATGGCGTGGCCGAAGACATGGATCTCGCCGCCGTCGGGCCTGATCAGGCCCATCAGCATGCGCAGGGTCGTGGTCTTGCCGGCGCCGTTGGGGCCGAGCAGGCCCAGGACCTGGCCCTTCTCCACTCGGAAGGAGAGGTCCTGGACGGCGTACCGGTCCGCCGACTTCGCGTACCGCTTGCTCAGGCCGGTGATCTGGAGCGGGACCTCGGACAACGAAGGGTCGGGTGCGGGGGTGGCGGTCCGGCGACGGGCGGAGAGCAGCAGCGCCAGCGCGATCACGGCACCGGTCAGCGGCAGCCACCACACCCAGGCGGGCAGCGGCGCGGCCGCCGCCGTCACAGCGGGGGCCGTCGGCACCTTCAGGTCGCCCTTGAGGGAGACGGTGTACGTCGCGGGCGCCGCCGGGGAGGCGTACGCCAGGTCGGTGGAGGCCAGGACCAGGCGCAGCCGGTGGCCCTTGCCGACCTCGTAGTCGATGGCGGGGAGGGTGAGCGTCACGTCCTTGCCGGCCTTGGCGTCCTCGACCCGGACGGGCGTCACCAGCTGGGAGGGCAGCACCTGCTGACGGCCGTCGGGGCCGACGTCGTACACCTTGGCGAACAGGACGGCGTCCTCGCTGCCGGCCCGCACATGGACGGTGGCCGTCGGGGAACCGGTGATGCGCAGGTCCTGGCCGAGCGGCGCCGACTCGAACCGCGCGAACTGCCCGGGGAAGTCGAGCGAGATGCCGACGCCGAGTGCGGAGAGCTGGGCGAGGCCGCCGCCGGCGCCGAGGCCGGGCAGCGCGGAGACGGCGGGCGGGCCGGCGCCGGGCGGGTTGTCGAAGCTCTGCTCGCGCCCGCCCATGTCGATGGAGCGGACTCCGCTCTCCAGTCCGGGGTACGCGTCCGCGCTCGCGCCCCGCAGCAGGGCCTCGCCGTCGGTGGAGTCGATGCCTCCGGTGCGGGTGACGCGGAAGGCGGGGCCGGTGTCGGCGCCCTTGTCGCCCTTGAGGTACCGGTCGAACCACGCCGTCACGCGCTGCTGGATCCGGCTGGTCTCCATGTCGCCGCCGTCATGGCCGCCGGCGATCCAGTCGACGTCCACGGGGGCGCCGTTGGCGCGGATGGCCTGCGCGGCCGCGTCGGCCTGGCCCAGCGGGAACAGGGAGTCCGACTGGCCCTGCACCAGCAGCGTCGGTACGTCGATGCGGTCGCCGACAGCCGACGGCGAGCGCTCTTCGAGCAGTTGGCGTGCCTCGGTGTCGGGGATGCCGGACTCGGCGACCCGCTCGTACATCCGGCACAGCCGCGGCTCGAAGTTGGCGCAGCCGCCGCCGGAGTTGACGAATATGCCGGCCCACAGCTTCTTGAAGACGCCGTTCGGGAACAGGGCGTCCGCGAGGTTCCAGTAGGTGATCGCCGGGGCGATGGCGTCCACGCGGTCGTCGTACCCGGCGGTCAGCAGCGAGATCGCGCCGCCGTACGAACCGCCGGCCATGCCCACGCGCGGGTCGCCGGACTTGTCCAGCTGAACTTGCGGCTGCCCGGCGAGCCAGTCGATCAGCTTCGAGACGTCGGCGACCTCACCCTTCGGGTCGTTCAGCCCGATCCTGCCGGTGGAGCTGCCGAAGCCGCGCGCCGACCAGGTCAGTACCGCGTACCCGTCGCGGGCCAGGTCCTCCGCCTGCTGCCGTACGTCGTCCTTGCTGCCGCCGAAGCCGTGCGCCAGCAGCACGGCGGGGCGGCGGCCGGTGTCCGCGGAGGTGAAGTACGAGGTGTCGAGGCGCACCCCGTCGCCCACGGCCAGCACCCGGTCGGCGCGGCGCACCGCGGGCGCGTCGTCGTCGGCGACGGCCGTCCACGTACCGGCACCGGCGAGCACGACGACGGCGGCCGCGGCGGCGCCCAGCCGTCGCGGCCGCCGTAGCAGCCCCCGCAGTCCGGGCAGTCGAAGATCCATGCGTCAACGGTACGCGGCGAACCTGTCGGCCTATGACAGCTACGGTCTGAACCCCGGGCCATCCCACGGGAGTACGACGCCCGCCCCGCATACCGCGCTCGCGGTACGCGGGGCGGGTGGGGTGCCCGTCAGTGGTTGCGCGGGAAGCCCAGGTCCACGCCCGCCGGGGCGTCGGCCGGGTCGGGCCAGCGGGTGGTGACGACCTTGCCGCGGGTGTAGAAGTGCGTGCCGTCGTTGCCGTAGATGTGGTGGTCGCCGAAGAGGGAGTCCTTCCAGCCGCCGAAGGAGTGGTAGCCGACGGGGACCGGGATCGGGACGTTCACGCCGACCATGCCGGCCTCGACCTCCAGCTGGAAGCGACGGGCGGCGCCGCCGTCCCGGGTGAAGATCGCGGTGCCGTTGCCGAACGGGGAGGCGTTGATCAGCGCCAGGCCGTCCTCGTAGGTCTCCGCGCGCAGCACGCACAGGACGGGGCCGAAGATCTCGTCCTGGTAGGCCTTCGCGCTGGTCGGCACCTTGTCCAGCAGGGAGATGCCGATCCAGTGGCCGTCCTCGAAGCCGTCGACGGTGTAGCCGGTGCCGTCGAGGACGACCTCGCAGCCCTCGGCCGCCGCGCCCTCGACGTAGGACGCCACCTTGTCGCGGTGGACCTTGGTGATCAGCGGGCCCATCTCGGAGGTCGGGTCGTTGCCGGGGCCGATCTTGATCTTCTCGGCGCGCTCGCGGATCTTCTCCACCAGCTCGTCGCCGATCGCACCGACCGCGACGACGGCCGAGATGGCCATGCAGCGCTCGCCCGCCGAGCCGTACGCGGCGGATACGGCGGCGTCGGCGGCCGCGTCCAGGTCGGCGTCCGGCAGGACCAGCATGTGGTTCTTGGCGCCGCCGAGAGCCTGGACGCGCTTGCCGTTCGCGGAGGCGGTGGTGTGGATGTAGCGGGCGATCGGGGTGGAGCCGACGAAGGACACCGCCTTGACGTCCGGGTGCTCCAGGAGGCGGTCGACGGCCACCTTGTCGCCGTGCACGACGTTGAAGACACCGTCCGGCAGGCCCGCCTCGGCGAGCAGCTCCGCGATCTTGACGGAGGCCGACGGGTCCTTCTCCGAGGGCTTCAGCACGAAGGTGTTGCCGGTCGCGATGGCGATGGGGAACATCCACATCGGCACCATCGCGGGGAAGTTGAACGGCGTGATGCCGGCGACCACGCCGAGCGGCTGGCGGATCGCGGCCACGTCGACCCGGTTCGCCACCTGCGTCGACAGCTCGCCCTTCAGCTGGACGTTGATGCCGCAGGCCAGGTCGACGATCTCCAGGCCGCGCGCCACCTCGCCGAGGGCGTCGGAGTGCACCTTGCCGTGCTCGGCGGTGATCAGCTCGGCGATCTCGTCGCGGTGCGCGTCCAGCAGGGCGCGGAACTTGAACAGGATCGACGTGCGCTGGGCCAGGGACGACTGTCCCCAGGTCGCGAACGCCTCCTTCGCGGCCGCGACCGCCGCGTCCACCTCGTCGACCGAGGCGAACGCGACCTTCGTGGTGACCGCGCCGGTCGCCGGGTCCGTGACCGGACCGAACGTGCCCGACGCGCCTTCGACGGTCTTGCCGCCGATCCAGTGGTTGACGATCTTCGTCATGACCAGTTACTCCTTCACAGATGGCGGCGTCGGGTCGAGACGTGCCGTTCGTACAGCTCACGGGCCTTCACCGCCGACGGTCGGGTCGCGGTCTCGGCCACAGGTACATCCCACCAGGCCTGCGCCTCGGGCGCGCCCGACACTGTGTCTGCCGTTTCGGTCTCGACGTAGACACATGTGGGTGTGTCGGAGGCCCGCGCCTCGGCGAGCGCCGAGCGCAGGTCGGCCACGGTGCGGGCGCGCAGCACCCGCATGCCGAGGCTCTCGGCGTTGGCGGCCAGGTCCACGGGGAGCGGGGCGCCGGAGAACGTGCCGTCGCCCGCGCGGTAGCGGTAGGCGGTGCCGAAACGCTCTGCGCCGGTTTCCTCGGAGAGCCCGCCGATGGACGCGTAGCCGTGGTTCTGCACCAGCAGCACCTTGATCGCGATGCCCTCCTGCACGGCGGTCACGATCTCGGTCGGCATCATCAGATAGGTGCCGTCGCCGACCAGCGCCCACACCGGCCGGTCCGGCGCGGCCAGCTTCACGCCGATCGCGGCCGGGATCTCGTAGCCCATGCAGGAGTAGCCGTACTCCAGGTGGTACTGGTCGAACGACCGGGCCCGCCACAGTTTGTGCAGGTCGCCCGGCATCGAGCCGGCCGCGTTGATGATCACGTCCGTCTCGTCCACCAGGGCGTCCAGCGCGCCCAGCACCTGCGGCTGCGTCGGCCGTACGTCCGGCTCGGCGGCCTCGTAGGCGGCCTCGACGCGCTGCTCCCAGCGCTCCTTGCCCTCGGTGTACTCGGTGACGTACGCCTCCGGGACCCGGTGGTCGTGCAGCTGAAGCGCCTCGGTCAGCTCCTCCAGGCCGCTGCGCGCGTCCGCGATCAGGGGCGATCCGGCGAGCTTGTGGCCGTCGTAGGCGGCGATGTTGAGGTTGAGGAAACGGACGTCCGGGCCTGCGAAGAGCGTTCCGGAAGCGGTGGTGAAGTCGGTGTAGCGGGTGCCCACGCCGATCACCAGGTCGGCCGTGCGAGCCAGTTCGTCGGCGGTCGCGGTGCCGGTGTGGCCGATGCCGCCGACGTCCTGCGGATGGTCGTACGGCAGCGAGCCCTTGCCGGCCTGGGTGGAGGCGACCGGGATGCCGGTGGCCTCGGCGAACTCGGCGAGGGCGCCCTCGGCACGGCTGTGGTGGACGCCGCCGCCGGCGATCAGCAGCGGACGCCGGGCGGCCCTGATCGTGGTCACGGCCTCGGCGAGTTCGGTCGGATCGGCGCCCGGCCGGCGTACCACCCAGGTGCGCTCGGCGAAGAAGTCCTCCGGCCAGTCGTACGCCTCGGCCTGCACGTCCTGCGGGAGCGCGAGGGTGACCGCGCCCGTCTCCACCGGGTCGGTGAGCACACGCATGGCCTGCAAGGCCGCCGGCATCAGGGCTTCCGGGCGGGTGACGCGGTCGAAGTACCTGGACACCGGGCGCAGGCTGTCGTTGACCGACACATCACCCGCGTACGGCACTTCGAGCTGCTGCAGGACCGGGTCGGCGGGGCGGGTGGCGAAGATGTCGCCGGGCAGCAGCAGCACCGGGAGGTGGTTGATGGTCGCGAGGGCGGCGCCGGTGACCAGGTTCGTCGCGCCGGGGCCGATGGAGGTGGTCACGGCGTGCGTGGACAGGCGGTTGGACTGGCGGGCGTAGCCGACCGCCGCGTGCACCATGGCCTGCTCGTTACGGCCCTGGAGGTAGGGCATGTCGTCGGCGTACTCGACCAGCGCCTGGCCGAGTCCGGCGACGTTGCCGTGGCCGAAGATGCCCCAAGTGGCGCCGATGAGCCGCTGCCGTACGCCGTCCCGCTCGGTGTACTGGGCGGTCAGGAAGCGTACGAGCGCCTGTGCGACCGTGAGCCTGGTGGTCATCGGTACCCCCCTGTGCTTTCTACGTGGGCCGGGTGGAAGCAGATCCGCCACTCCCGGGTCTGCCCCGGTCCCGCCATGACGTTCAGGTAGTACATGTCGTGGCCGGGCTGGGCGATGGACGGCCCGTGCCAGCCGTCGGGGACGAGGACGGCGTCGCCGGTGCGGACCTCGGCGAGCACGTCGGCGCCGCCCTCGCGCGAGGGGAACACGCGCTGGTAGCCGAAGCCGTTGGGGCCGTCGATCTCGAAGTAGTAGATCTCCTCCAGCTCCGACTCCTCGCCCGGCCGGTGCTCGTCGTGCTTGTGCGGTGGGTACGAGGACCAGTTGCCGCCGGGGGTGATCACCTCGACGGCGATGAGCTTGTCGCACTCGAAGGCGTCGGCGGAGGCGAAGTTGCGCACGTGGCGGGTGCAGGTGCCGCTGCCGCGCTGTTCGACGGGTACCTCCGGCGCGGGGCCGTGGCGGGCGGGGAGTCGTCGCTCGCACTTCGCTCCTGCCAGGGCGAAGCGGCCTCCCGCGCCGGAGGTGATCTGTGCCTGGGCGTCACGGGGCACGTACGCGAAGTCGGTCACTCCGGCGAAGACGCTTTCCCGGCCCAGCAGTTCGAACACCGCGTCAGCAACTTGCACGGTACAACCACCTTGCAGGGGCAGCACGATCCACTCGCTGTCCCCGGTGGTGAAGGTGTGCGTACCGCCCGCCTCCAACTCGACGATCCGCAGGCTGCTGTGGGTCCAGCCGGCCAGCTTGGGGTCGATGTCGAGCGCGTAGTACGGGTCGGCGGTGGTGCCTTTCGGGACGTACAACTCGTTGCTCATGCGGCCCTCACAGCAGTCCTACGGCGATGTCCACGGCGGCGGCCACATCGCCGTCCGCCGGGTACAGCAGCGACCGGCCGACCACCAGCCCCCGCACGGTGGGGAGTTGGAGGGCGCCGCGCCACTTCTCGTACGCACTGTCCTGGTCGTCGCTGACGTCGCCGCCCAGCAGCACGGCGGGCAGGGTCGTGGTCTCCATGACCTGGGCCATGTCGTCGGGGTTCGCGGTGACGGGCACCTTCAGCCAGGTGTACGCCGAGCTGCCGCCCAGGCCCGAGGCGATGGCGATGGACCGGGTGACGGCATCGGCGGACAGGTCGTTGCGCAGCCGCCCGTCGGCGTCCCGGCGGCTGATGAACGGCTCGACGAAGACGGGCAGCCGGTGCGCCGCCATGGCGTCGATGGCCCGGGCCGTGGACTCCAGGGTGGTCAGGGAGCCCGGGTCGTCGTAGTCGATGCGCAGCAGCAGCTTGCCGGCGTCGAACCCGAGGCGCGCTATGTCCTCGGGGCGATGGCCGGTGAACCGGTCGTCGAGCTCGAAGCGGGCGCCCTGGAGGCCGCCGCGGTTCATCGAGCCCATGACGACCTTGTCGTCGAGGGCGCCGAGCAGCAGCAGGTCGTCGAGGATGTCGGCGGTGGCGAGGACGCCGTCGACGCCGGGGCGGCTGAGCGCGAGGCAGAGGCGTTCGAGCAGGTCGGCGCGGTTGGCCATGGCCAGCTTGCGGTCACCGACACCGAGCGCGCCACGGGCCGGGTGGTCGGCGGCGACGATCATGAGGCGGCCGTTCGCGTTGAGCAGCGGGCGGCGGACGCGGCGGGCGGCGGCTTCGCCGATGGCCTCGGGGCGGTGGGTGCGGGTGCGGACGAGGTCCGCGATGTCGACGGTCACTGGGTGGCTCCCGTGGAGTGGGCGGGGGCCGAAGTGTCGGGTTGTGTCGTGCGTACGGCGCCTGCGGTGAGCGCCGCGTCCACCTCGGCCTGGGTGGGCATCGCGGAGGAGCACTCCAGGCGGGAGGCGACGATGGCGCCGGCGGCGTTGGCGTGCCGCATGGTCTTCTCCAGGTCCCAGCCCGCCAGCAGGCCGTGGCAGAGCGAGCCGCCGAAGGCGTCACCGGCGCCGAGGCCGTTGAGGACGTCGACCGGCAGCGGGGGGACCTCGACGGACTCGCCCGCGCCGCTGACGGCGAGGACACCCTTGGGGCCCTGCTTGACCACGGCGACGGACACACCGGCGTCGAGGAGTGCCGCGGCTGCCGCGTGCGGTTCGCGGACGCCGGTGGCGATCTCCACCTCGTCGAGGTTGCCGACGGCGACGGTGGTGTGCTTCAGGGCCTCGGCGTAGAAGGGGCGGGCCGCGTCCGGGTCCCGCCAGAACATGGGGCGCCAGTCGAGGTCGAAGACCGTGGTGTCGGACTTGCCGCGGTGGGCGAGGGCCGCGAGGGTCGCCGTACGGCTGGGCTCCTCACTCAGGCCGGTGCCGGTGACCCAGAAGATGCTCGCCGCGCGGATGGCGTCGAGGTCCAGCTCGTGGGCGTCGATCTCCAGGTCGGGGGCCTTGGGCTGCCGGTAGAAGTACAGCGGGAAGTCGTCCGGCGGGAAGACCTCGCAGAAGGTGACCGGGGTCGGCAGTCCGGGCACCGGCGTGACCCAGCGGTCGTCGACACCGAAGTCCCGCAGCGCCTCGTGCAGATAGGTGCCGAACGGGTCGTCGCCGGTGCGGGTGATCACCGCGGTACGGCGGCCCAGGCGGGCGGCGGCCACGGCGACGTTGGTCGCGGATCCGCCGAGGAACTTGCCGAAGGACGTCACCTGTGGGAGCGGAACGCCGGTCTGCAGCGGGTAGAGGTCCACGCCGATCCGCCCCATGGTGATCAGGTCGTACGCCATCGAGATCCCTTCGCGTTCCCGTCGCGCCTTCGTCGGCGGCTCTCTGACGGTTTCTAGTCTCCGGGCGTGCGGCCTGTCAATAGTTTGTCCAGACATTCGGACCAGTGCAGGTGAGTTGCGGTGGCGGCGCCTTGATGTCAACGCGCCCCGCCCGAGGGGCCGGCGTGCGCGTTTGCTTCACCTCTGTCACAAACGCCACTCCCTTGTCACGCATGTCCGGTGTACGCGGGCCGCGCGTCACACCCCGTCCACAGCCGCTCCCCTGCCGTCACTCTCCGTCGTTGACGGGGCACAGGCGTGGTGAATGATCGCCAGCGCAGCGCCCGGCTCCCCCTGACGGCCGCCCCCGGCCGCCGCCGCGGCACGCGCAGGGAGGTGCACTCATGACCGACCAAATGCTCTGGTCGTACAAGGAGATCGCGGCGCACATCAAGGTGCAGCCGGACACCGTGCGGTCGTACCGCAAGCACGGGCTGCTGCCCCCGCCCGACCATGTGGAGGGCGGCAAGCCGTACTGGTACGCGGACACCGTCCGCGCCTGGGTCGCCTCCCGGCCGCGCAACCGCGGGAGGCATGCGGACTGAGCGGCTGCCGGTGAGGGGCCGTTCGGTGAGGTGTCCGTGGTGCCCCACGTTCGCGTGGGGCACGGTCGTGCGCGGGCTGGGGTGCCGCCGGCTCGCTGAAGGTGGCTCAGGTAGCGCTGTCCGAGGAGCCTTCGGGTTTCGTGTGGAGGATCTCGCGGGCCTGGTCCGCGGCGCGGGCGATGCTCTCGGAGATGAAGTCGACGAAGCGGGCGATGTTCTCCAGGCGGGCGGCGGCCGGGGTGCCGGGGCCGAGGATGCCCACACCCTGCCGGGCGACCTCGCCGAGGTGGGCGGTGGATCGGGCGCCGGCCATCGTGGACTGATACATGACGTCGTCGTCGACGACGTAGCGTTCGCGGCGCCGTTCGTCGCGTTCCCGGCGGATGAGGCCCTGGCTTTCGAGGAACGTGACGGCTTTGGAGACGGATGCCGGGCTGACCTGGAGGCGTCCGGCGAGTTCGGAGGCGGTGAGGCTGCCGGCGTCGGTGGTGTAGAGGCCGGCCAGCACCCGGGCCGTCATCTTCGGCAGGCCCGATTGCATGAAGACGGTGGTGAACGTCTCCTCGTACTCGCGCACCGCTTCGGCGTCGCGTCCGTACGCCTGCGGGGGTGTGTGGGGGTCCCGGGCCGCGGCCTTCCTGCGGCGGTGGGCGCGGCGTTCGGTGGCGCGGTGGGCGAGGTCGGCGCGGTAGGCCGTGGGGCCGCCGTTGCGCAAGACCTCGCGTGTGATGGTCGAGGTCGGGCGGTCGAGGCGTCTGGCGATCTCCGCGTAGGCGAGGCTGTCAGCCAGTCCCAGCGCGATCTGCTGGCGTTCCTGCTGGGTGAGTCTGCCTCCCGGCATCGCGGGTCTCCTTCGCGGTCTGCGGCGTCCCCACCATAACGCCCGCTTTCCATCAGTTGCAATGAACAGGCTTGAGGTTGTTGCATTGAATTCAAGACCATTGCAATGATCTCTGGCTGCGAAGTGGGTTGATGACGGCGATGCGCAACGAGTAAATTGCCTGCTTCATGAATGCAACGTAGCGTTTCCATTGTCAGAAACTGGCACGATGAGGGAGACCTGTCTCCGGTGAAAGGCCCCGGCGTCAACTCCACGGCTCGATGACCGTCACGCCCGCCCCCGGTGCGCTGCCCAGTGCGGCGAGTGCGGTCGGGGCCGCGTCCAGGGGGATGGTCGCGGTCACCAGCAGGTCGGGGCGCAGGGTGCCCGCCCGGACGGACTCCAGCATCGGCGGGTAGGTATGGGCAGCCATGCCATGGCTGCCCAGCAGTTCCAGCTCCAGGGCGACCGCGCGGGCCATGGGGACGGGAGTCGTGCCCGTGGCTGAGGGGAGCAGGCCGACCTGGACGTGCCGGCCGCGCCGGCGCAGGCCGTTGACGGAGGCGGCGCACGTGGCGGGGGACCCGAGGGCGTCGAGGGAGAGGTGGGCGCCGCCACCGGTGAGGTCCCGGATCGCGGTCGCCGTGTCCTCGGTGCGGGCCGCGTCCACGCACTCCGCCGCCCCGAACTTCCGTGCCAGGTCGAGGGCCTGGGGCGATATGTCGACGGCGACGACCCTCGCCCCGGACGCCGCCGCGATCATCACGGCCGACAGGCCCACTCCCCCGCACCCGTGCACCGCGACCCACTCCCCCGACGCCACCCGGCCCTGCTGCACGACCGCCCGGAACGCCGTCGCGAACCGGCACCCCAGCGAGGCCGCCGTCGCGAAGGTCATGCCGTCCGGGACGGCGACGAGGTTCACGTCGGCGTGGTCCAGCGCCACGTACTGGGCGAAGGAGCCCCAGTGCGTGAAGCCGGGCTGCGTCTGCCGCTCGCACACCTGCTGGTCGCCGGCGGCGCAGGAGGGGCAGGTGCCGCAGGCGCACACGAACGGCACGGTGATCCGGTCGCCGGGCCGCCAGCCGGTCACCCGGGCGCCCACCGCCTCGACGACACCGGCGAGTTCATGCCCGGGCACGTGGGGCAGCGTGATGTCCGGGTCGTGGCCCTGCCAGCCGTGCCAGTCGCTGCGGCACAGCCCGGTGGCCTCGACCCGCACCACGACCCCGTGCTCCGCGGGCCGAGGGTCGGCCACCTCCCGCACCTCGGCGGCTTCCCCGAACCGCTCGAACACCACAGCCCGCATCCGTCACCCCTCGCCTTCGCCTTGTCCAGGACCTGGGTTCTTCATGCTCTCCGGGTCCTGAGCCCTTCGCCTCGCTCAAGACGTCGGCGCACACGGCCCGGGTCCTGACGGAACGCTAGCCTCCGCCCACAACGACTGTCGCGCACCCACCGCCCGTCCCCGCCCTCCTCCGACCGCGACCTCGCCGCGCGGCCACCGCCCTGCCCCTCATCCCCCAGCCCCACCTCACCGCGCACCCACCACAGTCCCCGTCACCCCCCAGCCCCCACCTTGTCCCGCACCCGCTGCTCCTCCTCGTCCCGTCCGGTCTCCGCCACCGGCGCCGCCGACTCCCCCTCGCTGAGCCCGAACCGGGCGTGGAACCGGCGTAGCGGGGCCGGGGCCCACCAGGTGGTGCGGCCGGTCAGGCGCATCACCGCCGGGACCAGCAGGCTGCGGACCACCATCGCGTCCATCAGGACCGCCAGGGCTATCCCCAGGCCGAGCATCTTGGTGTTGGTGACGCGGGAGGTGCCGATGGCGACCATCACGACCGCCAGGATGACCGCCGCCGCCGTGATCAGCCCGCCGGTGCGCTGCAGGCCGTGCCGGACGGCCCGGTCGTGGTCGCCCGTGTGGTCGTACTCCTCCTTGATGCGGGACAGCAGGAACACGCCGTAGTCCATGGAGAGGCCGAACGCCACGCAGAACATCAGCACGGGCAGGGTCGTCTCTATGGAGCCGGGGCTGGTGAAGCCGAGCAGGCCGGAGAGGTGGCCGTCCTGGAAGACCCAGACGACCGCGCCGAACATCGCCGTGAGGCTGAGGGCGTTGAGGACCACCGCCTGGACCGGTATCAGCACGCTGCCGGTGAGGAGGAAGACAAGGAACAGGGTGACGGCCGCTATGAAGGCCAGGGCCCAGGGCAGGCGTTCGCCTATCGCGTCCTTGGAGTCGACCAGGACCGCCGCCGTGCCGGTCACGCTGGTGTCGAACGGGGCCCGCGTCGCGCGCAGTTCGTCCACCAGACGCTGGGCCGGCTCGTCGACCGCCTCGCCCTTCGGCAGCACCGTGAAGTACGCCGAGTCGCCCTGCACCAGGGGGCCGTCCACCCGGAGCACGTCCGGCAGCGCGGCGATCCGCTCCTTGTAGTCGGCGTACTGTGCCTCGGTCGCCGCGCCCTCGGCCAGCACCTCCAGGCCGCCGCCGGGGCTGCCCGGGAAGCCGTCCCTGATGTGTTCCTGCACCACATGGGACTCGGCGCCGGCCGGCAGCTGGCGGTCGTCGGCCGTGCCGAACTTCACGCCCAGGAAGGGCAGTCCGAGCAGGAGCAGCACCGCAGTGGTGCCGATCGCGAAGAAGGGGGCCCGGCGCATCACCAGCGACGCCGTGCGGCCCCAGGCGCCACCTGCCTCGCCCGTCGGCGTGGGCTGCCTGCCGCGCCGGAAGAGGCGGCGCAGGTCCAGTGCGTTCACCCGGTGGCCGAGCAGCACCAGGGCCGCCGGCAGCAGGATCAGTGCGGCCGCCGCTGCGAGCAGGACCACAGCGATCCCGGCGTAGGCGAAGGACCGCAGGAAGTACTGCGGGAACAGCAGCATCGCCGCCAGCGAGACCGCGACCGTGAGCGCGGAGAACAGGACCGTGCGGCCCGCGGTGCGCAGGGTCGTGCCCACAGCCGTCAACGGGTCGGCGCCCGTGGACAGTTCCTCGCGGAAGCGGCGGACGATGAACAACGCGTAGTCGATGGCCAGGCCCAGGCCCAGTGCCGTCGTGAGGTTCAGTGCGAAGACCGAGACGTCGGTGAACTCGGTCAGGCCGCGCAGTACGGCGTTCGTGCCCAGGATCGCCGCTATGCCGATGCCCAGCGGGAGCAGGGCCGCGACCGCGCTGCCGAAGACCATCACCAGCAGCACCAGTGTGACCGGCAGGGCGATCAGTTCGGCCCGGGTCAGGTCCTCCTGGATGATCGTCTGCATCTCGTGCCGTACCGTCACCAGGCCGCCGATCTTGACCTCCACCGGGCCGTGTGTCCCGCGCAGGGAGCGTGCGATGCGCTCCAGGGTCTCTCCGGCGGTCTTGTCGTCGCCGGTGATCCGGGCGGCGATCAGCGCCTCGTGCCCGTCCTCCGCACGCAGGGCCGGCGACCTGGACTGCCAGTAGGAGCCGACGCCCACCACGCCCTTCTCTGCGGCCAGTTGCTCGGCGAGGCGCCCGGCCGCCGCGGTGACGGCCGGATCGTCCACCGAGGCCCGGCCGGCGTCCACGAGCAGCAGCAGGTTCGGCTGGGAGTCGGGGAACTCGCGCTCCAGTGCCTTGGTCGCGTACGTCGACTGGGCGTCCGGGTCCTCCCAGCCGCCGCTGCCCAGCCGCTCGGCGACGCCGCTGCCGGCCAGCACCGCGAGCACGGTCAGCACCAGGGCCGCGAACAGCGACAGGCGGGGCCGGGCGGTCACCAGGCGCGTCCAGCCCCCCGGGCGCGGTGCTCGCGGTGGTGTGTTGACTTCGGTCATCGTGCGGTGTCCCCTTCACCATGACCCGTACCGCCCGCCCGGGCTCGCTCGGGCAGGGGGCATGGGTCGGCCATGGCCATACACTGGAAAACACGAGAGATCGCTCGCGTTCCAACAGAATGCGAGCGACCACTCGCGTTTGTCAATCGCCTTCGGAGAGCTGGGGATAACGCGTGCCCGAGAAGACCGAGAAGCCGACGCAGGAGTCGACGGCGGAGCCCCGCCCGCGCCGTCGTCAGGCGCGCGGCGAGCGCCGTATCGCCCAGTTGCTGGAGGCCGCGGCCTCCGTCTTCTGCACCACCGGCTACACGGCTGCCAGCACCAACGCCATCGCCCGCGAGGCAGGTGTCTCACCGGGCACGCTCTACCAGTTCTTCCCGAACAAGGAAGCGATCGCGATCGAGCTGGGCGACCGGCTGATGCACGAGATGCGGGAGATGTACGGCGAGGCGCTCGCGCCCGTCGACCCCGCTACCCCGGTGGCGGAGGCCATCGACTCCGCCGTCGACCGGTTCATCGCCTTCAACTGCCGGCACCCGGTGTTCTTCGCGCTGATGCACGGCCCCGACATCCCCGGCCGGATCGCCGAGGAGCACGACGCGCTGCACGCGACCCTGCTGCTGCGCGTCGAGACGCTCCTCACCTCACTCCTGCCCGGCACGCCCCCGGCCGACGTCACCCGCACCGCGCACATGTGCCTCGGCATCTACAAGGCGGGCCTGGAACTGATCCTCGCCCACGGGGGCGCCGAGCGTGAGGCGTACGTCCAGGAGCTGAAGAACACCCTGATCCGCTACCTCGAACCGCTGGCCGCCGCTCGCCGCTCCTGAGGTCCCACACCGCCCGAGGCCCGCCCGCGATGCCCGGCGGGCGCAGGACGAAAGCGCCCGCACCCCAGAGGGACTTCCACCCCGGCCCGGACGCTGAGCACCCCTCACTCCCCTTTGCCGGACTGCGACATACGCCGCACCCACATATGGTTCGGACAAATCACTCCCGCAGGAGCACCACAGGAGTACGAGGGACCCGCCGTGACCCACTCCCCGCCGCCCGGCGCGCCCCGGGCCCGCATCCCCGGCCCGCAGCAACCACCACCGTCGTACCCCCGGATCCGTGCGGGCCTGTGGCGGCGCTGCCTCTGGGGCGGGCTGGCACTTTGGGCGCTGACCGCGCTCGCCACCTACGGGACCGGCAACACCACCCTCCTGCCCACCCTCATCCTGCTCGGCAGCTTCCTGGCCCCCGTGACCTTCGTACTGTGGGCGTACGAACGACACGGCCGTGACCTGGGCGTCAGCGTGATCCTCGGCTGTTTCCTGACCGGCGGGACGCTCGGGGTGCTGGGCGCCTCGCTGATGGAGTACTACCTGCTGCACCCGTCCCTGTCGATGTTCGCGGGCGTCGGTCTCATCGAGGAGGCGATGAAGCTGGGCGCGCTGATGTTCGTACTGCGCCGGCAGACCCGGATCCGGGGGATGCGGGCCGGGCTCGTGCTGGGCGCGACCGTCGGCTTCGGCTTCGCGGCCCTGGAGAGCGCCGGGTACGCGTTCAACGCGGCCGTCTCCGCCGGGGGCATCGATCTCAGGGCGCTGCTGGAGACCGAGATCCTGCGCGGGGTGCTCGCGCCCTTCGGCCACGGCCTGTGGACGGCGATCGCCGGCGGTGTGCTGCTCGCCTGCCGCTCCCCCTACGGACGCTTCCGCCTCACCGGCGCGGCCGCCGCGACGTATCTCGGCGTGGCCCTGCTGCACACCCTGTGGGACTCCACCCACGGCATCGCCGTCTGGCTGGTGGTCCGGCTGACCGGGACCGGGCTCGCCGGGCAGCTGTTCGCCGAGGGCTACATCCCGCACCCCACCGAGGCGCAGCGGCACCTGTTCACGCTGCTCTCGGTCGGCGGACTGGTCGCCGTGGCGCTGCTCGGCCTCGCCTGGGCGCGGTCGCTGGCGCGCCGCGCCCCCTCCTGGAGAAGTACCCCCTAGGGGTATAGTGTGGAGTGTACGGAGGCCCTCCTGGGTCCCGTCAGTCCCACCTGCCTCGACGAGGAGAACCACATGACCGCGCAGACCGACACCACAGGTTCCGTCACCGCCGTCTACAAGGTGAGCGGGATGAGCTGCGGACACTGTGAGGGCGCCGTCTCCGGCGAGATCTCGCAGCTGCCCGGTGTCAGTTCGGTGAAGGCCGTCGCGGCCGGCGGCGAGGTAACGGTCGTCTCCGCGACCGCCCTGGACGAGGAGGCCGTGCGCGCGGCCGTCGACGAGGCCGGCTTCGAGCTGGTCGGCCGCGCCTGAAGCACGCTTCCCCTTCCCGGGCCGTACCGGAGGACCGACCACAGATCGGCCCCGTACGGCCCGGTCCGTCGTTTGGAGTCGGAGTCGGACATGACGAGCACCACCACGGCCAGCGCCACCACGACCAGCATCACCACACAGACCTCCATAGACCCGCCGGTTTCCGAGGTCGAACTGCTGATCGGCGGGATGACCTGCGCCGCCTGCGCGGCCCGCGTCGAGAAGAAGCTCAACCGGATGGACGGCGTCAGCGCCACGGTGAACTACGCGACGGAGAAGGCGCGGGTCACCTACCCGGCGGGGATCGAGGTCGCCGACCTGATCGACACGGTCGTGAAGACGGGATACACGGCCGAGGAGCCCGTGCCGCCGCGGCCGGAGCCGGAACAGACGCCGGCCCGGGATCCCGAGCTGGCTGCCCTGCGGCAGCGCCTGATCGTTTCCGCGCTCCTCGCCGCCCCCGTCGTCCTGCTCGCGATGGTCCCCGCCCTCCAGTTCGACAACTGGCAGTGGCTGTCCCTCACCCTCGCCGCGCCCGTCGTCGTCTGGGGCGGCCTGCCCTTCCACAAGGCCGCCTGGACCAACGCCCGGCACGCCGCGGCCACCATGGACACCCTCGTCTCGGTGGGCACGCTGGCCGCGTTCGGCTGGTCGCTGTGGGCGCTGTTCTTCGGGCACGCGGGCATGCCGGGCATGCGGCATCCCTTCGAACTCACCGTCTCCCGCACGGACGGCGCCTCGACGATCTACCTCGAAGTGGCCGCCGGAGTCATCGCCTTCCTCCTCCTCGGCCGCTATCTGGAAGCCCGCTCCAAGCGCCGCGCGGGTGCCGCGCTACGGGCCCTGATGGAACTCGGTGCGAAGGACGTGGCGGTACTGCGCGACGGGCGCGAGGTCCGCGTGCCGGTCACCGAACTGGCCGTCGGCGACCGGTTCGTCGTACGCCCCGGCGAGAAGATCGCCACCGACGGCACGGTCGTGGAGGGCGCCTCCGCGGTCGACTTGTCGATGCTGACCGGCGAGTCCGTGCCGGTCGATGTGACGGCCGGGGAGGCGGTGGCCGGGGCGACCGTGAACGTCGGTGGCCGGCTGGTCGTCGAGGCCACCCGGGTCGGCGCCGACACCCAGCTCGCGCGGATGGCGCGGCTGGTCGAGGAGGCCCAGAACGGCAAGGCGGAGGTGCAGCGGCTCGCGGACCGGATCGCCGGGATCTTCGTACCCGCCGTCCTGGTGCTCGCGACCGCCACCTTCGGCGTGTGGCTCGGCGCGACCGGCGACACCGTCGCCGCCTTCACCGCGGCCGTCGCCGTGCTGATCATCGCCTGCCCGTGCGCCCTGGGCCTGGCCACGCCGACCGCCCTGATGGTCGGCACGGGCCGCGGCGCCCAGCTCGGCATCCTGATCAAGGGCCCCGAGGTACTGGAGTCCACGCGCCGCGTCGACACCGTCGTCCTGGACAAGACCGGAACGGTGACCACCGGCCGGATGACCCTCCAGGAGGTGTACGTCGCCGAAGGCACCGACGAGCGGGAGCTGCTGCGACTCGCGGGCGCCCTCGAACACGCCTCCGAACACCCGGTCGCCCGGGCCGTGGCCGCCGGTGCGGAGGGGCGGGTCGGGGAGCTGCCGGCGGTCGAGCGGTTCGAGAACGTGCCCGGGCGGGGCGTGCGCGGGCACGTGGCGGGCCGTGAGGTGGCCGTGGGGCGCCTCTTCGAGGAGCTGCCGGAGGAGTTGGCCCGCGCCCGTGACAAGGCCGAGAGCAGCGGTCGTACGGCCGTCGTGGTCGGCTGGGACGGGGTCGCGCGCGGGGTGCTCGCGGTCGCGGACGCCGTGAAGGAGACCAGCGCGCAGGCCGTGCGCGAGTTGCGCGCGCTGGGGCTCACGCCGGTGCTGCTGACCGGGGACAACCGGCGGGTGGCCGAGGCGGTGGCGGAGACCGTCGGGATCGATCAGGTGATCGCCGAGGTGCTGCCCGAGGACAAGGTCGGGGTGGTACGACGGCTGCAGGCCGAGGGGCGGACGGTCGCCATGGTCGGGGACGGCGTCAACGACGCGGCCGCGCTCGCCACCGCCGATCTGGGCCTCGCGATGGGTACGGGCACCGACGCGGCGATCGAGGCGGGCGACCTGACCCTCGTCCGCGGGGATCTCCGGGTGGCGGCGGACGCGATCCGGCTGTCCCGCCGGACGCTCACCACGATCAAGGGCAACCTCGTGTGGGCCTTCGGCTACAACGTGGCCGCGCTGCCGCTGGCCGCCGCGGGCCTGCTGAACCCGATGATCGCGGGAGCGGCGATGGCCCTGTCGTCCGTGTTCGTCGTGACGAACAGTTTGCGACTGCGGGCGTTTCGCTGAGCCCGGACGTTCGAGCCCGGACGTTCCACTGAAAAGGCTGGATCCCCTTCAGTCCGACGCGAGCCTCACATAAGCTCTTCACAAGGCTCGCGCATCATCCTTACGCTTGAGCCCCGTTCTTCGTATCGGGCCTCTTGCGTATCTAACGGGACATATGCAAGAGACGCAGATCACAGTGATGTGAACGTAACCATCGAAGGGGTTCGAAGGTCTAAGTTGGCGATGTCAGAGGGCGTCTTGGGGGGCGCCGCCTGGCATCTGGGGATGTCTTGGGGGACTTCCTCAGAGATGCGTTGCCGGGACACGTACACCGGGAAGCTTTGAGCGGCCCTCCCAGCGTGCGCTGTCCCGGCAGACCGCAGCGGCAGCACCGCAGTACCGCGATATGCAGTAACAGCGATTCAGGCGCTGGTCCTCACAGACGCCCGGCCGGATCCCGTGGGGGGAATCCGCACCGGGACATGGGAAGGCGCCCTGGTCGTCGGCCCGTGGGGGGACCGGCGTACCGGGGCGCCTTCTGCATATCAGTACGGAGTGCGGGTGCCGTGCTCCGCTGGATGCGGCCGCCTGCTGTGCGTCAGGCGGCCGCGGGGGATCAGCGCTCCTCGACCGGGACGAAGTCGCGCTCGACGACGCCCGTGTAGATCTGCCGCGGGCGGCCGATACGGGAGCCCGGCTCCTTGATCATCTCGTGCCACTGGGCGATCCAGCCCGGCAGCCGGCCGAGGGCGAACAGGACCGTGAACATCTCGGTCGGGAAGCCCATCGCCCGGTAGATCAGACCGGTGTAGAAGTCGACGTTCGGGTAGAGGCTGCGCGAGACGAAGTAGTCGTCGGAGAGCGCGTGCTCCTCCAGCTTCAGCGCGATGTCCAGCAGTTCGTCGGACTTGCCGAGGGCGGACAGGACGTCGTGCGCGGCAGCCTTGATGATCTTGGCGCGCGGGTCGAAGTTCTTGTAGACCCGGTGGCCGAAGCCCATCAGACGGACGCCGTCCTCCTTGTTCTTCACCTTGCGGATGAAGGAGTCGACGTCACCGCCGGAGTCGCGGATGCCCTCCAGCATCTCCAGCACGGACTGGTTGGCGCCGCCGTGCAGCGGGCCCCACAGGGCGTTGATGCCGGCGGAGATCGAGGCGAACATGTTCGCCTGCGAGGAGCCGACCAGGCGGACCGTGGAGGTCGAGCAGTTCTGCTCGTGGTCCGCATGCAGGATCAGCAGCTTGTCCAGCGCGGCGACCACGATCGGGTCGAGCTCGTACTCCTGGGCGGGGACCGAGAAGGTCATGCGCAGGAAGTTCTCGACGTAACCGAGGTCGTTGCGCGGGTAGACGAACGGGTGACCGATCGACTTCTTGTACGCGTACGCCGCGATCGTCGGGAGCTTGGCGAGCAGGCGGATGGTGGAGAGGTTGCGCTGCCGCTCGTCGAACGGGTTGTGGCTGTCCTGGTAGAAGGTGGACAGCGCCGAGACGACCGACGACAGCATGGCCATCGGGTGGGCGTCGCGGGGGAAGCCCTTGTAGAAGTTCTTGACGTCCTCGTGCAGCAGGGTGTGCTGCGTGATGTCGTTCCTGAAGCCGGTGAGCTGGTCGACGGTCGGCAGCTCACCGTTGATCAGCAGGTAGGCCACCTCCAGGAAGGTGGAGCGCTCGGCCAGCTGCTCGATCGGGTAACCGCGGTAGCGGAGGATGCCGGCCTCGCCATCCAGATAGGTGATGGCGGATTTATAGGCGGCGGTGTTGCCGTAACCGCTGTCCAGGGTCACGAGACCGGTCTGGGTCCGGAGCTTTCCGATGTCGAAGCCCTTGTCCCCGACGGTGCTGTCGATCACCGGGTAGGTGTACTCGCTGCCGTCGTACCGCAGTACTACAGAGTTGTCGCTCACGTCTTCCCTCACCGACGTAGTGCCTCATCTTCGAGGTGCCCTGACTGTCTCTACCATCCCCCATTTGGCTCAGGAGAGTGCACTCGGGGTCGACCATTGGGCTTATAGGCGGCACTCAGTGCCGCCAACCTGCCATCCTGCCCGGTTGATTCCCCATCCGGAAGTGCTCTGTGACCTTTACGACTCGTTTGATCGATCATTTTTCCGCGAGCCTGAAGTCCAGGGCCGTGCAGCGGCGTCCCGCCGACACCGTGCGCACCGCCTGGCCGATCGCCTTGCGGGAACCGACGAGGACGACCAGCCGCTTGGCGCGGGTGACCGCCGTGTAGAGCAGGTTGCGTTGGAGCATCATCCAGGCGCCCGTGGTCACCGGGATGACCACCGCCGGGTATTCACTCCCCTGCGAACGATGGATGGTCACCGCGTAGGCGTGTGCCAGTTCGTCCAGTTCGTCGAATTCGTACGGAACCTCCTCGTCCTCGTCCGTCAGTACCGTGAGGCGCTGGTCGACCGGGTCGAGCGAGGTGACCACGCCCACGGTGCCGTTGAAGACACCGTTCTTGCCCTTCTCGTAATTGTTGCGAATCTGGGTGACCTTGTCGCCGACGCGGAAAACCCGACCGCCGAACCGCTTCTCCGGCACCTCGGGGCGGCCCGGGGTGATGGCCTGCTGGAGGAGTCCGTTGAGCGTGCCGGCGCCGGCGGGCCCCCGGTGCATGGGCGCGAGCACCTGGACGTCCCGGCGCGGGTCGAGCCCGAACCGGGCCGGAATACGACGAGCCGCCACATCCACGGTGAGCCGCCCGGCGGCCTCCGTGTCGTCCTCGACGAACAGGAAGAAGTCCTTCATGCCGTCCGTGACGGGGTGCTGTCCGGCGTTGATCCGGTGGGCGTTGGTGACCACGCCGGACTGCTGGGCCTGCCGGAAGACGCGGGTGAGGCGGACGGCGGGGACGGGGCTGCCGTCGGCGAGGAGGTCCCGCAGCACCTCGCCCGCGCCGACGCTGGGGAGCTGGTCGACGTCGCCGACGAAGAGGAGGTGGGCGCCGGGCGGGACGGCCTTGACGAGCTTGTTGGCGAGGAGGAGGTCCAGCATGGAGGCCTC
Source organism: Streptomyces spinoverrucosus (assembly GCF_015712165.1). NCBI lineage: Bacteria > Bacillati > Actinomycetota > Actinomycetes > Kitasatosporales > Streptomycetaceae > Streptomyces > Streptomyces spinoverrucosus. The sequence continues at coordinate 5,631,278 of NZ_JADPZX010000001.1, read as the reverse complement.
GTCGACGACCACGAGGTCGGCGTCGAGGGGGCGGTCCTTGTCGTAGGCGGCGTCTCCGCCGGGCTTGAGTTCGAGGAGCCGGTGGACGGTGGAGGCCTCGGCGCCGGTGAGCTCGGCGAGGCGCTTGGCGGCACGGCCGGTCGGGGCGGCGAGGACGACCTTGGCCTTCTTGGCGCGGGCCAGCTCCACGATCGACCGCACCGTGAAGGACTTGCCGCAACCGGGACCGCCGGTGAGGACCGCGACCTTCTTCGTCAGCGCCAGCTTGACGGCGGCCTCCTGCTCGGGGGCGAGGTCGGCGCCGGTACGGCCTTTCAGCCACGCCAGTGCCCTGTCCCAGGCGACGTCGTGGAAGCCGGGCATGCGGTCCTCGCCGGTACGCAGCAGACGCAGGAGCTGGGCGGAGAGGGAGAGTTCGGCGCGGTGGAAGGGGACGAGGTAGACGGCGGTGACGGGCTCGCCGTCCTCGGGGCCGGGGACCTTTTCCCGTACGACACCGGGGTCCTCGCCGTCCTCGGCGGGCGCGGCCAGCTCGGCGAGGCACTCGATGACGAGGCCCGTGTCGACCTGGAGCAGTTTGACGGCGTCGGCGATGAGCCGCTCCTCGGGCAGGAAGCAGTGCCCCTGGTCCGTCGACTGTGAAAGGGCGTACTGCAGGCCCGCCTTGACGCGCTCCGGGCTGTCGTGCGGGATGCCGACGGACTGGGCGATCTTGTCGGCGGTGAGGAAGCCGATGCCCCAGACGTCGGCGGCGAGGCGGTACGGCTGGTTCTTCACGACGGAGATGGAGGCGTCGCCGTACTTCTTGTAGATGCGCACGGCGACGGAGGTGGACACCTCGACGGTCTGGAGGAAGAGCATGACCTCCTTGATGGCCTTCTGCTCCTCCCAGGCGTCGGCGATCTTCTTGGTCCGCTTGGGGCCGAGGCCGGGGACCTCGATGAGGCGCTTGGGCTCCTCCTCGATGATCGTGAGGGTGTCGAGCCCGAAGTGCTGTGTGATCCGGTCGGCGAAGACCGGTCCGATGCCCTTGACCAGCCCGGAGCCGAGGTAGCGGCGGATGCCCTGGACGGTGGCCGGGAGGACGGTCGTGTAGTTCTCGACGGTGAACTGCTTGCCGTACTGCGGGTGGGAGCCCCACCTTCCCTCCATCCGCAGCGACTCCCCCACCTGCGCGCCGAGCAGCGCGCCGACGACCGTGAGGAGGTCGCCGCCGCCTCGGCCGGTGTCGACGCGGGCGACCGTGTAGCCGTTCTCCTCGTTGGCGTAGGTGATCCGTTCGAGGACGCCTTCGAGGACGGCGAGTCGTCGTTCGTCGGGGGCGGGTGCGGACTGGGTGGACATGATCCGACGGTACCGGTGGGGGGTGACAGTGGGGGGAGGCTCTGTTTTTCGCGGACCTGGACTTCCGTCATGGCTGACATGTTCGCTGTTGAGCTGGCGCTCGATCTCTCGCCGACGGTTCCGGGCGATGTGCTCGACGTGCTGCGATGACACCTCGGCCTCGGCGGGACGGAACCGGTCGACGCCTCGCCGGAGCTGTTCCCTCTCCTCGCGGAGCGCGGGCCCGCCGCGAAGATCGGCGGCGTCCTGAGCGGCGAGCTGCTCCAGGCTCCCGACGGCCACTGGGCGCTGACCGCACGCAGGAGATCCACGCGGAGCTCCTGCCGGAGCTCGATGCGCTGCTGGGGGTCCTGGCCGCTCATGTGCGGTGGCCGGGGGGCTTCGGGCAGGTGAGGTTCTACGAGGAGGACGTGCCGGAGCTGTTGGTCAGTCGGGAGGGGCTGTTGGTGAAGGTGGGGTTGCGGGTGACGTGAGGGCACGTCGCCGTGATTCCGGGTGATCCCGTGTGGTCCCGTGTGACCCCGATAGCTTCGGGCATTCCGGGTGATTTCTGGCTTATTCGCTGAGCCCCACAACGCACCAGCCTCGCCGGGCGGCTTCGGTCAGGACGTAGCCCCACTCCTCCAGCAGGGCTTTGAACGCGCGGAAGTCGTGCACCCAGCCATGGGAAAGCGCGGCGTGTTCGGTGAAGGCCTGCTCCACGCCGTCCAGGCGGGGCCGTACTCGCTCCCAAGTACCCGCCAGTTTCCGTACGTTGTCCGGTGCTCGTGCTAGCAGTACGCCGTAGAAACCGGGGCCGTCGTCGCTGAAGAAGCCGAAGTCGACGTGCTCCGCCTCTCCGTCCAGCCCGTTCCAGATCAGTCCGAGAAGCAAGGTGTCCAACTCGGCGCGCAGTTGGGAATCAACGTGGTCGCGAGCGGACTCCCAGCGTTCCCCAGCCCAGAAGTGGGCTTTGAACGAGCCGCAGGTGTTCCGGAACTCATACACGCCGAAGCAGACGCCGTTGGGCCCCTGCGGCCACAGCCAGTCTCCCTCTGCCGCCGGCGTGGCGTCCCAGCCCCAGAAACCCGTCTCGTCGTCGTACCAGGCGCCTCTCAACAGCGGCAGCCGTTCGCTGGGCGGGACACCCTCCAGCCACGCCGCGTCGGCGATCATCACGGTGATGTCCAGACCCATGGGGGTGAGCGTAGCGATCGAGATGAGCCTGGGTGGATCGGCTGCAGAGCTCACTTCGAGGGCACCGATGCCGATGCGGCGCATGTGAATCACCAAGGAATGCAACAGGCGGGAATAGCTGACGCAGAAGGGGCCCTCTTCGGAACGACCTCGACACCCAAGGCGTCGGGTTTCTCTCCGATTTCACCGTCCTCTTTGCGCCATACCCGAGAGCATGATCGTACCGTCGTCGGCGAACACTCTCTCGGAAGCGAGCGTGCCGTTCGGATGCCACTCCCGCGAGACGCCGACAGGGCGCCCCCGCGCGTCATCCCCTGCGACCGGAGTGTGCCGTCCTTGTACCACTCCCAGCTTGGGCCGTCCGACAGACCATCGACGTAGTTTTCCAGGCTGACGCGAGCACCACCCAGATATTCTTCTACTTCGCCTGTGAAAGGCTCCACGCAGTACAGCAACCGCTGTCCCATGTGAACCTGCCGTGCAGGCTGTCCACGTCGTTCCGCATATGGTGGCAGTTCACGCAGAACGGAGCTGGGCGTCCCCGTACTTCTCGAAGTCCGACGCGGTCTCACCCGTCGTCTTCAGCACACCCGAAATACCCTGCGGCTTCAGATCCCACCCGGACACCACAAACCCCCGTAAACCAAACCCAGCGACCAGCCACCAGTCACCAGTCACCAGTCACCAGTCACCAGCCTCAGCCGATGTTGTCCACCGCCGCCTTCGCCCGCGACAACGTCGACTGCGCCGTACCGTCGTTCTTCTCCAACGTCGTCTTCAACAACTGGATGATGTTCCGCACCTCCTGCGAAGCACGGTTCCACCGCTGCTCCTTGCCGTGATACTCATCCGCCACACCATCCGCCGTGAAGTCCGCCATCGCTGCCTTCACCTGACGATCGCGCTGACCGATGACCTCCTCCAGCCGGCCGATCACCGTCTGAATGTTCGCCTGAGCATCCGTCGACGCACCCGTGTCATACGACCGACGATCCGCACCAGCACCCGCCATCACACACCACTCCCCGTCAAGAAAACCGAACCAACCAACCCGACGACCTAACGGAACCGCGCCGCATCAAAGTTCGCGGCCGCCATCTGCTGCCGCGCATTGTCACCCTGCTCCTGATCGCCGGAGCTGAACGCCGACTCCATACCCGACTGACCACCCAGGATCGCCGACAACGACCCATTCAGCTCACTCGTGATCTCATCCGCCCGCGCCTTGAACTGGTCGAACATCGCCCGACCGGTGCCGTTGAACTTCCCCTCCAACGGCTGCGCCGCCTGCACCAACTGACGGATCAACGTGCCGAGATCATCACTCGAACCACGCGACTCACGCATCAGCGACGACAACGTCTGCGTACCCATGTCGAACTTCATACCGAACCCGCCTCCCCCAGACGCGAATTGACTCCACCAGACGTTTCTGCGCTCACCATGTTCATGCAGCGCCGATCGCACCTGCAACCGCCTTCCGTCACAACCCAGCTACAGGGCCGACCGCCGGTCACCCTGGAACAGGACACTCACCGGAAGGTCACGATCCGGTCTCGCTCTTCGCCCCACCCCTTGCCAGCCCCCCGTGTAATCGATTCCAATCCTCCCTACGCGCATCTGTGTAATCGATTCCACGAGGAGGTGGACCGGCGATGGCGAGCATCAAGGACGTCGCCGCCGAGGCCGGCGTCTCCGTTGCCACGGTCTCGCGGGTCCTGAACGAGCACCCGTCGGTCAGCGCGGTCGCACGCACGCGCGTGCTGGCCGCCGTCGAGACGCTGGGCTACCGCCCGAACGCCGTCGCCCGTTCCCTGCGCACCGACCAAACCCACACGCTCGGCCTGGTCATCAGCGACGTGCTGAACCCGTACTTCACCGAGCTGGCCCGCTCCGTCGAGGAGGAGGCCCGTGCGCTCGGCTACAGCGTCATCATCGGGAACGCCGACGAGCGGCCCGACCTCCAGGACCACCACGTACGGAACCTGCTGGACCGCCGTATCGACGGCCTCCTCGTCTCCCCCACCGACGGCGGCTCGCCGCTGATGCTGGACGCCGTGCGCGCGGGGACGCCGATGGTGTTCGTGGACCGGTGGATTCCGGGTGTGGACGTGCCGGTGGTGCGTGCCGACGGAGAGACCGCTGTGCGCGACCTCGTCGCCCATCTGTACGGCCTCGGGCACCGGCGGCTCGCGATCATCGCGGGCCCGGCGGCCACCACGACCGGACGGGAGCGTGTGGAGGCCTTCAGGGAGGCGCTCGGCGCGTACGGCCTCGACCTTCCCGACGCCTACATCGGCCAGGGCGACTTCCAGGCCGACAGCGGGCGGCGGGTCACCGAGGGGTTCCTGGATCTGCCCGAGCCTCCCGAGGTCGTCTTCGCCGCCGACAACCTGATGGCGCTGGGCGCGCTGGACGCCGTACGCGCGCGTGGGCTGCGTGTGCCCGACGACGTCGCGCTCGCCGCCTTCGACGACATCCGGTGGTTCGTGCACACCGATCCGCCGGTCACCGCCATCGCCCAGCCCACCGGCGAGCTGGGGCGTGCCGCCGTGCGCGCGCTGGTCGCCCGGATCGAGGGGCGGCCGGGTGAGTCCGTAACCCTGCCCGCCCGTCTCGTCGTACGCCGCTCGTGCGGCGAGCCCCCCTCAGTCGTACCGCCCCTGTCCCCCGTACGAAGGAGTACGTCGTGAGCGACCCGGACGAGTTGCTGCGTATCGAGGGCATCCGCAAAACCTTCCCCGGCGTGGTCGCGCTGGACGGCGTCGACTTCGATCTGCGCCGGGGTGAGGTGCATGTGCTGCTCGGTGAGAACGGGGCCGGCAAGAGCACGCTCATCAAGATGCTCTCCGGTGCCTACACGCCCGATGCCGGGCGGATCCTGGTGGGTGGTGAGGAGGTGCGCGTCAACGGTGCGCAGGACTCCGAGCGGCTCGGGATCGCCACCATCTACCAGGAGTTCAATCTCGTTCCCGATCTGTCCGTCGCGGAGAACATCTTTCTGGGGCGGCAGCCCCGGCGGTTCGGGATGATCGACCGGAAGCGGATGGAGGCCGACGCCGAGGAGCTGCTCGCGCGCGTGGGCGTGAACGTGTCCCCACGCGCGCGGGTGCGTGAACTCGGTATCGCCCGGCTGCAGATGGTCGAGATCGCCAAGGCGCTCAGTCTCGACGCGCGCGTGCTCATCATGGACGAGCCGACCGCCGTGCTCACCACCGAGGAGGTCGAGAAGCTGTTCGCCATCGTGCGGCAGCTGCGTGCGGACGGTGTCGGGGTCGTGTTCATCACCCACCACCTGGAGGAGATCGCCGCTCTCGGGGATCGCGTGACGGTCATCCGCGACGGGAGGAGCGTCGGGCAGGTGCCCGCCTCCACCGATGAGGACGAGCTCGTACGGCTCATGGTGGGGCGGTCGATCGAGCAGCAGTATCCGCGGGAGCGGGCCGATGCGGGGGCGGCGCTGCTGACCGTCGAGGGGCTCACGCGGGACGGGGTCTTCCATGACGTGAGTTTCGAGGTGCGGGCCGGTGAGGTCGTCGGGATCGCGGGGCTCGTCGGGGCGGGTCGTACGGAGGTCGTGCGGGCCGTGTTCGGGGCCGATCCGTACGACAAGGGGGCCGTGAAGGTCGCGGGTACGGACGTCAAGCGCCATGACGTCAACGCCGCCATGGCCGCCGGGATCGGGCTGGTGCCCGAGGACCGCAAGGGGCAGGGGCTCGTGCTCGACGCTTCCGTCGAGGAGAACCTGGGGCTGGTCACCTTGCGCAAGGCCACCCGCGCGGGGCTCGTCGACCTCAAGGGGCAGCGCGAGGCCGCCGCGCGGATCGCGGGGCAGCTCGGGGTGCGGATGGCCGGGCTCGGGCAGCATGTGCGGACCCTGTCCGGCGGCAACCAGCAGAAGGTCGTCATCGGCAAGTGGCTGCTGGCCGACACCAAGGTGCTGATCCTCGACGAGCCGACGCGCGGGATCGACGTCGGCGCCAAGGTCGAGATCTACCAGCTCGTCAACGAACTGACGGCCGCCGGCGCCGCCGTCCTGATGATCTCCAGCGATCTGCCCGAGGTGCTCGGTATGAGCGACCGGGTGCTGGTGATGGCGCAGGGGCGGATCGCGGGCGAACTCACCGCCGACGAGGCGACCCAGGACGCCGTGATGGCGCTCGCCGTAAGTACACCCAAGAACGGAACGGAGGCCTCCCGTGGCCACTGACACGCTCAAGAGCTCCGCGGGCGCGGGTGGCGCCTCCGGCCCCGGCGGGCTGCGCCGGCTGCTGCTCGACAACGGGGCGCTCACCGCGCTCATCGTCCTCGTGGTCGCGCTGTCGGCGCTGTCGGGGGACTTCCTGACCGCCGACAACCTGCTGAACATCGGCGTCCAGGCCGCCGTCACCGCCATCCTCGCCTTCGGTGTCACGTTCGTGATCGTGTCGGCGGGCATCGATCTGTCGGTGGGTTCGGTGGCGGCGCTGTCCGCGACCGTGCTGGCGTGGAGCGCCACCAGTGAGGGCGTGCCGGTGGTGCTGGCGGTGGTCCTCGCCGTCGCCACGGGTGTCGTGTGCGGGCTGGTGAACGGTTTCCTGATTTCGTACGGCAAACTGCCCCCGTTCATCGCGACGCTCGCCATGCTGTCCGTGGCGCGCGGGCTGTCGCTGGTGATCTCGCAGGGCTCGCCGATCGCTTTTCCGGAGTCGGTCTCGCACCTCGGTGACACGCTCGGCGGGTGGCTGCCGGTGCCCGTGCTGGTGATGGTCGTGATGGGGCTGATCACGGCGTTCGTGCTGGGGCGGACGTACCTCGGACGGTCCATGTACGCGATCGGCGGCAACGAGGAGGCGGCGCGGCTGTCGGGGCTGCGGGTGAAGAAGCAGAAGCTCGCCATCTACGCGCTGTCCGGGCTGTTCGCCGCCGCCGCGGGCATCGTGCTCGCCTCCCGGCTGTCCTCCGCGCAGCCGCAGGCCGCGCAGGGGTACGAGCTGGACGCCATCGCGGCCGTCGTCATCGGCGGTGCCTCACTCGCGGGCGGTACCGGCAAGGCGTCCGGGACGCTGATCGGTGCGCTGATCCTGGCGGTGCTGCGCAACGGCCTCAACCTCCTTTCGGTGTCCGCCTTCTGGCAGCAGGTGGTCATCGGTGTGGTGATCGCGCTGGCCGTGCTGCTCGACACCGTGCGGCGCAAGGCGGGGGCGACTCCGGTGGGTGCCGGTGGGGGTGGCAGCAAGGGCAAGCAGACGGTGACGTATCTCCTTGCCGCCGTGGTCGCGGCGGCGGTCGTGGGGGCGACCTCGCTGCTGCACAGCGGTTCGTCGACGGCCGCGCAGCAGAAGGTCGGGCTGTCGCTGTCGACGCTCAACAACCCCTTCTTCGTGCAGATCCGGGCGGGCGCGGAGGCCGAGGCGAAGAAGCTCGGCGTCGACCTGACCGTGACGGACGCGCAGAACGACGCGTCGCAGCAGGCGAACCAGTTGCAGAACTTCACCAGTGAGGGCCTGTCGTCGATCATCGTCAACCCGGTGGACTCGGACGCGGCGGGTCCCTCCGTACGGGCCGCCAACCAGGCCGGCATTCCCGTCGTCGGCGTCGACCGGGGCGTCAACAAGGCGGAGACGGCCGCGCTCGTCGCGTCCGACAACGTCGAGGGCGGCAAGCTGGGGGCCGAGGCGCTCGCCGAGAAGCTGGGCGGTCGGGGCACGATCGTGATCCTGCAGGGTCAGGCCGGTACCTCCGCCAGCCGGGAGCGCGGCGCGGGCTTCGCCGAGGGGCTGAAGGCCTACCCGGGCATCAAGGTGGTCGCCAAGCAGCCGGCCGACTTCGACCGCACCAAGGGCCTCGACGTGATGACGAACCTCCTCCAGGCGCACCCCGACATCGACGGTGTCTTCGCGGAGAACGACGAGATGGCACTCGGCGCGATCAAGGCGCTGGGGTCGAAGGCCGGTACGTCGGTGCAGGTGGTCGGTTTCGACGGCACGCCGGACGGGCTGAAGGCGGTCGAGGCCGGGACGCTGTACGCGTCGGTGGCCCAGCAGCCGACGGAACTCGGCCGGATCGCGGTGGACAACGCCCTGCGGGCCGCGGAGGGCGAGAAGGTGAGTGCGACGGTGAAGGTGCCGGTGAAGGTGGTCACGAAGCAGAACGTGACCGACTTCAAGGGCTGACGGCTGGCGGCTGCGACTCACGTTACCTATTGCGTACGGCTATTGGGGGAGACCTTCCATGTACGACTACGACCTCCTCGTCATCGGGTCGGCCAACGCCGATCTCGTGATCGGGGTGGAGCGGCGGCCGGGGGCCGGGGAGACGGTGCTCGGGTCCGATCTGGTCGTCCATCCGGGCGGCAAGGGCGCCAACCAGGCGGTCGCGGCCGCCCGGCTGGGGGCCCGTACGGCGCTGCTGGCCCGGGTCGGTGACGACGCGTACGGCCGGCTGCTGCTCGACTCGCAGCGGGCGGCCGGGGTGGACACGGTGGGCGTGCTGGTCGGGGGTGCGCCGACCGGCGTCGCGCTGATCACCGTGGACCCGTCCGGCGACAACAGCATCGTGGTGTCGCCGGGGGCGAACGGGAGGCTCACGCCGGCGGACGTGCGGGCGGCGGGAAGTCTGTTCCACGCCTCCCGGGTCGTCTCGACGCAGCTGGAGATTCCGCTGGAGACGGTGCTGGAAGCGGTACGGAATCTCGCGCCCGGCAGCCGGTTCGTGCTGAACCCGTCGCCGCCGCGGCCGTTGCCGCCGGAGGTGCTGGCGGCGTGCGATCCGCTGATCGTGAACGAGCACGAGGCGAGGGTGATCCTCGGTGACGCGCTGGTCGGCGACGACCCCGCCGACTGGGCGCGGATCCTGCTGGCGCGCGGGCCGCGTTCGGTGGTCGTGACGCTGGGTGCGCAGGGTGCGCTGGTGGCGTCCGCGCAGGGCGTGGCCCAGGTGCCCTCGGTGACGGTGGACGCGGTCGACACCACCGGCGCGGGCGACGCCTTCACGGCGGCGCTGGCCTGGCGGCTGGGGCAGGGTGACGCGCTGCCGGAGGCGGCGGCGTACGCGGCGCGGGTCGGGGCTGCGGCGGTGACGAAGGCGGGGGCGCAGGAGTCGTACCCGACGCCGGAAGAGGTCGACGCGCTGTGCGCTGCTGATCCGGGGGACAACCCCCGGACCCACGGCCAGGGGCCGGGCAGCTCACCCGGCGCGTCTTCGGGAGGCGGTTCCCTGTGAAGAAGGCCGGGATCCTCAACCGTCATCTCGCCGGGGCGCTCGCCGAGTTGGGGCACGGGGACGGGGTGCTGGTGTGTGACGCCGGGATGCCGATCCCGGGCGGGCCACGCGTCGTCGACCTGGCCTTCCGGGCCGGGGTGCCGTCCTTCGCCGAGGTGCTGGACGGGCTGCTGGCCGAGCTGGTCGTGGAGGGCGCGACCGCGGCGACGGAGGTACGGCGGGCCAATCCGGCGGCGGCGACACTGCTGGACGGGCGCTTCCCCGAGCTCGACCTCGTACCGCACGCCCGTCTCAAGGAGTTGTCGGGAGACGCGCGGTTGGTCGTCCGCACGGGGGAGGCGTCGCCGTACGCGAATGTGCTGCTGCGCTGCGGGGTTTTCTTCTAGGGCCTGTTGCGAAAGTGGCCTCGTCGCCCGGAGGGCGGCCGCTTTCGCAACAGGCCCTAGGCCTGGTCGGCACGCATGGAGGGGGCCGGTCGACGGACCGGCCCCCTCGGCTCTCCCCTCCCGTCAGAACCCCCCGCGATCCCCCCGGATCCCCCCTACAGAAGCCCTGACTCCAAGTACGACCCACGACGGCCGGGAACGGTTGCGGCCTTCGGTAAGAAATTCTTGCCGGGCGACCGAGGTCGTCGTCCGAGCGGTCCCCGGTGGCGGGAGTTCGGGGATTGCTGCTGTCTGTACGGGAGAGGTACGGACAGAAAGCGAGGGACCATGGGGCACAAGCACCAGCGCCTCGGGACGCCCCGGGCCGCCGGGATCGCCGGGGTCGTGTTCGCGCTCCTGATGGCCGCGGCGATCGTGCTGGTGCGCCTCGCCCTGCCCGGCGGCGCCGGTGGGCCCGAGGTCGCCGTCGATGCCGGGCAGCGGAGCGCCGTGCAGACGGCGCTGGCGCTGCTGCCGTTCGCCGGGATCGCCTTCCTGTGGTTCATGGGTGCCCTGCGCGAGCAGGCCGGTGCGGGTGAGGACCGGTTCGTGTCCACCGTGTTCATGGGGAGCGGGCTGGTCTTCGTCGCCATGCTGTTCGGCAGTGCCGCCGCGGCGGCTACCGTGCTCGACGAGACGCAGCAGCAGTCGCCGTTCGGCCGCCACTTCGCCTACACCCTGCTGACCACGTACGGGCTGCGCATGGCCGCGGTGTTCATCTTCACCACCTCGACCATCGGCCGCCGCCTCGGCGCCCTGCCGCGCCCGCTCGTCGTCCTCGGCTACCTCGCGGGTCTGACGCTGCTCGTGGTGGGGGCGAGCCTGCCGTGGTCGGAGCTGGTCTTCCCGGCCTGGGCGCTGATCGTCAGCCTCAACATGCTGTGGGGCCGCCGGCCCGCCGACGCACGGCCCGCCGCCGCGACCTGAGCCGGACCGGCGTTCACCTCAGACGTTCCTTCCAGGCGTTCACTCCAACGGTCTCCTCCTCGTCGCCGCGGCCGACCCGGACGCCGAGGATGGTCGTGCGGGGGCCGGGACCATGGAGAGGACGGATCCCTTGGTGAGGCTTGTCGTCGACCTGAACCGTTGTCAGGGCTACGCGCAGTGCGCGTTCCTCGCACCCGAGGTCTTCGCCATGCACGGCGAGGAAGCGCTGTTGTACCACCCGGAGGCCGACGCGGCACAGCGCGAGAAGCTGGCCCAGGCCGCCGCCGCCTGCCCTGTCCAGGCCATCCTCGTCGACGCCGTGGACGCACCGCCCGAGGCGGTGTCCGATGAACGGTGACGGCTCCCTGGAAAGACTCAGGCGCGAGGGCCGTATCGTCGTCGTCGGCGCCTCGCTGGCGGGCCTGCGCGCTGCGGAGACCCTGCGCGAGAAGGGCTTCGCCGGTTCCCTGACGATGGTCGGCGACGAGCCCCACGAGCCGTACGACCGGCCCCCGCTGTCCAAGCAGGTGCTGCTGGGCGTGACCACCGCCGACCGCACCGCACTGCCCAGACGCCGAGACCTCGACGCGACGTGGCGGCTCGGCGTGGCGGCCACCGGTCTGGACATGGCCGCCCGACGGGTGCGGCTGGCCGACGGTGACGAGGTGCCGTACGACCGGCTGCTGATCGCCACCGGTGTGCGGGCGCGACCGTGGCCGCGCCCGGACGAGGCGGAACTCGACGGTGTCTTCGTGCTGCGCACCCGCGACGACAGCGCGGCGCTCACGCGGCGGCTCGCCGACGGCCCCCGGCGGGTCTTCGTCATCGGTGCCGGGTTCACCGGCTCGGAGATCGCCTCCGCCTGCCGTGAACGCGGCATCGCCGTCACCGTCGCCGAACGCGCGGCGGCGCCCCTGGTCGGTGCACTCGGCGGAGTGGTCGGCGCGGTCGCCGCCGAACTCCAGCGCGAGCACGGCGTGGACCTGCGGTGCGCAGTGATGGTGACCGCCCTGGAGGGCGACGCCGCAGGGCGGGTGCGGGCGGCGCATCTGTCCGACGGCTCCACCGTCGAGACCGACGTGGTGGTCGTCTCGCTCGGCGCCACCCGCAACACCGAGTGGCTCGCCGGGTCCGGACTGGGGGCCGGCCCGCGCGGCATCGCCTGCGACGCCGGCTGCCGCGCCTTCGACATCCGCGGCATCGTGACCGACGACATCTACGTCGCGGGCGACGTCGCCCGGTCCCCGCACCCCTTGTTCGGCTACCAGTTCCTGTCCCTGGAGCACTGGGGCAACGCCGTCTGCCAGGCCGAGATCGCGGCGCACAACATGCTCAGCGAGAGCGCCGACCGCCTCCCCCACATGTGGGTGCCGGCGTTCTGGTCCTCGCAGTTCGGCGTGAACATCAAGTCGGTCGGGGTGCCGTCGATGGGAACGGAGATCCTCGTCGCGCAGGGCTCGCTCACGGACCGCCGGTTCGTCGGCGTCTACGGGTACCAGGGGCGCGTCATCGGCGCGGTCGCCTTCGACCATGCCCGGTGGCTGCCGTTCTACCAGCATCTGATCGAGACCACCGCGCCGTTCCCGCCGCCGTTCCCCCTGGTCGACCGGCGCCCGGACGGGCAGCGGCCGATCGACGCGGACTTCCCCGACCCGTCGCTGCCCACCCACGGTCCCACGGTGACCCTCAGCGGATACTCGCCGGCCGACCGCCGCATGACGTTCACCCCCGCGCACTGACCCGCACGGCCACGAGGACACACGATGACGCAATCGCCGCTGCATCAGATCCTGGACTACGCCAACCGCGCCAACCCGTACCCGATCTACGAGGAGCTGCGCAGGACGCCGGTCCACCACGACGCCGACGGGCCGTACGTCGTCAGCACCTACTACGAGATCCGCAGCCTTCTGCACGACCCCCGCATCAGCTCCGATGCCCGCAATCTGGCCTCGACCGCCTCTGACCCGCTGGCCGAGTCGGCCGAGGAGGGGAACACCCTGCCGCCGAGCTTCCTACGGCTCGACCCGCCCGAACACGACCGGCTGCGCCGCATGACGAACCGGCCCTTCGGCCCGCCGCACTCCCCCCACCGGATCGACGGGATGCGCGGCGAACTCGGCGACATCGTCTCCGGCCTCATCGACGGCATCGGCGACCCGGGCCGCATCGACCTGGTGGAGCAGTTCTCGTACCCCTTCCCGGTGACGGTGATCTGCCGGCTGCTCGGGGTGCCGCGCGAGGACGAGGCGCGCTTCCACACCTGGGCCGACACCATCGCCGCGAGCCTGGATCCCGATCCGGACGCCGATCCCGGCGAGCGGGGCAAGGAGGCGAACGACGCCCGGATGCAGCTGGGCATGTACCTGGCCGGGCTGATCGAGGAGCGCCGCAAGCACCCCAGGGACGACATGCTCTCCCATCTGGCGACGGCCGAGGGCCCGGACGGCGCCATGGCCACGATGGAACTGCTCAGCACGGCGGCGTTGCTGCTGATCGCGGGGCACGAGACCACCGTCAACCTCGTCACCAACGGCATGCTCACCCTGCTGCGCAACCCGGACGTCCTGCGGCGGCTGCGTGCGCAACCGGGGCTCGCGGTGCCCATCGTCGAGGAGCTGCTGCGCTTCGAGCCGCCCGTGCAACTGCTGCCGCAGCGCACCCCCCTCACCGACATCGAGGTCCAAGGCGTCACCATCCCCAAGGGCGCCTCCCTCTGGCTGGTGATCGCGTCCGGCAACCGCGACCCGAAGCGGTTCGAGAATCCGGACCGCTTCGACCCGGACCGCCGGGACATCGAGCACCTCGGATTCGGCAGCGGCATCCACAGCTGCTTCGGCGCACCGCTCGCCCGGCTGGAGGCCCAGCTCGCCCTGTCGGAACTGGCCCGCAGACTGGAGAACCCACGCCTGCTGGAGGACCCGCCCCCGTACCGGCAGAACGCCGTGCTGCGCGGGCCCCGCCATCTGCCCATCGCCTGTGACGGGATCCGTCCCTAGGGCCTGTCCCAGTGTCGGAGGGTGCCGGCTCAGCGGCGAAGGGCCGTCGCCCGGTGCATGTGTGACAGCTTCTCGGGGTTGCGGACGGCGTACAGGCCGGTGATGAGGCCGTCGTCGACGCGGACCGCCATGACGGTGTCGAGCTCGCCGTCGAGCCGGAGCACCAGCGCCGGGTGGCCGTTGACCTGCGCCGGCCGCAGCGCCGCCCCGGCCGCGAGCCTGCCCAGCCCGGCGGCCAGCAGGCGGGCCACCTTGTCCGCCCCCACGACCGGCCGCAGGACGGCCTGCCTGACTCCGCCGCCGTCGCCCACGAGGACGACGTCCGGCGCGAGGATGTCGAGCAGGCCCTGCAGATCGCCCGTTTCGACGGCCCGTTGGAAGGCGTGGAGCGCGTCGCGGGTTTCGGCGGGGGTAACGACCCCGCGCGGCCGGCGGGCCGCCACATGCGCCCGTGCCCGGTGCGCGATCTGGCGGACGGCGGCCGGGCTCTTCTCGACGGCTTCGGCGATCTCGTCGTACCCGAGGTCGAACACCTCGCGCAGCACGAACACCGCCCGCTCGGTGGGCGTGAGCGTCTCCAGCACCAGCAGCATCGCCATCGAGACGCTGTCGGCCAGCTCGACGTCCTCGGCCACGTCCGGCGCGGTCAGCAACGGCTCGGGCAGCCAGGAGCCGACGTAGGACTCCTTGCGGCGGCCGAGCGTGCGGAGCCGGGTCAGCGCCTGGCGCGTGGTGATCCGGACCAGGTACGCGCGCTGGTCCCGTACCGTGCCGAGGTCGACGCCCGCCCACCGCAGCCACGTCTCCTGCAGGACGTCCTCCGCGTCGGCGGCCGAGCCGAGCATCTCGTAGGCGACGGTGAACAGCAGATTGCGGTGGGTGACGAACGCCTCGGTGGCGGGGTCCGTGCGTCCGCCGCCCGCCGAGCGCCCCGCCGTGTCCTGTGCGCGTCCGCTGTTCACCGGCTGCTCCTGTCTGCTCGCTCTCGACAGTCCACGCGCACCAGACGCCCATCGCCGCGGCTTTGTGACATCCAGGAGCGGTGGCGCACGTCACACCGTCGCCCGTCGCGAGAACTGTCACGGGGACCGGGTTACCGGCATCTCGTGTTCGTCCGATGCGACACCACGAGTGAGGACGAAGTCATGGACGCCCGATTCAACTTGTTCGAGAACGAGCTCGCCGCCAGGTTCGCCAAGCGGTTCGCAGGCGCCGGCCTGCTGATCCACCAGTCGACGCTGCCGAGGTCCACGCAGGAACTGGTGTCCCTGCGGGCCAGCCAGATCAACGGCTGCGGCCACTGCGTCGACATGCACACCAAGGAGGCCGCGGCCGCCGGTGAGACCGCCGTCCGGCTCAACCTGGTCGCCGCCTGGCGCGAGTCCACCGTGTTCACCGAGGCCGAGCAGGCCGCGCTGGCGCTCGCCGAGGAGGGCACCCGGCTCGCCGACGCCCACCAGGGCGTGTCCGACGAGACCTGGGACCAGGTGCGCAAGCACTACGACGACGACCAGGTCGCCGCGCTGGTCGCCCTGGTCGCCCTGATCAACGCGGCCAACCGGCTCGCCGTGATCGTGCACCAGAAGGGCGGCTCCTACGAGCCCGGCATGTTCGCCGCCATGACGAGCTGAGCCGCCGCGCTCGGCCGACCGGCCGAATCGGCTGACCGGCTGACCGGCTGACCGGCTGACGGATCCGGCCCGGCCCGGGACCACTCGATCCCGGGCCGGGCCGGTCTCCGACTCACGACATCACGTTCCGTACGAACCTCTGCGCGGTCTCCGTCAGCACCTCCCGCCCGTCCCGCGCCCACAGCCCCTCGTTGAAGAGCTCCACCTCGATCGGCCCGGAGTACCCGGCCGCATCCACGTATCCCTTCCACTCCCGCATGTCGATCGAGCCGTCGCCGATCTGACCGCGGCCGTTCAGGACACCCTCCGGCAACGGGGTGGTCCAGTCGGCGAGTTGGAAGGTGTGGATACGGCCGCCGGCGCCGGCCCGGGCGATCTGCTCCGGGGCCGTGTCGTCCCACCAGATGTGGTACGTGTCCACGGTGACGCCGACCTGCTGCGCGGGGAAGCGTTCCGCGAGGTCGAGGGCCTGCGTGAGGGTGGAGACCACGCAGCGGTCGGAGGCGTACATCGGGTGCAGCGGCTCGATCGCGAGGCGTACGCCGTGCCGCTGCGCGTACGGGCCCAGTTCCGCGAGCGCGTCCGCGATGCGTTCCCGCGCGCCGTGCAGGTCCTTGAAGCCCGGCGGCAGGCCGCCGGAGACCAGGACCAGGGTGTCCGTGCCCAGCGTCGCCGCCTCGTCGATCGCGCGCCGGTTGTCGGCCAGGGCGCCGGCCCGCTCCTGCGGGTCGATCGCGGTGAAGAAGCCGCCGCGGCACAACGTCGTCACCGTCAGTCCCGCGTCCCGGACCAGCTTGGCGGTCGCCTCCAGACCGTACGACTGGACCGGCTCGCGCCACAGGCCCACGTTGCCGATCTCCAACTGGACGCACGCCTCGACCAGTTCGGGCAGGCTCAGCTGCTTCACGGTCATCTGGTTGATGCTGAAACGCTCGAGTGCGGCGCTCACTGCGTCACCCCGTACAGCGCGAGCAGGGTCTTCATCCGCTCCTCCGCCAGCTTCGGGTCGGGGAACAGGCCCAGACCGTCGGCGAGTTCGTAGGCGCGGGCGAAGTGCGGCAGGGAGCGGGCCGACTGGAGGCCGCCGACCATGGTGAAGTGTGTCTGGTGGCCGGCCAGCCAGGCCAGGAAGACCACGCCGGTCTTGTAGAAACGGGTCGGGGGCCGGAAGAGGTGCCGGGACAGTTCGACGGTAGGGTCGAGCAGCGCGCGGAAACCGTTCACGTCGCCGGTGTCCAGGACCCGTACCGCCTGGGCCGCCAGCGGGCCCAGCGGGTCGAAGATGCCGAGCAGGGCGTGGCTGAAGCCCTGCTCGTCGCCCGCGATCAGCTCGGGGTAGTTGAAGTCGTCGCCGGTGTAGCAGCGGACGCCGTTCGGCAGCCGTCGGCGCAGGTCGATCTCGCGCTGGGCGTCCAGCAGGGAGATCTTGACGCCGTCGACCTTGTCCGGGTGGGCCGCGATGACGTCGAGGAAGACGTCCGTGGCCGCGTCGAGGTCCGGTGAGCCCCAGTAGCCCTCCAGCGCCGGGTCGAACATCGGGCCGAGCCAGTGCAGGATCACCGGCTCGGAGGTCTGGCGCAGCAGGTGGCCGTACACCTCCAGGTAGTCCTCGGGGCCGGTCGCGGCGGAGCACAGGGCCCGCGAGGCCATCAGGATCGCCTGGGCGCCGGACTCCTCCACGACCGCGAGCTGCTCCTCGTACGCCGCGCGGACCTGCCCCAGCGACCCGGCGGCGATCTGGTCGGTGCCCACACCGCAGGCGATCCGGCCGCCGACCGCCTTGGCCTCCGCAGCGGACCGGCGGATGAGTTCGGCCGCTCCGGCCCAGTCCAGGCCCATCCCCCGCTGGGCGGTGTCCATCGCCTCGGCGACGCCGAGCCCGTGGGACCACAGATGGCGGCGGAAGGCGAGCGTGGCGTCCCAGTCGATCGCGGCGGGCGAGTCCGGGGTGACGTCGGCGAACGGGTCGGCGACGACATGGGCGGCGGAGAAGACCGTACGGCTGGAGAAGGCCGCGCCGGGGGCGACGGCGAGGGGCTCGGAACGGGGTTCGTAGGTGCGCAGGCCCCCGTGTGCGTCAGGGAGTCGGATGGTCACGGCGCGATCTCCGGTACGTCGAGACGGCGGCCCTCGGTCGAGGACCTCAGGCCCAGTTCGGCGAGCTGGACGCCGCGGGCGCCGGCGAGCAGGTCCCAGTGGTAGGGGGCGTCGGCGTAGACGTGCCGCAGGAACAGTTCCCACTGGGCCTTGAAACCGTTGTCGAACTCGGTGTTGTCCGGCACCTCCTGCCACTGGTCGCGGAAGGCGTAGGTGGCCGGGATGTCCGGGTTCCACACCGGCTTGGGGGTGGCGCTGCGGTGCTGGACGCGGCAGTTGCGCAGGCCCGCGACCGCCGAGCCCTCGGTGCCGTCCACCTGGAACTCGACCAGCTCGTCCCGGTTGACGCGCACGGCCCAGGACGAGTTGATCTGGGCGATGATCCCGCCGTCGAGTTCGAAGATGCCGTACGCGGCGTCGTCGGCGGTGGCGTCGTAGGGCTTGCCGCTCTCGTCCCAGCGCTGCGGGATGTGGGTGGTGGCGACGGCCTGGACGGACCTCACCCGCCCGAACAGCTCGTGCAGGACGTACTCCCAGTGCGGGAACATGTCCACGACGATGCCGCCGCCGTCCTCGGCGCGGTAGTTCCACGACGGGCGCTGGGCGGGCTGCCAGTCGCCCTCGAAGACCCAGTAGCCGAACTCGCCGCGCACGGACAGGATGCGGCCGAAGAAGCCGCCGTCGATGAGCCGCTTCAGCTTCAGCAGGCCGGGCAGGAACAGCTTGTCCTGGACGACGCCGTGCTTGATGCCCGCGTTCTGCGCGAGGCGGGCCAGCTCCAGCGCGCCCTCCAGTCCGGTGGCCGTCGGCTTCTCGGTGTAGACGTGCTTGCCGGCCGCTATCGCCTTCTTGATGGCCTCCTCGCGGGCGGAGGTGACCTGGGCGTCGAAGTAGATGTCCACGGTCGGGTCGGCGAGGACCGTGTCGACGTCCGTGGAGATGTGCTCCAGGTCGTGCCGGTCGGCGAGCGCCCGCAGGGCGTGCTCGCGGCGGCCGACGAGGATGGGCTCGGGCCACAGCACGGTGCCGTCGCCGAGGTCGAGGCCGCCCTGTTCACGGAGGGCCAGGATGGAGCGGACGAGGTGCTGGCGATAGCCCATGCGCCCGGTCACGCCGTTCATGGCGATACGCACCGTCTTGCGGTTCACGTGGGTCCCTCTCGCTGCGACTAGTAGGCAGTAAGCCATTCAGTAAGCGCTTTCTACGGAGAAGCTAGCCTCTGAGCAAGGGTCCGGACAAGGGTGTGACCTTCTTGAGTTGTTCGAGGGGGCGAACAACGAGGTTCGGTGGCCTTATGGTCAACGCGGAAAGACACAGGACGCGCTACCGGAGGACGACGAGATGACGGTGACCCTGGCGGACGTGGCGGCCCGCGCCCAGGTCTCGCCCGCGACGGTGTCGCGCGTGCTGAACGGGAACTACCCGGTGGCCGCATCCACCCGCGAGCGGGTGCTCAAGGCGGTCGACGAGCTGGACTACGTCCTCAACGGCCCCGCCAGCGCGCTCGCCGCGGCCACCTCCGACCTGGTCGGCATCCTGGTGAACGACATCGCCGACCCCTTCTTCGGGATCATGGCGAGCGCGATCCAGTCGGAGATCGGCGGTCCGGGCGGCAGAGCGGGCGGCGAACGGCTGGCGGTCGTGTGCAACACGGGCGGCTCCCCCGAGCGCGAACTGACGTACCTGACCCTGTTGCAGCGGCAGCGCGCCGCGGCCGTCGTCCTCACCGGTGGTGCCGTCGAGAACGCCGCGCATGTGGCGGCGGTGTCGGCGAAGCTGCGCAAGCTGACCGAGGCCGGGACGCGGGTCGTGCTGTGCGGGCGGCCGCCGGCGCCGGAGACCCGGGCGGTGGCGCTGACCTTCGACAACCGGGGCGGCGGACGGCAGTTGACGGAGCATCTGATCGGTCTCGGCCACCGACGGCTCGGCTACATCGCGGGACCGGAGGAACGGACCACGACCCGGCACCGGCTGGAGGGGCACCGGGCCGCGCTGGAGGCGGCGGGGATCCCGGAGGACCCGCGCTGGACGGTCCACGGCCGCTACGACCGCCGGTCCGGCTACGAGGCCACGCTGGAGCTGCTGCGCCGCGACCCGTCCCTCACGGCCGTGGTCGCCGCCAACGACTCCGTGGCGCTGGGGGCGTGCGCCGCGCTGCGGGAGTCGGGGCGGCGGATCCCGGAGGACGTCTCGGTCGCCGGGTTCGACGACCTGCCGTTCAGCATCGACGCGGTGCCCGCGCTGACAACGGTGCGGCTGCCGTTGGCGGAGGCGGGGGCACGGGCGGGACGGATCGCCATGGGCCGCGAGGAGCCGCCGCCGGGTGGGATCGCCACGGTGCGGGGGGAGTTGATGGTGCGGGGGTCCACGGGGGCGCCGCGGAGCTGAGGGCAACCCCCCGCTTCACCGCGGCGCGTACTGCGCCTCCCCGTACCCCAGAGACCAGTCGGCGTCCCCGTTCTCGGTGAGGGTGACGAAGACGTTGCGGGGTTCGACTCCCGCATGTGTCTCGGCGAGTTCGGCGATACGGCGGTACAACGCCCGTTTCCTGTCCGGTTCGCGGCCCGCGCGGAGCGTTATGGCGATGTAGACGATTCCGGCGTCGCGGCGCACTCCGAGGTAGTCGCCGTAGCGGAGGGTGCCGTGCGTGCCGTCGTGGGCCGTCAGGATCTGGAAGTAGTCGTCGGGCGGGATGCCAAGGGTCTCCATCAGGGCCTCGTGCACGGCGTCGCCGATCGCCTGAAGGTGCGTCACATCTGTTCCGAGTGCGTCTATGCGGACCAGCGGCATGGCAGTCCTCTCTGTGCGCCACAGGGGCCCTGCACGAGCCCCCGACTGTACATACTAGTAGTTACAGAATGACCTCGACGGGATCGGCCTCATCGAGGCCGGTTCCCCGCGCCCGGGCAACCCACAGAACCTCCACAGCCTCCTCCTGCACGAGAGGCGACCGCGACAACGGCGTCTCCGGTTCGAGGAGTTGAGGAGAGGGTTCTTGATACGTGCCCGGAGAATATGGGCCGCCGCTGTCGCGGCGGTGACACTGGCGGGAGTGACGCCCGCCCTGGCCCAGGCCGCGCCCCGGCCGCCCGGTGCCGTCACGGCGTCGGACAACGACGGCGGTGAACTGCCGCCCGGCTGGCGGATCACCACCACGGACGAGGGCAACACCCTGGAGTGGCGCTCACCGAGGCGGGTGCCGCCGGGTGACGCGCGGGTCGAGTTCCACACGGACGACGGGCTGGTCGGCGTACCGGAACAGGACGAGGACGGCCGTACCTTCCGGCTGCCGCTGGAGAACGCCGGGCCCGCCGACCTGATGGGCCTTCAGGTCCTTGCGGGTGGGCGTCGGCTGGACCGGGAGGACGTCGCGGGCGGCGGCGCCCGGTCCCGTGCCGTGCAGCCGCCGCCCCAGCTGCCCGCGGGAGCTGTCGACCCGGGCAGGCCGGGCGGCTTCGCCACCACCACCGGCGAGTACACGCTCGACCCGATCCGGCTGCCCGGCTACCGCGAGCCGATCGAGATGCGCGGTGTCGTCGTCGCCCCCAGGGGCGCCACCGGCAAGCGCCCCGTGGCCCTGTTCCTGCACGGCCGGCACGCCACCTGCTACGTCCCCGGCCAGGGCGAGGAGGCCGTCACCATCGACTGGCCCTGCGCCGCCGGTGCCAAGCCGATCCCCAGCCACCGCGGCTACCTGAGGGACCAGAAGCTGCTGGCCTCCCAGGGCTATGTCACGGTCTCCATCTCCGCCAACGGCATCAACGGCCAGGACGGCGGCATCGAGGACGCGGGCGCGCAGGGCCGTTCCTCGCTGGTGCGCGCCCACCTGGCGCGCTGGGCGGACTGGGCGACCAGGCCGGCCGGCGCCCCCGCGGCCGTACGCAAAGCGCCCAAGGCCGACCTGTCCCGCGTCCTGCTGGTGGGTCACTCCCGCGGCGGTGAGGGCGTCTCCCGCGCCGCCATGGACAGCCTCTACCCGCCGCCGGCCGGGCAGGACGGGCAGCCGGGGCGGGCCCGCTGGACGATCCGCGGCACCGTCCTCATCGGCCCGACCATCTTCGGCCAGAACCCGGTGCCGGACGTGCCGTCGCTGACGATCCTGCCGGGCTGCGACGGCGACGTCTCCGACCTCCAGGGTCAGGTGTACGCCGACGGCACCCGAGGCGTGAGCCGGGGCAAGGCCCTGCACAGCTCGGTCTACATGATCGGCGCCAACCACAACTTCTTCAACAGCGAGTGGACGCCGGGCGAGGCCAAGGCGCCCGCGAGCGACGACTTCTGGGAGGACCCCGAGAGCCGCGACCCGGTCTGCTCCACGGGCACCGCCACCCGCCTCACCGCCCGGCAGCAGCACCGCGCCGGCGCCACCTACATCGCCGCCGCCGCACGGCTGTTCGTCGCCGGTGACGACCGGGTGCGTCAGCTGATCGACGGCACCGGCCGCCGCGCCCCCTCCGCCGATCCCGCCCGCGTCCTCACGCACGCGGTGGGCGCGGGGCGGGGCGCCGGGTTCCTGCCCGACGGCCAGGTGAAGGTGACCGGCGGGCGGCTGTGCAACGCGGTCGACTCGGACCCGCGTACCGTCTGCCTGGACCCGGACACGAACGGTGCGTCACCGCACTTCGCGCGCTGGTGGCCGGAGCGCGAGCAGGGTCGCCGCGCGGTCGCGCTCAAGTGGTCCGCGCCGGGTGCCGTGACCCGCGTGCGGACCGAGAAGCCCGTCTCCCTCAAGGGCGCCCAGAGCCTGGCGCTGCGTGTGTTCGTGCCGCCGAACAGCAAGGGCACCCGCCTCGACGTCACCGTCACCGACGCGGCCGGCAAGCGCGCCAAGCTCGGTCAGGTGCGCGTGGACGGCGTGCCGGGCAGCGAGCGCACCGCCTCCTACTGGGCGCAGGAGCGCCGCGTGTCACTCACCGCGGCACGCAACGCCGGTCTCGACCTGTCCCGCGTCAACTCCCTCGAACTGACGCCGCGTTCCCGCTCGGGCCAGGCCTGGCTCATGGACGCCCACGCCTGGCGCCCCGGCACCCCCGAGGTACGGCCGACCGCCCTGACGCGGGTCGACATCGGCCGTACGACGGTCGACGAGGGCGACTCCGGTGAGCGCACCTACCAGGTGCCCGTCCGTGTCACCGGCCCGGGCACCGGCACGATCCGTATGTACGTCGCCGACCCCGCCACCCAGGCGCTGCGGCACCGCCTCGTGACCCTGCGCCCCGGGCAGCAGAGCGCCAAGGTGACGGTGACGGTGAAGGGCAACAAGCGCTTCTCCTGGGGCGTCTCGCACGACGTGGCGGTGAAGGCGGTGCGCGGCACGGTCATCGGTTCGTACGGCGGTGGCGTCACCGTCCTCGACGACGACCCGATGCCGAAGGTCGACGTGACGCCGGTCGCCGACGACGTCACCGAGGGACAGCCGCTGCGCTGGAAGGTGTCGCTGTCCGAGCCCGCGGACGTGGAGTTGGGCACGACGCTGCTGGCGCGGCCGACCGACGGGCGTCCGGAGCTGTCCACCAAGGACGTCGACCCCGAGTGGCTGCGCGACTGGGTCGGTGAGGTGCCCGACGGGGAGGTCCCGCTGTCGAAGCTGGACTTCTTCGGCTACTACGCACAGGTCCCGTCCGGTGAGCTGAGCACGGAGGCCACCGTGCCGACGATCCGCGACCAGGTCGCCGAGCCCGCCGAGCACGTCGTCCTGCAGCAGGCCGACGACGAGGGCCTGCCGCAGGGTCCGGCACTGACCGGAACGGTGCGCGACGCCTCGTAACGGCATCCGACGCCCGGGAATCCGGCCGGGACGGCTCCCGGCCGGATTCCCGCCGCGAACGGATCCGCCGCCGGCGATGAGTTTTCGCTCGCTCCCCGGTCCTACCGCCGTAAGAATCGCAGCGAACGTCACCGCCGAGAGCCGGTGATCATCGAACGAAGGAAGAGACTCCCATGCGCATCGTGGCCACCGCATTCATCAGCATCGACGGTGTCGTGCAGGCGCCCGGCGGTCCGGAGGAGGACACCGACGGCGGGTTCGCGCACGGCGGCTGGACACACCCGTTCTTCGACCCCGAGGTCGTGGGCGGCGCCTTCGACGCGGCGCTGACGGACGCGGACGCGGTGCTGTACGGGCGGCGTACGTGGTCGGTGATGGCGCAGGCGTGGCCCGAGCGGGCCGGGGACCCCTTCGCGGACCGGCTGAACGCCCTGCCCAAGTACGTCGTCTCCAGCACCCTCACCGACGCCGACCTCACCTGGAACAACACCACGCGCCTGACCGGCGTGGAGGCCGTGGCCAAGCTGCGCGCGTCCGAGGACGGCACCCTGCTGATCATGGGCAGCCCGACGCTGGTCCGCGCGCTGCTGAGCGAGGAGCTGGTGGACGAGCTGCGGCTGATCGTGATGCCGGTGATGCTCGGCGGCGGCAAGTCGATCTTCCCGGAGGACGGTACGAAGACCGCGTTCGAGCTGGTCTCGACGACCGCCTCGACCACGGGCACGCAGGTGTGCGTCTACCGGCGGGCCGCCGCGGAGTAGGCGGGGGCATGGACGAGGGAGCGGCATCGGCCTAGGCTCGACCCAGGGAAACCTCTGACTGAGTCAACCATCCCAGAGCTTTCGGGGCCGATCATGACCGTCCAGGACATCCGCTCCTTCAACCGCTTCTACACCAACCTCATCGGCGCCCTCGACTACGGCCGCCACCTGTACGCCCCGTACACCCTCACCGAGTCCCGCGTCCTGTACGAGCTCGCGCACTCCCCGCGCACGGACGCCGCCGACCTGCGCACAGAACTGCATCTGGACGCCGGGTATCTGAGCCGGATCCTGAACAAGTTCGAGCAGGACGGGCTGATCGAGCGGGCGCCCTCGGAGCGGGATCCGCGCCGCCGCCGGATCACCCTCACGGCGCGCGGCCGCGAAGCCGCAGACCTGCTGGACGAGCGGGCCCGGGAGACGGTCGGGGCGCTGGTGGCCCACGTGCCGCCCGAGGAGCGGGGGCGGCTCGCCGAGGCGCTGCGGACGGTACGGGCGATCCTGGGCGCCGAGCGGGCACCGCGCCCCGAGGACGTGGTGCTGCGCGAGCCCGGCCCCGGCGACCTGGGCTGGATCGTGCAGCGCAACGCCGCGCTGTACGCCGCCGAGTACGGCTGGAACACCGACTACGAGGGGCTGGTCGCCCGGATCGTCGCGGATTTCGCCGAGGACCACGACCCGCACCTGGAGCGGGTGTGGATCGCCGAGCTGGACGGACGGCCGGTCGGGTGTGTGATGTGCGTACGGGACGAGGCGCCCGCCACCGCTCGGCTGCGTCTGCTGCTGGTCGAACCGGACGCGCGGGGTCTCGGCATCGGCGACCGGCTGGTGCGGTCGGTCATCGACTTCGCGCGCGGGGTCGGCTACCGCGACCTGGTGCTCTGGACGAACGACGTCCTGACCGCCGCCCGCCGCGTCTACCAGCGGCACGGTTTCGTCCTCGTCGCCGAGAAGCCGCACCGCTCGTTCGGCAAGGACCTGGTGGGCCAGGACTGGCGCGTGAACCTGCGAGGGACACCGGAGTGACGGGAAGGGGCCGTGTGTATGAAGCTGGATACATGAAGCTGGCGTTCTCCACCCTCGGTGTCCCCGGCCTCCCCCTGCCGGACGTCCTCCGACTCGCGACCGAGCACGGCTACCACGGTGTGGAGCTGCGTGCGCACCCCGAGGAGCCGGTGCACCCCGGCATCGGGGCCGCCGAACGGGCGGACACCGCCGCCGAGTTCAAGGCGTCCGGCGTCGAGCTGCTCGGCATCGCGGGGTACGCGCGCGTGGCCGCGCCGGGCGACGACGAGCCCGTGCTGGGCGAGCTGCGCGCCCTGCTCGACCTGGCCCGCGACCTGGGCGCCCCGTACGTGAGGGTCTTCCCCGGCGGTACGGCGGAGCAGACTCCGCAGGAGGCCGACGCGACCGCCGCCCGCCGCCTGGGCACGGCCGCCGAGTACGCCACCGAGGCGGGTGTACGCATCCTGCTCGAAACCCACGACTCGCACCGCACCGGCGCCGACGCGATCCGGATCCTGGGCCTGGTCGGCCACCGCCAGGTCGGGGCGCTGTGGGACGTGATGCACACCTGGCTGGGCGGCGAACAGCCCTCGGAGACCTACGCGGCCCTCTCCCCGTACCTCGGCTATGTCCAGGTCAAGGACATCGCCTCCGCCGACGACACCACCCCGCTGCCGCTGGGCGCCGGAGTCCTCCCGCTGGCCGAGACCGTGGAGCTCCTCTCCCGGCACCACTGGGACGGCTGGCTGTGCTGGGAGTACGAGAAGCGCTGGTACGAGGCGGCGGCCCCGCTGCCCGAGCTGCTGGGCGCGGGCCACGAGCACCTGGCCCGTCTGCTCAACGACTCGGCCTGATCTCGCCCCCGCCTCGGGGGTCGGCCGCGGACCCGGTCAGCCGAGCAGGCGGCCGCGCAGCTCCGCGAACGCCTCGTGGAAGCCGGGAACGCCGACGAAGGCCAGGGCGCCCAGGAGCGCGCCCTTCCCGAGGCCGGGGACCGTCACCTCGCCGCGCTGGACGCCCGCCGCCCGGACGGTGAGCGGGCGTCGAACCGGTAGGTGGTGCCGTCATGACCGGCTCGCGTCCACCGGGCGTGCCGGGCGGTCCACGGCATGGACCGCCAGAGATCGCCGGGGCGCAACCGAGGTCAGAGCCACGCCGCCCACCAGCAGCACGGCCGCGCACCAGCGCAGCGGCGTCATCGACTCGCCGAGAAACACCGCCGCCGACGTCATGCCGAAGGCCGGGACCAGCAGCGAGAAGGGCGCGACGGTGGAGGCCGGGTGGCGGCGCAGCAGCCAGCCCCAGGCGCCGAAGCCGAACACCGTGGTGACCCAGGCGACGTAGACGACGGTGCCTGCGCCCTGCCAGTCGAGGGCACGCAGGGCGTCGTAGTCCCTGGTGGGGCCCTCCAGGAGGAGGGACAGGGCGAGGAGGGGCAGGACGGGGACCGTGCTGACCCACACCATGAAGTTGAGCGCGTCCGGGGGTGCGGCTTTGCGGGTGAGGACGTTGGAGGCGCCCCAGCAGGCCGCCGCGGCGATCACCAGGGCGAAGGCGGTGAGGGGGCCGGAGGTGCCTTCGTCGACGGCGGCGACTGCGATGCCGCCGAGGGCCACCAGCATCCCCAGCGCCCGGATGCCGGTGGGCCGTTCGCCCAGCGCGAGGAAGGCGATCAACGCTGTGAACACGGCCTGGATCTGCAGCACCAGCGACGACAGCCCGGCCGGCATCCCCGCGTCCATCCCCACGAACAGCAGCCCGAACTTCGCCACGCCGAGGGCGAGTCCCACTGCCACGATCCACTTCCACGCCACCTTCGGCCGCCCCACGAGGAACACGGCGGGGACTGCGGCCACCAGGAAACGCAGGGCGGAGAAGAGGAGGGGCGGAAAGTGATCGAGGCCGATCTCGATGACGGTGAAGTTGACGCCCCAGACGGCGGCGACGAGGGCGGCGAGGAGGAGATGGGCAGGGCGCATACCGACGAGGATCGCCCGCCCGATCATGAAGCACCAGCGATGTTTGCTGCATGGTTGGATGAAGCAACGCTAAGCACTGGGGATGACCGGAGGGACCATGCTCGACCTGCAACGCCTGCGCGCCCTGCACGCCGTGTCCGTCCACGGCACGGTCGGCGCCGCGGCCGCCGCGCTCGGCTACACGCCGTCCGCCGTCTCCCAGCAGATCGCCAAGCTGGAACGGGAGACGCGGACGGTCCTGCTGGAGCGGGAGGGTCGGGGTGTACGGCTGACCGCCGAGGCGCATCAACTCGTCGCCGTCGCGGGTGAGTTGCTGGCGATCGTGGAGCGGGCGGAGACCGAGCTGGAGGAGCGGCGGGGGCTGCCCGCCGGGCGGCTGAGCGTGGCGGCGTTCCCGTCGGCGGCGCGCGGGCTGCTGCCGCCCGTCCTCGCCGACCTGGCGAAGCGGCACCCGGCCCTGGACGCCCGGCTCACCGAGGTCGACCCGCACCTGTCGGTCGACCTCGTGGCCAAGGGCGCCGTCGACGTCGCCGTCGCCCACGACTGGGACATCGCGCCGCTGCCCGCCCCGGCGGGTGTGGAGCAGGCGGTCATCGGGGACGACCTGTGCGACCTGCTCGTGCCCTCGGGTCACCCCTTCGCGGGGCGTACGGCCGTACGGCGGGAGGAACTGGGCGGTGAGCGGTGGGTGTGCCAACCGCCGGGCCGGGTCTGCCACGACTGGCTGGTCCGCACCCTGCGCACGGCCGGCCACGAGCCGGACCTCGTCCACACGGCGGAGGAGAACCCGACGCTGGTCGCCCTGGTCGCGGCGGGCCTGGGCGTCGCCCTGATCCCCCGACTGGGGCGGGGTCCGCTGCCGGAGGGGGTGGTGGAGGTGGCGCTGGACCCGCTGCCCGTACGCCGCCTGTACGCGCTGTGGCGCGAGGGCGCGGCCCGCCGTCCGGCGATCGCGGAGACGGTACGCACCCTGCGGGCCCACTGGGCGGGGGTGTCGGGGCGGCGGGGTGCTCAGGGGGCCTGACGTTCGCGCGGCTGCTGCTCGGGGGAACCCCTCGGGCCACGAGGACGTTCCGGACTTCGGCGAACTGGTGCTGGGCGATCTGGTGGTGGCCCGCAGCCGACAGGGCGCTGGGATCCGCCGCCTTGGCCTGCAGGCCCTCCAACCACGTGGCTGCGGACTGTCCTCCATCTCCACCACGGCCGGTGGGCGTCCCTTGTCGTGGCGCGGAAACGGCCGAGGGTAGGCCCTGACGACCTGTTCCAGCGATAGAGACCCTCCCGCTGGTGTCCGCCACTGACGGGTCCGGTTGCCCGTCAGCGCTGCCGTCAGACGGCATCTACTGCCGGGTGAGTCCAGCCGGGTCGATCGCAACGGGGAACGGGGCGTCCAGGTTGGTGGTCGCGCCCGCGAGTGCGGTCGCCCGCTCCACGTACCGGCCGCCTTCCAGTTCGTAGACGGCGAGCATCGGGGCCGGGTCGAACTCCACGCGCCAGAAGCGCGGGACGGCGGCCTCCGCGTACAGCATGGGCTTGACCTTGCGGTCCATGGTGCGGTTGCCGGGGGAGACGAGTTCGACGACAAGCTGGACCGCGTCGATGTCGACGGTGGCGGGGTCCTCGGCAGTCGCGCCGGCGTCGGCCACGACCAGGTCGGGCACGACCAGTCCGGACGGCAGGACGACGTTGACGCCCTCCAGGATCTCCACCGGCGCGCCGACGGCCCGAGCGGCCGCGTCCAGGGCGACGTGGAGGCGGAAAGAGGCCCGCTGGTGACGGACGCCAGGTGCGGGGGACATCACGAGCGACTCCCCCAGCAGCTCGTAGCGGATCGTGCGGTCTTCGGGCAGGGCCAGGACATCGGCTACGGTCCAGGGCCCGGTGTGGTCAATGGCAACGCTCATGCCCTTTCACCTCCTCGTCCGACCGGCAAGTCTCGGTGTGACCTCAGCAGGCGGTACGTGGCCAGCATACGGGCGCTCCCACCTGCTGACACGAGGATTCGCCGCCGCGAGCGTGATCAAGGAACTCCTCGGCCACGCCCCCACCGGCGTCACAGCCACCGTCTACGCCCATGTCCGACTCCGCCTCCAGCGCGACGCCATCGACACCCGCAGCACCGGGCTCGACGGTCCTGCCGGCCAGGAGCCGACCAGCGACGACGGCAACGACCCGACGAGGATGTAGCACCGCCAACGCCCGCCGTCACCCTGCCCTTTCAACCTCAGCGTCAGCTCACGGCATCTGAGCAAGGCCAGGACTGCGCCAAGCTCGCAGCCGCACCACCGGGCACGGTGGGACGCAGCTATCGGAGGCTGTCCCAGTCGATTTCTGGATCCTCGACGACCTCGACCACGGACG
Source organism: Streptomyces spinoverrucosus (assembly GCF_015712165.1). NCBI lineage: Bacteria > Bacillati > Actinomycetota > Actinomycetes > Kitasatosporales > Streptomycetaceae > Streptomyces > Streptomyces spinoverrucosus. The sequence goes on along the minus strand of NZ_JADPZX010000001.1, from coordinate 5,601,603 downwards.
GCCGGTCGAGGCGCTGCCCGTTCATGTGACCGGCAACCCAGTTGATGCACTCAGGTCGATTCCCCGAACGCAGTCGACAGAATTCCTCCACCGCAGCCTGAATTCGGGAGACCGGCAGAGTGCTGGTCGGGTCATGGAAGAGCGGATACCCAGGATCCGACACAACGCGTGGATCGAAATCAAGAGGTTCGGGATTATCGGAAATCCAAACAGAATCATAAACCCCTCCCCCTTTAGGGAATTTCTCATCAACGAACCAGACCAGAGCCCCATACCCATGGCGTCGATTGATGGCCACGCGCAGATTGCTCGCCGCCACCGGGTCGGTTTCGCTATGCCGTCGATCAGCAATGCAGAACCAGGCATCTTCGCCGGGATAGTAGGAGCCTTCAGCCTCCTCTTCCCCCTGCAAGCCCTCCATGACTTCGACGACAAGCCGTGACGTCTCGACCGGACTCTCGGCGTAGCGCCACTCGCCCTTGAAAAATACGCTCAGAAACACGGCCCCTCACTTTCCTGATCATCCCCGCGCCCGGCCATGGAGCGTGACGCTCTGCACGCTACCCGCTGCGCCTCTGAACCAGACCGTCATGCTCGAACCTTGGGGAAGGATCGCCGGGACCGCTGACGAGCACGAGAACCTTCCCGTGCAAGGTCCGCCAGAATGGTTGATCACGACATCTAGTGACGTTACGCCAGCTTGTCGCATACGCCAAGCAAGCTTGGTCTCCACGTGAGTGATTGACGCATGGGGCCCACTCGCCGGATTCGCTATGTCCGGTGAATCCATCAGGAACTGGTTGATGTCATCCGAAGAGGAAGAGTGCCCGCTCTTGAACGGAGCCCCCACCCTGGACGCGCCCGAGTCGCCGATATTCACGACCTGCCCGACCGCGGGGTCACCACTCGCGCGCGCCGGAAGCCCGTCAGCGATATCACCAACATTGCAGTTGTGAACGAGTACCGGTGTGGTGGCGCCTGCCAGCACATAGTACGTGTGCTGCGCGGACCCGCTCTACCTGCTTCTTTGCAGGTCAGCACGTGATTTGCGTTCCGCTGGTGTCCGTCGTTGTGCGGGGAAATCCGTGGTTGTTGCCGTCGCTACTGCCGTCAGGGGCCGGGCGGCTGGTGCTGGTGCCGTTGCTCGTCTCCCGCTGGTCACCGCGGAGTTTGTCGGGCCACCGTGTATGCGGTGGGGCCGGTAAGCCCTGTCCCTGTGCCGTCGAGCATGTCCAGGACCTCGAAGCCGGCGCCCTCCGCATAGCGTTCCAGTTCGCGGGGGTACAGGACGCGTCTGCGGATCTCGTCTCGGGCCTCGTCGCCCGAGGGGAGACTCCAGTGCCGGTGCATGGTGTTGATCTGGGTCCGCAGGTCCCACGTGTGGCGGATGGTGACGGTCGCGGGGCCCGTCGGGGTGTCGACCGTGGCGGTGGTCGGCTCGGTCCGGGTGATCGGGGCGACGGGGGAACACAGCACGAGGAGCGCTCCTGGCCGGGCGTGGGCGGCGAAGGTGGCGAAGACCTGGCTGATCGCCTCGTTGTCGTGCACGTAGGCGAGGCTGTTGCCCATACAGGTCACCACGTCCATGCGGCTGCCGAGTCGCACGGTGCGCATGTCGCCGGTGCGGATGTCCAGCCCCGGCCGGGCCTGGTGGGCGTAGTCGACCATGCCGGGCTGGAGGTCCACGCCGATGCACTCGAAGCGCTTGGCCAAGATCTCCAGGTCTCGCCCGGTACCGCATCCGAAGTCGACCAGGGTCCGGGCATCCGGCCTGTGCCGCTCGATCAGGGTTTGGCACATTCCGGCGCTCGTGCTGTCGGACTGGACCACGTCGTAGAGTGCCGGATCGCGGTACAGGAGGTTGGTGGCTTCCACGTGCTCGGCTTCCGTGTCGGGGCTGGTCACATGAGGCTTCGCAGTCCGACCTCCAGGGCGAGCACATCGCACAGCAGGTCGGGGACGACCGGCGCAGCGTCGGCGTCCCTCCGCGCCTTGGCGAGAGCCTTCCCATCAACGTAGCCGAGGTCCACCAGGATGGACTCTTTCAGCATGTCATCCAGTACGGGCAAACCGTAGGAACGCAGGCCCTTTTCCAGAACGGCCAGGAAGTTCTCCGGTTCGGCCGGCGCGGCCACCCACTCGGGTACCCCGGCCCGTCTGATCCGGTCGCGGAACAGCGCCTTGCCGCGCTTGTGCTCGCGCGGCAGTTGCTCCATGAACCGCACAATCCGCGGGTGCACCAGCGGGCTCACTGGCCAGATTCCGGCCCGGAGGAATCCGGGGTTGTGCATCCCGAACGCCATCAGGGTCGGTACGGGCAGTACCGGGATGGGTGCCAGATGCTCGTTCACCTCGGCGAGTGCTCGGGCTGCCTTGACTCCGAGCCATGGTACGGGTTCGGGTGTCGGCAGTTCTGCCTGTGTCCTGGAGTGGTGGGCGTTGATCTCGTCGCCGCCGCTGCCGGTGAACATGACCTCGCACCGCTGGGCGGCTGCCTGCTCGCGCACGACATCGAACGCCTCCTGATAGAACGCTCCCGCCGGGTCATGCGGCTTGCACAGATCGCGCACGCCTCCAGCGCAGAAGGGTGGATGCTGCATGGCGGAGATGGCCGTGTCCCGGAAGCCACAGTGCTCCACAAGGATCCGACGCCGCTCGCACTGCTGCCTGCCGGTGCTTCCTCCCACCAGCAGGCCGAAGCTGTACACCTCGGGAAAACGGGCCGCCTTCACGGCCAGGGCGACGTTCCCGGAGTCCGCGCCGCCGGACAGTTCGACGCCCACGCATCCGGATGCCGTCGGCGCCTGGTGAATCACCTCGGCCAACAACTCGTCGAGAGCCATGAGTGGATCAACGCCGGGCCGCAGGGTACGTGGCTCAAGTACGTGTTCGGCGGGGTCGGGGTAGTGGATGCTGAGTCCCGAAGGAGTAAACGTGGCCGCTGCCCGTTCGGTGAGGCGGTAGACGCCTTCGAAAAGCGTCTCGGACGTGTAGCGGTGCTGCCTCGTCAGCGTTCGGGCGACAACGCGCGGCACCAGACGGTCGGCCCGCAGATGCGGCCGCAGCAGTGTCAGGTCCCACGAGGCGTGCAGCTCGCCGGCCTTTTCTGTCAGATAGAGCGGGGCTGTGCCGAAGGCGCCCGCCGCCAGGCGGGCTTGTCCGGGCTCCATGGTGAGTTCGACGTAGTCGGCCTCGTCCCGCTTGCACTCCTTCACGCGGACCCGTACGCGTGGTGCCTGGCCGTCGCTGACCTCCGTGACCAACGTGGACACGTTTACGGGCTCGATCCAGCTCTCGCCGTTGGTCCAACGGCCGCCCTGCGATCTCCACTTGGGCTCCTGGAGATCGGCCAGGCGCAGACGCATCGACAGCATGTCGTCCCTTTCCGGTGTCGTGCGGCGGGGCGGGGCCGCGTACGGCCCCGCCCCGCCTGGCGTCAGCCCTGGATCACTTGCTGCAGTGGTCGCCGTTGTTGTCGCCACCGCCCGGCATCTTGTCGAGCAGCGTGGCCTCGACGGCCGGGACGCCAGTGGTCAGGTCGCCGGTGAACAGCTCGTCCACATTCATCGTTTTCTCCCTTACGGTTTTCAGTGGACTTCGCAGCGGATGCTGCGGAGTTGGACCCGTCCGGCTGCCGGACCCTTGCGAAGAAGGCAGCCGGGCGGGGTGCCCACCGCATCCGGCGGCGGGCCCTCCCTCGTCACAGGTGGGGAGCCTGGATGCGTGACGGGGAGGAGTCAGGTGGGTGGGGATGCGGCGGCCACGCCCAGGACGAAGCCGACCGATACCGAGATGGTGATGATCAGGAGCGGTCCGGCGTAACGGCCGACGGCTGCGGCTAACCGGTTCACAGCCGCTCTCCGCGGCTGCGCTGGTTGGCCTCGCGTACTGCGACGCTCAGCTTCTCCGCGCCGTACTCGGGCGTGGCACTGCCGTGCTGCGGGCAGAGACACGGCGAGAACCGGTTCGAACCCGGCGGCAGGTCCGCGCCCTCGTAGGTGTCGATCCTCAACACCCCGTCCATGCCCCGCTCCTCGGTCATCCGGGCCAGACGGGCCCGTGCTTCGCTTCTCATCCCTCAGCCCTTCAGACGACGGCTGCGGCGAGGACTCGCCGTTGCCTGCTGCCTCTACGCAACCGCACGACCACGCTCAGCGGTACCGTTGCCGCAGCGCCAGGACTTGAAAGCCTTGAAAGTTCGCAAGGTCACGGGGAGTTGATGGCATGGCCAAGCGTGAACCGAACGTGGCGCTCGGGCGCCTGCTCACCGAGAGCCGCTGGACTCACCACCAGTTCGCGCGGGCGGTGAACCGCGTCGGCACCGAGACCGGAATCCCCCTGCGCTACGACGAGTCGGCAGTGAGCCACTGGCTCGGAGGCACCGTCCCTCGCGGCGCGGTGCGCGGATGCATCCTCGAAGCTCTCTCCCGCCGCCTCGGCCGCCCCGTCACCCATGCCGAGGCCGGGCTGCCGGTTCCACGCGATCGCTCCTCCGCGGCTGCGGATACCGTGGAAGGGGTGATCGACCTGGGGAGGCTGGATATGGACCCGTCCCGCCGCAGTGTCCTGGGTGCCGGCCTGTTCTCCGTGGCCGTCACCATTCCCGGCTGGCCTGATGTGGTCGGGCGTGCCGACGCCGTCCAGTCTGGCCGCACGACCCGCATCGGCATGAACGAAGTGGACATGGTCGTCGCCATGACCGAGCGTCTCTCGGAGCTGGACGACGAGTTCGGCGGCCGCCACGCCCGCCCCATGGCGGCCTCGTTCATGGTCAACACCGTGGCCTCCTACCTGCGTGCCGACGCACCCGAGGACGTACGCAAGGCGATGCTGTCCGCCGCCTCGGACCTGCTCTACTTGACCGGCTACATGGCCGTGGACGAAGGGCTGCACGGTCTCGCGCAGCGCTACTACGTCAAGGCTCTGGAGCTGGCTGGCGCTGCCGAGGACCACCTGACGTACTGCACCACCCTGCGGGGCATGAGCGTCCAGGCGGTCGACCTCCGTCACGGGGCGAAGGCTATGGAGTTGGCCGATGCCGCTGCCGCGGCTTCCCCGAAAGCCGGGCCCCGGATGCGGGCCTTCCTCGTCGGCCAGCAGGCGCACGCCGCCGCGCAGACCGGCGACCGTACGGGAGCGCTGCGCTGCATCCGGGAGGCCGAGGCGGCCATGGACCGTGCCGAGTCACGCGGAAAGGCATTCGGCTCGTATGACCCCTCTTCGCTCAACTACCACGTCAGCCAGGTGCGTTACGAACTCGGTGACAAGGCCGGAGCCGTCGAAGCCATGCAACAAGCCGACCGGCTCCGCCCCAGCGCGTACCAGCGCACACGCGTACACCGGCGCGGGCTGCTGGCCGAGCGGCAGTTGCAACTCGGCCACCTGGAAGCGGCGTGTGCCACCTGGCACCAGGCCCTCGACGACTACCCCAAGGTGCAGTCCGGCCGCGCCGACGACCGCGTGAAGGCTATGTTCGGCCTCCTGCGCCCCCATCTGAAGAACGCGACGGCCAGCGACCTGTACGACCGAGCACGGACGATCGCACCACCGTCGCTGGTCACCTGATCCCGTCACGCCTTCAAGCTCAGCCACAGAAGGTCAGCCACGACGGCGGGTGCGTCGACAGATCACCCGCCCCGTGCGCTTCGGGCAACCCGGGGCGGCCTCAGCCACTCCACTTCGTTCCGTCACACCATCTACCCTGCTCCGCCTGGCCGTTAGCAGCAGACTGGGCTCTCGGTCGGTGCCCTCGCGTGCGCAGCCACACCAGGGGCGATCGCGGCATCCGCCTGCGGCTTGGAGGCCAACACCGGCCCCGACGACCAGCGGGGCTACCGCAGTCGTCGTCTGCCGTCACCGTTGCCGTTGCCGCTGAGGTTGAAAGGGCAGGGTGACGGCGGGCGTTGGCGGTGCTACATCCTCGTCATGAGGTATGCGGATGGCGGCGACCGCTGCGGGGCGGGCGAAGCGCGAGGCGGTGCGCTTGCAGGCCGCGGACATGTTCGAGCAGGGGGTGCGGCCGCCGGAGGTGGCCCGCAGGTTACGGGTGTCGCGGAAGTCGGCGTACGCCTGGCACGCCGCCTGGTGTCGGGGCGGTGGATCGGCTCTGGTGTCCAGGGGAGCCGGCGGCTTTCCGTGTCAGATCAGTGATGACCAGGCGGAGCGGCTGCAGGTCGAGCTGGAGGCCGGCCCGGCCGCGCACGGCTGGAGCGAGGACCAGCGGTGGACCCTTGCGAGGGTGGCGGAGCTGATCCACCGCCTTTTCGGCTACCCGTACACCCCGCGTGGAGTGTCGTATCTGCTGCACCGGCTGGGCTGGTCGCCGCAGGTGCCCGTGCACCGGGCGGCCGAGCGGGACGAACAGGCCGTCGCCGCGTGGCGGACGGAGCAGTGGTCACGGGTAAGAGGACGGCCCAGCTCCTGGGCGCGTGGATAGTCTTCGAGGACGAGGCAGGGCAGGACCTGAAGCCCGGGAAGGGCCGGACCTGGTCACGGCGCGGGCGGACTCCGGTGATCAAGGTGACCGGGAAGGGCTCGGGCCGGGTCCTGATGGCCGGGATGGTCTGCGTCAGGCCGCGCCGCGAGACCCGTCTGATCTACCGGACGCAAACGTACCGAGGCCGCACGGGCGAGAAGAAGGGCTTCCGTGCTCGCGAGTTCGCCGAACTGATCACCACCACACGTCGCCAGCTCGGCGGTGCCCCACTGATCCTAATCTGGGACAACGCCAGCACCCGCCACGCCAAAGTCCTGCGGGAGTTCTGTGACCGAAACAGCGACTGGCTCACCGTCGTCAAGCTGCCGCCCTACGCGCCCGATCTCAACCCCGTCGAAGGGGTCTGGGCGCATCTGAAGAAGTCCCTGGCCAACCTCGCACCCCACGCGGTCGAAGACCTCACCCCGCTCGTGAAGAACCGCTTACGCAGCATCCAACGCCGACCCGAAGTACTCGACGGATTTATCGCCGAGACCGGACTGGCGCTGGAGCCCCCGTAGCCACGTCACCTCAGCCTTTCAACCTCAGCGTCAACTACTGCCGTCACCCACCGCAGAAGCCCCGCCAGGGCGTGCCTGACGGGGCTTCAACTTTGCTAATGCTATCCAGCGCGAGAGTTGCAGAATCGAGGTGTGAGGCTACACCTCACCCGCCAGCACAACCTCCGCGCCCTCACCCGCAACAGCCGACGCCGACGCGGAGGCCTCCATCCCCGCATCCTCACCACCCGTCCCGCCCTCAGCCCCCGAGCACCCCGCCAGCAACACCGCCGACAGCACCCCAGCCGCCGTAACCCCACACCGCCGCACGGCGCTTCTCCCCATACACTCCCTCTCGCCCTGCTTTTCCGTGCCAGTCAACATCGCGTGCCCATGGAGGACGCCGACCACAGCCGCACCGTGGCAGGTCAGGCGAGCTTGTAATCCATTTCAGTTCCTGCGCATTCGCCAGTCAACGCCGTTCAAACGCCTCAAGTATTCAAGCGATTCACCTGACTTGGCACCGAGAGTAACCGCAAAGCTTCCGGAATCACCTGCCTTTGGACCCGCATCAGCAATCATTCCGTCGGCAATGTACGAACGCCATCCCTCACCAGGCCATTTGGACTGACTGAAGGAAATCTCCTGGAACGACGCAAGCACGCGCTCCACATCACTCATAGAGACATCCGAGGACCACTGCACAAATGGCGCATTTTCAATTGTCTCAGTGAAGACGTGATAGCGAAAGAAATCCTCCCACCCTCCGGAAAGTTGTCGCCATGGCTCATCATCCTTCACTTCAAAAATGACCAGCGGCGCCATCCCGTCAAAAGCCCAGGCCCACCCCCCTTGGTCCGCCATGAAGATGAATTTCCCTTCCTCTTCCGACAATTCCGAAAGCGGCAGGAGACGCTTCACGCCATCGAGAGGGACGCCCCATCGCATACTCATCTCATGGCACCACTTGAGACCATCAGGAATCCAGTCAAACGCAGGATCACTCTTCCCTGACACGGGCTGCGGTAGCCCATACCATGAGGTCAAGAACGCTGCGATATCGACACTTCCCGGGTCGACCACATCTTTTTCCATGAAATGTCAGTCCCACCAATCTCGACTCAAATAAGTCTCGCCGAAAATCTCACCGTTCTTCCTGTAGAAGACAGTAAGGGAAGACTTGGACGGAAGCATATCCTGAAGCGTGGACGCACACATGGGGCAAGTCCAGTCCCCAGTGTGGTACAGGGTTCCTTCCTTCAGGCCTCGCTCTCTCATGAGCGTCGCGACTTGGGCCTCCAGGTGGTCGCCGTTCTTGGTTGCACCTGGCGGGTCCACGTAGTCGTCCGGAAGATTCCGGCGCCCGGAAACCATCTGGACTGGCGAAGTGTCATCCCACGATTCGGAATGTGCGTAGAAGGCACCGCCGATCGAATTTCGCTTGTGCGTCAGTCCACCAAGTGCTTCCTCAGCGGCGCTGAACCCCTCCGCGTGGTTGCAGTTGTGTACGAGGACTGGCGTGGCGCCCGCCAGCACATAGTACGTGTGCTACGCGGCACCATCGACCTGCTTTTTCGCAGGTCAAGCGTGGTTTGCTGGTCCGGTGAAGTGCGTGGGTGTCCGTGGTTGTGCGGGGTTGTTGCCGTCAGCTACTGCCGTCAGCCGGTTCAGCCCAGGTACGGCTTCTCACGGTGTTCCAGGAAGTGCTGGAGCCTGAGCCGTTGGGTGTGGTGCATCGGCAACGGCTCGATCTCTTCGGGCGGCACGAACCGGAGTTCGGTGGACTCGTCGGAGATCTCCAGTCGGCCGCCGGTGATGCGGGCGGTGAAGCAGACGTTGAACTGGCGGCGGACCTCGCCGTCGGTGTAGGCGATGATGTGTTTCGGGTCGGTGTAGGTGCCGACCAGGCCGGTGATCTCGACGTCGAGGCCGGTCTCTTCCTTGACTTCGCGGACGGCCGTGCCGGGCAGGGAGTCGGTCAGCTCCATGCCGCCGCCGGGCAGCGCCCATAGGTCGTTGTCGCGGCGGCGCTGGAGGAGGATGTGCCCGTGGTCGTCGGTGACGACGGCGGATGCGGCGACGACCATGCTGTTCGGCTGGGGTGCGCTGGGGTCGTCGTAGTACTCGGTGCGGGCCACGGTCAGCGTTCCTCTCGTACTGGCGTCGCCGTCGCCCACACCGCGTCGAAGCTCTCGGCGTAGGTGTCGAACATGCCGCCTGTCTCGTGTCGACGAAGATGCCATACCGGGGCGGCGTAGGCGTTGACGCCCCAGACATGGGCGTTGACGAGTTGCTGGTCGTCGGCGCGGTAGAGGGAGTTGTAGAGCGTGGTGCCGTGGGTGCGGACGTCGATGCCGGGGGTGCCGACGAGCGGTCTGTAGTGCATGAGTGCGAGGCGGCAGCGGGATTCGATGCCGTGGCCGAACCGCTCCTCCTGGCCGCGGGCTTGGACGTTGTCGCTGTCGGCGTCCCCGACTGCGATGCGGACGGTGCAGCCTTCGGCGGCGCGTTCGGTGAGGAGTTCGTTCAGCCGCGGGTACGCCTCGTGGAGGAATACGGCTGCGTAGACGAGGATGTCGATCCGTTCCCGGGCCTGGGCCATCAGGTCGGTGAACGCCGAAACGGGGATGTCGGCGCGCTGTTCGTAAAGCGCCACCAGCTCAGGGCTGATGGCGCGGGCGGGGCGGGCTTGGCGGAGTGCCGGCCAGAGTGCGTGCACGTCTTCTCCCAGGGCTTTGGCCGCCTGTAGGGCTGTGGCACGGCGTGGGGTGCGCCCGAGGTTCACCCAGCGCTCGACCGACTTGGGGTCGATCTCGACTTCCTGGGCGAGGGTGGCGTATGTCCAGCCTCCGGCTGCCATGACGGCTCGTAGTCTCTCGTTCGGCACGAGTCTCCCCCTTCGTCTCAGGACGGCACCAGGGACGTTCTACATGGTGCGGGACGTCCCGGAGTGGGGTTTGGTGGAGGTTCCTTCGTCCCGGTGACCGGCGTGAGGATCGATGCCGACCCTGCGGCACCGACGGGCCCAGGGGCACGCATCCACGCCGCCGAGGAGCATCACCGTGCGAAAGAGCACCACCCCATGTGTTCCCGCCCTGCGACTGGACGCCCGGTCGCGCACCGCCTCACCGGGGTGGTCACGATGACGGCCCCCATCCCTGATACCGACGGGCACACCGTCTCGCCCGATGTCGGCGCCCTGGTGGTCGACCGACGGAACGGCAAGGTGGGCGTGGTGATGGGGCATGTGGGTCCGTACGTGCAGCTTCGGCCGCCGCGCGGTGGCCGGGAGTGGGACGTGCCGCCCGAGGACGTACGTCCGCCGACTACGGCCGAGGAGTTGAGTGCCAAGGTGGCCGTGGCCAACCGGAGGTGGGGACGGTGACCCCTCGCTCGGTCCTCCGCTACGAGACCTGGACTCTCCAGCCTGACCGCGAGCCGGACGCGGAGCCGGTCCTGTACGCGATGCAGTGCGCCGTAGACGGAGAGACGTCCCCGACAAGCGAGGACTTCGCCGAACCGCAGGACTGGGTGCTGCGGCACTGCGGCCAGAACCCGTCCCACCACACCTACCGGGAGATCATCACCCGGCCCTGGCGGGCCTGGCGGCAGACCTGACCCGCCCCGCTCGCCCGAGCACCGCACCGCGCTGACCCACCCGACTCCCGTCCCTGCCGGCGCGACCGATCCAGGCTCCCCCGTCCTCGTCAGCCTCGGCAGGGGCGGGCCCTCACGTGCGTGCCGTGCCCATGGCGGTGAGGCTTTGGCCTCAGCCACAGAAAGTCAGCCACGACGGCGGGCGCGCCGACTGATCACCCGCCATGTGTGCCTCGCTCAACCCCGCACCGGTATCAGCCCAGTTATCTCCATCGTCACGGCCCCAGCCAGGCACCACGGCCGGCGTTCCAGACGACAGCACCGCCGGGATACCGACGCCGCACGGTACGAGCTTGCCGGACGGCCTCTCGGGTGCCCGGTCGGTCTGCTGCTGAGCGGTCGGACAGCGGGGCTCTCGGTTGGCAGTCCGGCCTATGCTCCCGGCTCTGCGCGCCGAGTGGTCGGCGGCCGTCGCCAGCGGGGCGGTAGACAGGAGCGGGCGGCGGTCACCGGCCGCCGGCGCGCGGCGGCCCGCGTCACGGCGCCACCCTCCTGCTCCACGGCACCCCACTCCCCTGCACCGCATGCGACGGAACCGGACAGGCCCGCCCCCTGCCCCGACTCGCCGTCGCCCTGCACGTGCGGCAGATGATCCGCACCTGCTGGGAGCTCGGCAGGCTGCCCGAGTTCGCCCACCTCAAGCTCTGGAAGTGGGCACACATGCTCGGCTTCCGGGGCCACTTCTCCACCAAGTCCCGCCGCTACTCCACCACCCTCGGCGCGCTGCGCGACGCCCGCCGCGCCTGGCGCACCGAACAAGCCCGCGCCCACACCGGCCTGCCCGAGCCCGACCCGGACACCACCCTCGTCATCGGCCACTGGGCCTACCTCGGCAGCGGCTACAGCCCCGGCGCCGCATTCCTTGCCGCCGCTGTCTGGCACCGCAGAGAACTGGAACGGCAGTTCATCGCGGAAGGGGGCTGCTGATGACTATGCAGGCACCCGCCGCGCCCGACGAGGGACCGAGCACGTCCGAGGAGCTGCTGACGGTTCCCCAGGTAATGGCCCGCCTCCAGCTCGGCCGCTCCACGGTCTACGACCTCCTCCGCACCCGCCAGCTCGCCTCGATCACCCTCGGCCGCGCCCGCCGCATCCCCGCCCACGCCCTCACCGACTTCATTCGCACCCGCCTCGACCAGGAAGCCGCCGCCTGATGACCAGGCCCCGAGACAACCCCGCCTCCCGCCGCACCCGCGCCAACGGCGACGGCACCGTCTACCAGCGCAAGGACGGCCGCTGGGAAGCCGCCGGATACGTCCTCGCCCCCAGCAACACCCGCAAGCGCATCCGCGTCTACGGCACCACCCGCAAAGAAGCCCTGGCCAAACTCACCGAGAAGATCGCCGCCAGCAACCGCGGCCTCCCCGTCCCCTCCGCGCAAGGCAGCGTGGCCGCCTACCTGACGTACTGGCTGGAGAACGTCGCCGTCCACCACCTCCGCGAAAACACCCACACCCGCTACACCACCTGCGTCAACCGCTACCTCATCCCCGGCCTCGGCAAGAAGAAGCTCAGCAAGCTCACCGCCAAAGACGTCCGCACCTGGCTCAACCAGCTCCGCACCACCTGCCAGTGCTGCACCCGTCGCCTCGACGCCCGGCGCGACCAGCCCCGCTGCTGCGCCGTCGGCCAGTGCTGCCACAAGCTGCTCTCCCCGCTGACGCTCACCTACATACACTCCGTGCTCAAGTCCGCCCTGGAGCACGCCGTCCGCGAGGAGGAGATCCCGCGCAACGTCGCCCGCAACGTCCGCACCGGCACCCCACGGCCCCGACGCTTCGAACCACTCACCGCCGACGAAGCCCGCCAGCTCCTCACCGCCGCGCAAGGTCACCGTTTGCACGCACTGTTCGAACTCGCCCTTCACACCGGACTCCGCAAGGGCGAACTACTCGGCCTCCACTGGGAAGACCTCGACCTCGACGCCGGTACCGCCGCAATCCGCCGAACCCTCCAGCGCACCAGCACAGGCACACTCACCACGCTGCCCACCAAAACGCGCGCCTCCGAGCGCCGCGTCGCCCTCCCCACCCGCTGCCTCCACTCGCTGAAACTCCACCAAGAACAGCAGCAGCGCGAACGTGAGGCCGCAGGAACCACGTGGCAGCACAACGGACATGTGTTCGCCACTGCCCAGGGCAGAGCGATCGACCCGACCAACCTCACCCGCACCTTCACCACGCTCCTTCGCAAGGCTGGCTGCCGCCGCATCCGCTTCCACGATCTCAGGCATTCCACCGCGACCTTGCTCCTGGAGCAGGGCGTCGAACTCGTCGTGATCAAGGAACTCCTCGGCCATGCCCACATCGGCGTCACCGCCACCGTCTACGCCCACGTAAGGCTCCGCATCCAGCGAGACGCCATCGACACCCTCAGCACCGCACTCAACACCCCGGCGATCATCGAGGCAGTCGAGAGTAAGGGCGACGAACCGCCACCCTGCGCCGCCCTCGTCCGCTGACGTTGCCGTCATCTACTGCCGTCAAACGCCAGGGAGGCCCTGCCGGAAACTCCGGCAGGGCCTCCCCTCCTTTGCAGTGCAATTCTCGAACGGGGTCACTCACTCGGTGATGGCGATGATGTCTTCTCTTACCGCGTTCGTCGAGACTACGCCATCGAAGCTGTAGGAGTCATCACAGAAGATGACTTGCTCCTCGGGCGGCACCAGCCCCCGATACCAGACGACAAAGTCAGCCACGAGTTCGATGGGCCCTTCCAGGTAGATCCCCTGCCCGTCCGAGTGCGCGTATCCCTCAAGCTCACCCAATTCCGCTTGGTAGCTCCATTCCACATCGCGAACCTCGGAACCTGGGGATCCAGGGGAAGCCAGTTTCAGCTGGACTTGCGGCCAGTCGCTAGCAAGCGCCCGCGCCAGAACCTCTCGCTCCAGACGCCATGTGTCGCTCTCAAAGACGGCGAGGTACGTCACTGACCTGCTCCTATCTCACAACCACTGAGCCTGGGATGCCATGCTGCTGCATCAACCCTTGGAAGTATGGCACCGCACCGGGATGGTTGGTGATCACGCGTAGCCCCGTCAGAGGATTGGAAGGATCATTGATCACGGCAGAATATCTTCTGAACTCGTCATCGGTCTTAGCCGCAATCTTGTTCCGAATGAAGTCGGGAATGCCTGATCCTGGAATGAACGGACTACGTCCAGGCTTCTCAATGAACTTGGCATCGAGAAGTTCTCCAGTGTTTCTGTCGAAACCGTCAGCCCAGACTCTCTCTCCGCCACCGACGGCACGGTATTCGGTCGCTCCGGTGTGTGCAATCTGGTATGCCTGCGCATTTCCACTACCGACTGCGGCTCGCGTATCGAGCGACAGCTGATAAGACGTATTGCAGTTGTGAACCAGGACCGGAGTGGCCCCCGCCAGCACATAGTACGTGTGCTACACGGCCCCTCTCTATCTGCGTATTCGCAGATCAGCGGCGGTTTTGGGTTCCGCTGGTGTCCGTGGTTGTGCGGGGGAATCTGTGGGTGTTGCCGTCGCTACTGCCGTCAGGAGCGCGGGGCGCAGGGTGGCGCTGCCGCTGGCGCGGTGTTGGCGCAGGGGGACTTTACTGCCACGCTCCGGGCTCGGCACGGAGTATGGCTCGGACGGTCTGCTCGTAGTGCTGGTGGCCGGTCTGGGCGCAGTGTCGGGCGATCCAGCACGTCAGCTCGTCCGGGGTGTCCAGGGTGCCGGATGTGGCACCGCAGTTGCTTTCCTCGCCGGCGGTGACGCAGACCGCCGTGAAGGCCGGCAGAGCCAGGGGGTCGGGGACGGTGGTCACGTGGTACTCGCGGAATCGGTAGCGCCCCCGTGCGGAGTCGCGGACCGGTGCGTCGGTGTCCGCAGAGTCAGGCACCCTCGTCCACCTCTTCCTCTTCCGAGTCCGGGAGGCGCTGCCCGCGCGAGTCGGCTACTCGGAGCACGTCCGCCAGGGCCTCGGTCAACCGGCAGGCCAGCCAACGGTATTCCGTGGCCGACGAAGTTGGCGCTCCGGGAGCCGTGGCTTCTCGGGCGTACTCCAGCAGCTCCTGGCCCATGCCAAGCTGCACCGTCTCGATGCTGTCGGCGAGGGTGGAGAGGTAGCCCCGGCCATCGGTGCTCAGGTAGCAGGGCTTGCCCTCCGGGCTGGTCCACGGCAGTAAGCGGGGACCTCCCCCACCCGACGCGGCGTCGTACAACGCTCTGCGACGCATGCGTTCGGCATCGCTCCTGGGCTGGCTCACTGGGCACCCCCGGCCTGGGTCACGGATCGTGGACACACTGACCGTAGGCACTGACTGACTGTCACCCCAGTTGAGAGCCATGGCAGTTCACGACTCTTGGTTCACGAACTGCCACGCTGCGTGGCAGCTACCCGATAACGCCCAGGTAGTCGGCCATTTCGCGCATCTCCGTCGTTAGGGTGCGCTTCCGCTTGCCCAGGATCTCCTGCATGGTCTCGGCGGCCCCGTTCTGGTGCCGCAGCCATTGCGGGGCGGCTTCCCTGGCACGGGTCAGCTCGTCCATGGCGGCGGACAGGTCGCCGGTCCGGGTGTGGGCGCGCGCCACATCGAGGGTGAAGCGGTTCCCGTCGTTGGTGCTGGGCCTGCCCAGGCGCTTCCACGCCTTGGGTGACAACTCCTCCTGCTCGCCTGCCTTGCGCACCACCGCGCGGGCGTCGCCAATGACCATGGAGTCTTCGAGTGCCTTGACCGCGGCGGTGACCGGCCCGAAGACGGACCAGTGCCGGGAGACGTTGCGATGTGCCGTCCCGATGGCGGTTGCCGCGACCCGGGCGGCTTGACGGTACGCCTTCGCCTCGTCGGGACGGTTGTTCCTCGCGGCTGCGGCGGCGGCCTCCATCGCCAGGCCGCCCCACACCGCGTAGTGGTCCGGCTCGGCCCCGGTGATCTTCGGCTCTACCGCGTCCATGCTCTGGGCGGCGACCTGTTCCGCCTCGTCCAGCCTTCCCTGGCGCACCAGCAGCCAGCACATGCAGCCGACACCTGAGCCCGCCGCGAGCATGTCTCCGGCCTGACGGGCGTCCTTGATGGCGCCACGTACAGCGGCGTACGCGATGTCGTACTGCCGGACCTGGGTGAGGTAGGTGCCGGCCAGACGCAGCGCTTCGGCGCGGGCCAGCAGGGCCTGCCGGTGCTCGTCCCCGCTGTCGTAGTAGGCGACGGCTTGTGCGGCATCACGCAGCAGGACTGGCAGTTGGGCCGCGACGCTCTTGTAGCTGTCGGAGAAGTACAGCACCCGTGCGTCTTGCAGCGTCCGTCGGAAGGTGCGCAGGTTCGGTTCCTCGGCCACGGCTTCGGCGTCCTGGTCCACGAGCCCGACGGCTGGGGTGAGGGCGGCGCGGAGCTGGATCAGGTTGACGCGGTTCGGCTCCTCGGTCCGCCCGACAGGCTCCGGGGCATCGGACGCCATCAAGGCGGCGGTGGTCACCCCCAGCGCTCGGGCGAGCGTGTGCAGGGTCTCCATGCGGAGAGTGCCGCCCTGCTCGGCCTTGCGTACCGTGCCCGGTGATACGCCTGCGGCGTGGGCCAGTTCCTCCTGGCTCATCCCCGCGCGACGCCGGTACTTGCGGACGTTGTCGGCCAGCTCCGTAGTCATCAACTCACCACCTCCCACTCCACGGTACGCCCGGCCGGCACATCACCTGGGGGCGATCCGGCAGACACCCGCCCGCAGGGGTGCCTCACCACGTGGCGGGCCGGGCTCCGGCAGGATCGGGCCTGAGCGGGAGGGGGTCCCTCGTCGGTCGGGCAGCTTCGCCGGACCAGGGTTCCCCGGGGGCCGCCAAGGCTCACTTCGTGACGCGTGCGCTCGGCCTTGGCGGCACCCGGGGGTTCCTGGTACGCCTCCGGTAACCGGGCGGCGAGGGGCCCCCTTCCGCGACCGCAACCCCACACCACGACGAAGCCGCACCCGTCCACTCGCCTTCTACCCCCTCAGAGAGAGGGCCGGGGTCTGGGGCAGAGCCCCGGAAGTGGTTCGCTGTGCTGGCTGTTGCGCGCCCGGACCGGCGGGGTCGTCGGCGAGCGGGGCGGAGACAGGAGCGGGCGGCGGCCCCGAGGGGCCGGGCGCGCGCGGGCCGCGCCAGCGGACCGCCTTGATCAAGTAAAGAAACTCTGAACAGCTCCCCCGAGCTGCGCCCTGTCCTGTCTCGGTTGATGGTTGACACTGCGGCTTCACCTGATGCTTGACACCGCTTGCCTCGGCTTGGCTGTGCGCGTCTGATCGGCGCATCCAGATCGGTCGGGCCTATGCCCACCAGGTCGTCACCGCCCACCTGGACGACAGCGTCATCCGCGTCTTCCACGGGGACGACCTGATCACCACCGTTCCCCGCACCACCGCCAAGGGGGTGGTCGTCCGCAAGTCCGGGGAGTACAACAGACGAAAGATCGTCTAGGACAGACGTCAAGCATCACCCGACGCCAACCTGTCAAGCGTCACCTGAGACCCGACACCCGAGCTGCGCCCCGAGCTGCGCGCCCCGCTGTTCCGCCGGGTGCGGGTGGTTCAGCGTCGGCGTCTGCCTTCGTCCAGTCGGTCGCGCAGGCGCTGAGCGCTGGCTGCGGTCTCCTCGGGCGTGTAGTTGCCGCTGAGGCGCTTGCGTTGCTCCATGACGGCGCGCATGGCGTCACGGTGGGCGGTAGCGGCTTCGAACTCGGTGCTGGCCTTGGTGAACCGTTCCTCGGCGGCGGCGAGTTCGGCGGCTACCTCGTCATCGGTCTTGCCGCTGAGTCGTACCGCTTCCTCGTCCGCCCGGCGCTGGGCCACCATCTCCTCCAGTCCCTCGTTGTAGCGCTTGAGGAACTGATCGCGCGGGCTGAGCTGGCGGACGAATACGCCTCGGCCCTGCACGGAGTAGACCAGCCCTTCCTCCTTGAGGACGCGCAGGGCGTTCTGCGCCGTGGAGTTGGCGATGCCGTACTGGGCTTGCAGATCCCGGGCGGACGGGAGCTTGGCACCCGGTGCGAGCCGGCCGTCCTTGATCTGCTTGCGGAGTTCGTCCGCGGTCCGCACGTACGGGGGGCGGGGATCGTCAGGGGGGCTGTCGGCGGTCTGCCAACCACGTCGGAGCGTAGCGAGACCGGTGTACTCGGGATCGGACTCGCCGGGATCAACCTCGTCTTCCTCTGCCGTGACGACCTCCGTTTCGGTGGTCACGATCGGCTTCGGCGCGCGGACGTAGCTACCCCGCCCCAGGACGGAGTAGATCAGCCCCTCCTCCTTGAGGAGCCGCAGGGCGTTTTGGACGGTGGAGCTGGCGATGCCGAAGCGTCGTTGCAGCTCGCGCGCGGCGGGGAGCCGTTCGCCTGGGCGCAGCTCGCCGTCGTGGATGGCGGTGCGCAGGACGTCGGCGGCCTGGACGTACGGCGGCCGGGGGTCCTCTCCCAGGGGCAGCTTCATGGCACGAGGGTAGCGGCGTCGGCACTCGCGGCACACCCGGGCGTCCTCGGCGTTTCAGCCGTATCGGTGTATCGATACGAATCGAGTGTTGCGGGCGTAGCGAGTGTGCCGCTATGGTCATGGCGAGTCGATCAAGCGACTCCACCGAACAAGGGGCGTGATGGCATGGCCATGACTCGAATCCGTGTTGCTCTGCTGCCGTCGGCGGTGTGCATCGCGGGCACCGAGCCGGTGCTGAAGATCAAGGACCAGCAGACCGGGGAAGTCGCCAGCGACCGGGAGACCGGGGCATCGCTGTACACGGTGACCGTGATGCTGATGGAGGACGGCCGGGCCGAAGTCCTGAAGATCACGGTCCCGGAGACCGGCCTCGCAGCCGGGCTCAAGCCGGGGGCGATGGTGCGGCCGGTCGAGTTGTTCGCGACCCCGTGGGCGCGGATCTTCAACGGTCAGCTCTCCGACGGCGTCGCCTACCGGGCCGCCCGCCTGGACCTGGTGACGGTGGAGGCTGCCCAGTGATCCGCTTCGAAAACCCCACACCGGAGCGGGAGTTGTACCCCCTCCGGCCCCTGCCGGGAACCGAGGACAAGGGCACGTTCGCCGTCTCGACGGCGGTACTTGCTCTGCTCGGCCTGAGCCCGGAGCGCGCGGCCCGCCTCGACCTGGGCGACATGCTGCACCTGATACGCGAAGAGGGGGCCTGACATGGAAGCCGTCACGGAATACGCGTCGTACGCGCTGCCGATCGCTACGGCGCTGGTCGGTGTGTGGCTGCTGGTGACGGTGGTGCGCTACGTCCGGGCCGACAAGGGCATGCGGGCCAGCATGCGGCAGGCCGTCCGGGTGCGCTGGGGCTGGGTACGCCTCGCGCGGATGGCCGGTCTGACGGTCATCGACAAGACCCCGGGCCTGCTCGCACAGATCACCGCCCAGAAGGACGGAGCCACCCCCGCTCCCCGGGTGTTGACTCCGAAGATCAAGGTCAAGCCCGACCAGTTCGGGGTGATCGTCCGGGCGCGCACGCTGCCGCAGGTCGGGCTGGAGGAGTACCAGAAGTCGGCCCGGTTCCTGGCGGACGCCTGGCGGTGCACGCGAGTGTCCGTGCTGCCGGACGGCCCCGGCAAGGTGGTGATTCGGGGCGTGCGCTCCGACCCGCTGACTACGCCCACCCGCCACCGGCCCACCGGTCGCCCACCCGCGGACCTGACGCGCTGGGAGCTGGGCATGGACGAGTACGCCGCGAAGGTGTGCGTGTCCCTGGCCAACGTGCCCGGGGTGACCATGGCCGGCGTCCCTGGTGCGGGCAAGACCTCGGGGGTCAACAAGTTTGTCTGCGACTTCGCGCCGTCGGCCGCCGTGCAGATCGCGGCTGCGGACGGGAAGGTGTCGCGGGCCTTGGAAGGTGATTACGCCGACCTGGTCAAGCGGATGTTCGCGTTCTGCGGGGACGACCTCGATGAGGCGAACGCGCTGTTCAAACGGCTGGTGGAGCTGCGCAAGCGACGCTCGGCGACGATCCGGGACGTGCTGGGCGTGAAGAACATGTGGCACGTCGGCCCCTCTCCGAAATGGCCGCTCACGGTCCTGATCATCGATGAGGCGCACACGTACTTCCGCGATTACAAGGGCAGCGACCCGGCCACGAAACGGCTGGCCGCGTTGACGGCGGAGAACGCCCGGCTGGTGGAGGACCTGGTCAAGAAGGGCCGCAGTGTCGGCATCCTTGTGATCCTGATCAGCCAGAAGACCACCGGCGATGCCATCCCCACCTTCATCCGCGACGTGTGCCCCATCGGGCTGTCCTTCGCGCAGAAGACGGTGGAGGCAGCAGTGGCCGCGCTGGGCGAGGACATCCGCAACTGGCCCGACGCCAGCCCGGTCACCTTGCAAGACCCCGCCTACGTCGGCGTCGCGGTGATGGCGATGCAGGGCCGCCCCGGCTACACCCGCATCCGCACCCCGTACGTCTCCGACGGCGACGCCGCCCGCGTCGCCGAGGAAACCTCGCACCTGACCGTCGACCCGGAATTGTGCCTGGACGCGCTTCTCCGCTCGACCGGCCGGACGGCAATGCCCGCACCCCGGCTCACCAAGCAGTCCTGAACGACCCTTCCCAGAACGGAGGTTGAGATCATGAGGGAGGAACGGTTCACCCGGCGCACCGTGACCGTGGTCATGGCGGTCATCGCGGCCCTGGCCTTCGTCTTCTCCTTCGGTAACGTCTGGGCGCTCGCGCTGCGACTCGGTGTTCCGCACCCGATCGCGCCGCTGATCGCCCCCATGGTGGACCTGTCCGTCGTCGGACTCCTGGTCGCCCTGCGGTTCCTGGCCCTGCGCGACGTACCCAAAGCGGAGCTGCGGGCCGGTACCCGGCTGCTGCACCTGTGTGGGCTGCTCACCCTCGCCCTGAACACCGCCGAACCACTGCTGACCGGACGCTACGGCCGGGCCTGCCTGGACACCGTCGCCCCGCTCCTGCTCCTTGGCTGGGGCCACGTCGGCCCCACCCTCCTCACCCAGTTCCACACCCCCATCCCGCACCTGGAGGACGCCACCGCTCCCGTCTCCGAGCCGGTGCCCGCCGAAGCACCCGCACCTGAATCAGCACTCCCGGCCCCTGGTCCAGTCGCCGTCGCCTCGCCGACCGAGGAACCGCCGACCGTCGCGGCTCCCGCCGCCGTCGCCCAGACAACCCGGCCCGCCTCCGGCCCGGCCCTGCCTGCCGCCCTGCTGGACGCGGCCCGGCGCATCGCGGACACCCACCGCGCCGAGCACGGGACCCCGATCACCGCCGCCCACCTGGGCGCGCGCATGGGCATCGCCCTCCCGGTGGCCACCGCCGCCCTCGCTCAGCTCTGAGCCCCGGCCCTCACCGGCCGCATCCCCCTCGCGTAACTCCACGCCCACCTGATGGGCCCGGTCCGCCATGCCCCGAGCAGCACCAACACGCCTTCCTGACTGGTTGCTGCTCGGGGTCGCCCACCCGAACTGAAGGGACACGCCCCGAATGGTCACCCTGGACCTGCGCCACGTGGCAAGCCCCGCCGTGCGGGACCTGCTCCACCTGGTCAACCATCCCGACTTCGACCGCGCACAGCAGCAGATCGAACACCTCGGCGGCTGCACCGAACCCGTCCGCCTCACCGGCCACACCGCTACCGTCGACACCACAACCGGCGAGGTGCTGCGCTCCTACAACTCCTCCGACGAGCCCACCGGCAGCCTGCTGACCACGTGCGGTAACCGCCGTGCCTCACGCTGCCCGGCCTGTTCCCGCCTTTACGCCGCCGACACCTACCACCTCATCCGCGCTGGCCTCTCCGGCGGCAAGACCGTCCCCGACGCGGTCCGCACCCACCCCCGCGTCTTCGCCACCCTCACCGCCCCCTCCTTCGGCCCCGTCCATAACCGCCCCGACGCCCGGCCCTGCCGCTGCGGAATCCGCCACGAGCCCACGGACCCACTGCTCGGCACACCGCTCAATCCCGCGACGTACGACTACGCGGGCGCGGTCCTCTTCAACGCCCACGCCGGAGCCTTGTGGGCCCGCTTCACCACCTACCTGCGCCGCGAGCTCGCCCTCCGGCTCGGCCTCCCTCAGAAGGCCGCCCGCACGGTTCTGCGGGTGTCCTTCGCCAAGGTCGCCGAGTACCAGAAGCGCGGCCTGGTCCACTTCCACGCCGTCATCCGCCTCGACGGCCCCGACGGCAACACCCAGCCCCCGCCCCCGAACGCCACCGCCGCCGTGCTCACCGACGCCATCCGCGCCGCCGCACCGCGCGCCCGCATCACCGTCGGCTCCGATGCGGTCGGGGAACGTGAACTCGGCTGGGGCCAGCAGCTCGACGTGCGCGAGATCGCCGCCTTCGGCACCAACGCCGAATTCAGCGACCAGGCCGTAGCCGCCTATGTGGCGAAGTACGCCACCAAGTCCGCCGACGCCTCCGGCACCCTCGACCGCGCCCTGTACTGCCGCCCCTGCCAGGGACGCGGCGCCACCCTCCTGTCCCACGGCACCCCCATCCCGTGCACCGCCTGCGACGGCACCGGCCAGGCCCGGCCGCTGCCCCGGCTCGCCGTCGCCCGGCACGTGCGGCAGATGATCCGCACCTGCTGGGAACTGGGCCGCCTGCCGGAATTCTCCGAACTCAAGCTCTGGAAGTGGGCGCACATGCTCGGCTTCCGCGGCCACTTCTCCACCAAGTCCCGCAGCTACTCCACCACCCTGGGCGCGCTGCGCGACGCCCGCCGCACCTGGCGCACCGAACAGGCCCGCGCCGGCCTGCCCGACCTCGACCCGGCCACCACGCTCGTCGTCGGCCAGTGGGACTACCTCGGCTCGGGCTACAGCCCCGGCGCCGCGCTCCTCGCCGCCCACGTCTGGCACCGCAGGGAACTGGAACGACGGTTCGCGGCCGAAGGGGGCTGCTGATGACCTCGCCCCCGCTCACCGCTCACCGCACGGAGGCGGCACCGGCGCTGGATCTGCTCACGGTGCCCCAGGTGATGGTCCGCCTCCAGCTCGGCCGCTCCGCCGTCTACGACCTGCTCCGCTCCGGCCAACTCGCCTCGATCACCCTCGGCCGCGCCCGCCGCATCCCCACCCACGCTCTGACCGACTTCATCCGTGCCCGCCTCGAACAGGAAGCCGCCGCCTGATGACCACGCCGCGCCCCGCCTCATCCCGCCGCACCCGCTCCCGCGCCAACGGCGACGGGACCGTCTATCAGCGCAAGGACGGCCGTTGGGAAGCCGCCGGGTACGTCCTCGCTCCCGGCAATACCCGCAAGCGCGTCCGCGTCTACGGCACCAGCCGTAAGGAGGCCCTGGCCAAGCTCACCGAGAAGATCGCCGCCAGCAACCTTGGCCTGCCCGTCGCGGCGGCCGACAGCACCGTCAGTACGTACCTGACGTACTGGCTGAACGGCGTTGCCGTGCACCAGGTGCGGGAGAACACTCACACCCGCTACGCCGCCTGCGTCCGCCTCCATCTCGACCCCGAGCTCGGGGTCGAGAAGCTCGCCCGACTCACCGCCCGCGACGTCCGCACCTTCCTCGACCACCTCCGCGTCGCCTGCCAGTGCTGCACCCAGGGGCGGGACACCGACCGGCGCTCCTGCTGCGCCATCGGCCAGTGCTGCAATAAGCGGCTCTCCCCGCTGACCGTGACCTACGTCCACTCGGTCCTCAAGTCCGCCCTGGAGCACGCCGTCCGCGAAGACGACCTGCCACGCAACGTCGCCCGCAACGTAAAAACCCCCGCACCCCGCACCCGGCGCTTCAAGCCCTTCACCGCAAGCGAGGCCCGGCAGTTCCTCCACGCAGCCAGCAGCGACCGACACCACGCGCTGTACGAACTCGCCCTACGCACCGGACTCCGCAAGGGCGAACTCCTCGGGCTGCACTGGGACGACCTCGACCTCAACACGGGAACCGCCGCCATCCACCGTTCCCTCCAGCGCACCCGCACCGGCGGCCTGACCGTCCTGCACACCAAGACCCGCGCTTCCGAGCGTCGCATCGCCCTCCCCACCGAATGCGTCAACTCCCTGAAGACCCACCGGGAACAGCAGGAGGAAGCACGCCGGGCCGCGGGGACGGGCTGGTCGGACAACGGCCTCGTGTTCACCACCCCCACCGGCGGTCCTCTCGAACCCGCCAACCTCACCCGCAGGTTCAGCCGACTCCTCAACCGCGCAGGACTGCGTCGCATCCGGTTTCACGACCTCCGCCACTCGACCGCCACCCTGCTTCTGGAACAGGGAGTCGACCTCGTGGTGATCAAGGAACTCCTCGGCCACTCCCACATCGGCGTCACCGCCGACGTCTACGCCCACGTCCGACTCCGCCTCCAGCGCCAAGCCATCGAAACCCTCGGCAACGCCCTCGGCGCCCAGGACGACGACCCTGACGAACCATCCGCCGCAGGCGTCGTCCGCTGACGTTGCCGTCAGCGTTGCCGTCAAACACCTCGGGGCCCTGCCGAAAACTGGCAGGGCCCCGAGCCGTCTCAACAATCCAGGGGAAATCCATCGTGGGACCTGAAATCCCATTCAGAACAGTCGGCACTTCCTGAACCCGCGAAACCGGACTACCGACTTCTCGGGCCCGACCCCACAGGGTCCCATTGGCTGGAAATCACGTCAGGTAACTTACCCGAAGGCGACCATCTTAAGAATCCTGAAGATCCCGAGTTGATTTCACTCCGAAACAGGCAACGACCGAACTAAGTTCCAGGTTCAGGAAGAGCTGGAAGTAGTACCCGCCCCGACGTCGATCATCGATGAATCCGATTGCAAGCTCGGTGCCCTCATACGCGCGAAGGGAATCGAGTGCTTCAGCGAATCCAAGCGAAGGTTGGCCAGAGCGGCGGGTTCCACGCTCTCGCCTCTCATAGATGGAGACGAGACGTTGAGTTGCGACGCCTTCAGGCCAGACCTTGTAATCGACACCTCCACCGAGGGCGGCTCGGGAAAGAAGCCGCACTTCACTAGCCCCGGCGAGGAGTTGCGCAAGGCGGCTTCTTTCCACGGAACTCTCCCACGAATCTGTGAACTCGCTTGGTCTCAGACGGCACCCAGCAGCGGTCTATCCGCCACCGCCCGGCCTGCGCCAGGGCCCTCTGTCGATACTGATCTCTGCGCCATCGATCACGCCACGCAGCGCATGCTCCGACTCCTCATACACTTCATGTTCGGTCCCATGGATTCGAACATCTCTGCCGGCCGGGACGCTGGCGTGCGGGATTCGCATTACGATCCCTCCCGGACCAAGCTCCTCGGCCGCGTCAAGAGCGACGTCCTCGTAGTCATGAGTCCACGAAGTGAACTCACTATTAGTATTACCGCCCGCGTGACGTCCCGGGTCAGAGTGCCCGCCAAGCGGGACAGCACGCCCCTCCAAAGCATCATCATACTTGTAATGCTCATTCGGGACTCCGCGGTAAAGGTAGCCATCACCCTCGCCGCAATTGTGAACCAGGACCGGCGTAGCCCCCGCCAGCACATAGTACGTGTGCAGGTTGCTGACGGTGAGGTTGTGGACCGTGGCCCACAGAGTCGTCCAGCGTTCGATCGCCGCAATCTGGACCAGCGTGCCGGCGCCGGTGCGCAGCCACTGTCCCGCGCGCAGGTCGGTCGCGTCGATCCACTCGCCCAGTTCCGGCACCCAGAAGGGGTGGCCGTCGGTCGCCGTGACCGACGCGGTCTGCGTGCCCTTCTTGCCGTCGGTGTCGATGGTGACCTTGACCAGGTGCTTGACGCCCTTGCCCAGGATCTCGGCGGTGACCGTCTCCACCCGGGTCTCGCCCGTCTCCGGGTCCGTCGCCAGGACCTTGTCACCGACCTTGACGTCCTTGATCGCCTTGGTGGAGCCGTCGGCCATCAGGACCTTGGTGTCCGGCGTGAAGCTGTTGTCGACCGTCGGGCAGCTTCCGCCCTCGCCGCCCCCCGAGTCCGAGCCGCCGCCCCCGGAGTCCGAGTCCTCCCGCCCCGAACCACCCCGCGAACCACCCGACTTCGACTCCGCCCGACCCCCGCCCGAAGACCCCTTCGACTGGGACGTCGTACGCGCCTTGACCTGGACCGGATTACCGCGGGCACCCTTCGACCCGGTGTGCGACTTCTTCTTCGCCGCCTCCGCCGCCGCCTTCGCCGCCGCGCGGGCCTTGCGTTTGGCCTCCGCCGCGGCCGCCTCCGCCGCCTTCTTCGCCCGGATCAAAGACGCCTTCGCCGCACGGGCCGCCTTGATGCCGATCTCGGCCGCACGCTTCGCCGACTGCCACGCCCGCACCGCGCCCAGCGTCGACTCGAACGCCCGCCACATCCTCTTGCCCTTGGAGAAGACGCTGGTCCACGGAATGGCATCCATCAGCAGGCTGCCGCACGCCCACAAGTCGCCCTGCGAGAAGCAGCCGACCACATCGCCCCAGCCGACGAACTCCTTGAACACCGCCCAGCCGGTCGCCAGGATCACATCGCCGATCGAACGGTTCAGCGTCCGCTGATACTCGGCGATCTTCGCCTCCAGCGCCGCGATCGACGCATCGAAGCTCGACGCCGACGACGTCAGACCACTCGGGTCGGCGTGCGTCACCGGGTTGTTGTTGGCGTAGGAGTAGCCGTTCGCCTGGAGCGGGTCGCTCTGGTCCAGGACCGGGTCGGCGGAGATGAAGCGGCCCGTCTGCGGGTCGTACTCCCGCGCCCCCAGGTGGATCAGGCCCGTCGCGGCGTCGTCGTCACCGGTGTGGAACGTGGTGTGCGAGCGCATCTGGGGGTTGATGGCGCGATCCGCACCCCACGGGTCCTTCTTCGTCAGCCGGACGCTCATCCCGCCGTCGAGCCGGACCTCCGCGAGCGGGGTGCCGTTGATGTCGGTGGCCTGCGCGAACAGTTGCTCGGTGGTGCCGCCGGTGGAGGACACCTCCCGGTAGCGCGTCACCGACGGGGCACCGGCGTGCCCGTAGGTGCGCTCCGCGTAGCGGACGCCTCCGGCGGTGTTCAGGGACACCTTCGTGTCCGGCAGGTGCAGCACCGCGCCCGCACTGCTGCGCTCCAGCAGGCGGTTGCCCAGGCCGTCGTAGACGTACGCCGTCTTCGAGGCGGGCTTCCACAGCTGGGTGGCCAGCGTCTGGTTGCAGGCCGCCAGGGTGAGGTCCGTGCCGGACGTCGTCGAGGGGGTGGACAGGCACAGTTCCGTGCCGACCAGCTTGATCTGGCCCGTGTCCAGCGTCTGCCAGCGCTGGGTCGCCACCTTCTTGTCGCAGGCCTGGATCCGGACGGCCGACCCGGCCGTCGTGCCGGTCGGCTGCGCGCAGCGTCCCGCGACCACGAGCTGGCCGAGGGTGGGGTTCTCCACCGTGCCGTTGTCGTCGGAGTCCAGCGCCCGGATACGGAAGTCCTGCGCCTTGTTGCCGTTGCACGGCCAGAGCTGCAGGGCCGTACCGGCATCCGTGATGGCTCCGGCCAGGTCCAGGCACTTGCTGTCGGCGCCCACCCAGGCCCCGGAACCGTCGGCGCCGAAACCGGTGACGGTCTCGACCTTGTTGTCCCAGGTCCAGGTCAGCCCCTGCGCGGTGTCGCCGCCGGTGCCCCGCGACTCCAGGTTGCCCGCCAGGTCGTAGCTCTGTGTCGAGCGGGTGGTGACCGTCGCGCCGGCCGCCGTCTTCGACGTGGTGGTGTACGACGTCAGCGTGTGCGGCTGGTCGTTCCTGCCGGTGTCGCTGGTGCCGTACGCGTAGTCGGTGACGACGTCGCCGTCGGTGACGACCTTGCCGGCGTCGAAGGTCGGGTCGGCCTTGTGGACGGTCTTCTTGGTGCGGTTGCCGAGGACGTCGTACGCGTAGGACTGCCAGTAACCGGCGTTGTTCGAGGAGACGTTGACCGTGCCGTCGGAGTACACCGGCTCGGCGGTGGACTTGCCGGACGCGGTGCAGGAGCCACCGCTCGGCGTCGTCCAGGCCTGCCTCAGCTGGCCGAGCGTGTCGTACGTGAAGCACTGCCGGTCAGTGATACCGCCGCCGTCGGTGTCGGCGACGGTGAGGACGTTGCCGGAGGCGTCGTAGGCGTAGGAGCGCCTGTTGACGGTGCTCTCCGTCGCGGTCTCCCGCTTCACCTTGCTGGTCAGCAGCTCACCGGTGGACTCGTCGAAGGTGCTCTCCTGCCACACCCGGTGGCCCTGCTCGCCGACGGTGGAGCGCAGCACCTGCCCGTACGGCGAGTAGGCGGTCTCGGCGACGTACCAGTCCCGGCCGGACACCGTGACCGGCAGCCCGGCCTCGTTGTACCGGGTGACGACGGCCTCGGAGGTCAGACCGCCCGCGGCCGGGGCGGTGTACGACTCCATCTGGCCGTCGGAGTTGTACTTGTAGGTGTAGGGGTACTGGGTGGCGAAGCCCTCTGCGGTCAGGCCGGGGGTCGAGCCCGGCGGCAGCGCCACCGTCATCGACGTGGGCTGGTAGTCGGCCGTGTAGCCGGCCATGGACGTGGTGTACGGCTTGCCGTCGGTGTAGCGGGTGGCCGAGGCGAGCCGGCCCTTGCCACCGGTGGCGGCGTCGTAGGCGTACGACTGGACGACAGTGGCGGTGGTGGAGTTCGGCGGGGTGGCCTTGATCTGCTCCACCCGGTTGTAGCGCTCGTAGGTATAGGAGAGCGTGGTGCCGCGGCCGTCGCGCGCCGACAGGACCCGGCCGTAGTCGTCGTACTCGGTGTGCGTGGCGCCGGTGTCCGGGTCGGTGGCATCGGTGACCCGGCCCAGCGCGTCGTACGTCCAGGTGCGGGTGTGACCGGCGTCGTCGGTGCTGGTCACCATGTCGCCGCGCAGGTCGTACTCGTACGTCGTGGTGATCGCGCCGGACTCGCTGAGCTGCGTGTCGCTGAAGGTGTCCTGGCGGACGGTGCGGCCCAGCGCGTCCGTCCACACCCGGGAGCCGGGGGTGCCCTGGGGCTGGCGGACGATCGTGTAGTCGAGGCCGTACTCGTAGCGGGTGCGGCGGTCCGTGCTGCGGTGCGCCACCGTCCCGTCGCCGTTCGTGTACGTCGCTCCCGTCTGCGCGAAGGAGGAGTGGACGGGGGTGACGGTCAGGACGCGGCCCAGGCCGTCGTAGGTGTAGGTGGTGGCGTTCGGGACGAGGGAGTCCGACTTGGGAGCGGCGATCTCGGTGTCCGGCGCGCCCTCCATGTAGTAGGCGTTGCGGGTGAGACGCACCTGCCCGGACTTGTTGTGGAAGGTGTCCGTGACCAGGCGGCCGCCGCCGACGGCCGGCGTCTGGGCCTGCCGCTCGCGGCCCAGGCCGTCGTAGATGGTGGTGGACCTCTCGTACACCGCGTTGTCGCCGTCGACCGCCGAGGTCGGGTTGTCCTCCAGCGACTCCATGACCACCGACACCGGCTTCCGCAGGTCGGTGTTGTAGGTGTACCGGGCCGTCGGGTCGTCGGTGGCGGACTGGGTGGCGTCCCAGGTGGCGGCCGTGCGTCCGAGCGGATCGTAGGTGTACCGGGTGACGCGGTCGTTGGCGTCCTTCGCGGTCAGGGTGGCGCCGCGGCCGGGCTCCACCGTGACGGTGCTGGTGAAACCGGTCTCGTTGCCGTCGACGACCTTGCTGCCCTCGACGGTCGTGATCCCGTAGACCTGGCCCTCGGACGGCGAGTACGCGGTGCGGTTGACCAGCCCGGTGGGGTCGGTGACCGCCGTGATGCGGCCGAACTCGTCGTAAGTGGTCCGCGACTCGGGATGGTCGCTCTGCCAGGCGGTGCCGGTGCCGGTCGGCGTCAGAGTCTTCGTCACCAGGCCCTTGGTGGGCGTGGCGGTGTGGTCGCCGGCATCGTCGTAGAACACCCGGGAGGCGGCGACCAGCGTCGACCGGGTCCCCGCCGACAGCTCGGTGGAGCAGGTGGTCGTGCCGGTGGTGGTGACGGTCTGGGAGACCAGGCCGACGAGGTAGTTGTCGTCCGCCGTGTTGTGCACGTAGGAGGTGGTGGTGCACGCGTCGTCGCGGTTGTCGTTGATGTCGCCGTACTCGCGGACCTCGGTCGGCAGACCGTCGGCGTCGTAGTCGGTCTCCGTACGGACCGTTCGCAGGGTCGACTTGTCCGCGCCCTGGCCCGACGCCTTGGTGATGGTCTCCGTCTTGCCGAGCGTGACGCGCTCGGCGATCACGTCCGGGCCGTCCTTGGCGGGGCGGTTGCGAGTGGCCAGGCGCACCGGGTCGTCGGGGTAGTTGACGGTGCGGGATATCCAGTCGGTGGTGGTCGCGGCGGCCTCGTCCGGGTACGTCAGCGACTCGGCGACCATGCCCGCGTAGGCCTGCCGGTCCGCCTTGATGCCCGCGCCGGTGATGTCCGGCATCGTGTACGAGCGCTTGGGGTTGTCGGACTCGTCGGTCGGCGTGCTGTCGTCGAGGACGTCGTCGCTCATGCCGCGGAAGTAGCGGGTGACCGACTTGGACGCGACGCTGCCCTCGGCGCCGTCCGTGATGCCGGTCTCCGTGATGACCGTGGGGTAGCCGCGCCACTGGTCCCAGGTGCGGGTCTTCGGGCGGGAGAACTCGGCGGTGTTCTTCGCCCACAGCGCGCCGTTGACGGGGTCGTCGAAGGTCTCGTACTTGTACGTCGTCGTGACGTTCTTGGCGTCGAACAGCTGCGGGTACTCGGTGATCTGCTCGACGAGGTACTTGTTGAACCAGGAGATGCGCTTGTCGGCCAGCTCGTCGTCGGCGTGCCAGTAAGCCGGATAGCAGAGCCCGTGGTTCTTGTCCTTCGGCGGGAAGTCGCTGCCGGTGAGGCAGGCGCCGTCGGGCTTCTTGTAGATGACCTCCGTGCGGCCGCCGTACTCGGAGATCACGTTCTGGATGCGCAGCCGGGCGAAAACCGGCGACCTGTCCTCCGCGCCCTCGCGGACCCGGTTGGGCAGCGGGCTGTCGTTGTGGCCGAAGGAGACGGGGTTGAGGACCTCGGTGGTGCCGTCCACCGCGTACCCGGTGCGGGTGATGGACTCCAGCCACAGCGCGGTGTACTCACCCGTCAGGTTCCAGGGGAAGGACTGCTCCAGGGCCCAGGAGTCCACCTTGGACAGCAGAGTCGTGGTGTCGCCGTCGTCCTTGATCCCGCAGGCGTGGCGAGAGCCGGAGTCGTCCAAATCGTTGTACTCGGTCAGCCGCACGCCCTGCTGGCGCTGGGCGCACGCCGTGACCGTGGCCAGGCGCTTGCGGGACCAGAAGGTCGGGGCGTACGTCGAGCACTTGCCGCCGGTGGCGCAGGCGAGGTCGGCGGGGGTGTCGAACCAGGGCCGGGTGAGATGGGACTGCTTGGAGTTGAAGTTGGTATCGGTGCAGGGCACCTTGAGGACGTTGTCCCAGAGGCAGCGCTCCTGCGCGGTGAACGCCATGCGGCCGAGGGGCTCGTCGGAGAACAGCGTCCCGGTGCGCTGGCCGTAGTCGATGCGCTTGAGGTAGCCGGCCCGGTCGTAGCGGACGGCCGGCTTCTCCTTCATGTTGCGCGCGTAGGCGTTCTTCTCCTTCTCCCACCACAGCGTCATCGCGTTGCCGCTGGTGTCGACGACGTAGTCGAGCTGGAAGCGCCAGCCCTGGTCGCAGAAGGAGTCCTGGAACTTGGTGGCGTGGCAGGGGTCGGTGCTGTGGTTGCCGGCGACCGGCACGTTGAGCACGGAGTTGGTCTCCGGCTTGCCCGACGTCCAGCCCGGCAGGCGGTTGAGGCCGAAGTAGTACTGGGTGCCGTCGCTGGTGGTGACGCGCCAGAACTCGCCGTTGTTGTCGCCGTTGTTGGAGGTGTGGGTGACGTCCTTGCCGACGACGTCCTTGTACTTCGTCTCGTCGAGCAGCTCGACGCGCATGTTGTCGCCGCGGGCGCTCTTCCACTGCCCGTCCTCGTCGCCGCGCACCAGCTCGGTGGTGGTGCCGTTCAGCGACAGCACGGCGTTGTTCGTGCCCCAGCACTGGTCGCCGGTGAAGTGCTTGTCGTTGTTGGCGTTGGCGGTGTCGGCGGCACAGCCGACGAAGGTGCGGGTGATGGCGCCGGGGAGGTAGTCCCAGCCCTCACCGACCCAGGAGACCTGGTTGTTGGTGGCGGACGTACGGCCGTCCGACGTCTGCGAGTTGTAGCTGAGGGTGACGTTCGGGGACGGGCCGGCGGGGACCTGCGGGGCGGCCATCGTGTACGCGTAGGTGAAGGCGCCCGTGGAGCCGCCCTGGGACCAGGAGCCCGCGGAGACCAGCGGGGCCGCCGCGAAGTCGCCGCCGGCGCCGCCGCCGTGGGAAGTGCCGACGAAGAGACCACCGCCGGAGGAGCCGGCGACCTGCCGGACGGCGGTCCTGGTGGAGCCCCGCCAGACCGCCGGGCTCACGCCGCCGGTGCCGGTGCCGACGGCGGGATTGGTGGCGGAACCGGTGGAGACGGCCTGGAGGTCGGCGGTGTCCACGGTCAGGTTGAGGAGGGTCTCCGGGACCTCGGCGGTGGTCTCGGTGCTGCCGTCGGGCTCGTCGGGGGCGGGGTCCTCGCCGGGGTCCGGCTCGGACCCGGAGGAGTCGCCCGCGTCGAGGGGCACGGTCACCGTGTCGCCGGTGCGTTCGATTTCGGTGGTGACCGGACGGCCGGTCGAGCACTCCTCCAACTCGGGTGTGTCCGCGTAGCAGGCGGGCATCAGCGTGAAGGAGAGCCGGTCCAGCCACTGGGCGCTGTAGGCCTCGGCAAAGCGGGTCGCGTCGATGGAGACGACAGCCTTGCCGGTGGCGGTGTCGGGGGCGTCGACGGCGAGCATGAAGCCCTGGGCACCGCTTGACACCGCCTCAGCCTCTGGCGCGACGGCAACACTCCACTCGCCCTCCAGGGCGTCGGCCGCCTCGGGCGACGCCCCCTCGGGTGCGCCGACGGCGACACTGACCGTGCCGTCGGCGGAGGCGGCGACCTCGGTCGTGGTGCCCGGGGCGAGGTTGTCGACGGGTTTGGTGCCGGAGGCCGCGGGGACCTCGGCGACGGCCGCCGGGGCGTACTCCTTCTCCGGCTCGGTGTCGATCTGGCCGGTGAGCTCGTCAAGGCGGTCGGTCGTCGCCTCGTCCAGCGCGACGGCGTCGGTCTGCTGCAGCTCGTCCAGCTCGACGGTGGTACGCGGGTCGTCGTCGGGGCCGAACGCCACTGCGCTGGGCAGCAGCGTGACGTTGAGGGCGAGGACCAGACCGGCGACGACGCCGGTCCGCGTTCGGCGACGTATCAGGCGCTCACGCGGAGATCTCCCGGACAGTGAACCTCTGCCGCACCACGACAGCACCCCACCCACGGCCACTCGACCCTTCCCGAGCCACAGACCATCAGAAACGCTCAGAGCGATGGCACATGTGTGATCAACGACTGCGCTGAAGGTGCGGCTTTGTGAAAGGTTCCGTCAAGCAATGAAGATTCTGTGTTAACTATGTCACTTTCCAAAAGGCCGCAAAGAGCTGCAAAAAAGTACGCCGCGGCCAAGGGACTGAGCCTTCCTCAATCCCTACGGAATTTCCGGGTGTTGATCTCACCGGTCGGCCCTGCTCATACTCCATCCGCCCGAATCCGGCGCGCGTCACGCGCTCGCACGGCCTGCCATCAGGCCCGAGGGCATCCCCGTAGAGAGAAGGGCCGGCCCGCGTGAGCGAGATCGACAGCGAAGCAACTCCGCCTGCCAGAAAGCGAGTCGGGCGAGCGATCGCGGCCGCCGTCGCGCTGGCAGTGCTGGCCGGCGGGGGCGCGGTGCTGACACTGCGGGACGACTCTCCGAGCGCCGCCGACACCCGCGGGCAGCGCATCGCCAAGCCGGTCGACGAGGACGAGGCGCAGCGCCGGGCACGCAAGTCCGGGAAGAGAGTCGAAGTCACCGCACTAACCGATGAATTCTCCACGACGTTCGCCAACCCTAATGGTTCGTTTACCTATAATTCATCTGTAGATCCCGTGCGGGCCCGTAATGAGAAGGGCGAATGGGCAGCGATCGACACGTCTCTGATCAAGTCGAAGGAAGGTTGGCGGACTGTCAACAGTCCTCATCCCGTGACCTTTTCGGCAGGGGACGCCAATTCCTCGGCCAACGGGGTGGACCGGGCCGTGTACCGAAGCAGCCGCAGTGGCGTCCGGCCGGTGGCCGACACGGAGGACTGGTCCCCGCTGCTGACGATGACCGTCGAGCAGCACGAGATCGAGGTCGAGTGGCCGGGACCGCTGCCCCAGCCGCTGGTGCAGGACAACAAGGCCCTGTACGAAGGCGTACTGCCCGGTGTCGACCTGCTGCTCACGGCGCGGAACACCGGCTACACCCACGTCCTGGTGGCCCATACGCCCGAGGCCGCCGAGCGGCTGGCCGACGAGCCGCCGCGCTACCGCTTCACCTCGCCCACGCTCTCCTTCGTCCTCGACCCCGTCACCAAGGTACTCATGGGCGAGGACAACGCGGGCAACGAGGTCACCGTCTCTCCGACGCCGTTCCTGTGGGACTCGGGCGGCACGCACGACACGGACGCGCCTGCCACGGACCCTGAGGCCCCGACAGGCACGAACGAGGACCCGGAGAAGGTCGAACCGGGACCGGAGCGATCGCCCGAGCCGACGGACGAGCCGACCGGTGACGAGGACCCGTGGGCCGTCAACCCCGCCGCCCTCCAAGCCGAGTCCGGCGCCCACGACACCCTCGCCCTCCCCGCCCTGCACGGCCCCGGCGAAGGCGCCCACGCCACCACCGCCGGCGCCTCCTTCGGCGGCGACGTCCTGACGATCAGCCCGCCGCGCGGCTACCTCCGAACCACCGAGGACCTGACGTACCCCCTGTTCCTCGACCCCTCCACCACAGGCATCCGCGCCAACTGGACGTCGGTCTACAAGAAGTACCCGAACTCGAACTTCTACGACGGCGCCAACTACAACGAGGACACCAAGGAGGCCCGCGTCGGCTTCGAGCGGGACACCTGGGGCACGTCGCGCTCCTTCTTCAAGATGCAGCTGCGCTCCTCCATCAAGGACGCGGACGTCTCCGGCGCCACCCTGAAGGTCCTGGAGACGCACTCGTGGTCGTGCAGCAAGCGCACGATGCAGGTCTGGCGCACCGACCCCTTCGGTTCCGGCACCACCTGGAACCGTCAGCCCGCCTGGAAGCGGAAGATCACCTCGAAGTCGTTCGCGTACGGCTGGAAGTCCAACAGTTCCTGCCCGGACGCCTACGTCAACTTCACGGTGACCTCGCTGGCCCAGGAGGCCGCCGACAACGGCTGGACCACCTTCAACATCGGCCTGGTCGCCTCGACGTCCGGCTCCGCTCCGACCACGGCCGCGACCGCGTCGGAGACGGACACGTACTCCTGGAAGAAGTTCCGGGCGGAGGGGGCCGGGTCGCCGGAGCTCTCCATCACCTACAACCGCAGGCCCAACACCCCGACCTCGGTCACGCTGTCACCGGGCTCCTGCGACACCAGCGCCTCCCCGTACATCAAGGTCGGCAAGAGCTCCGAGCTGTACATGCACGCCAAGGCGACGGATCCGGACGACGACCTTGCCAAGCTGGAGTTCGAGATCGGCAAGGCCGGCGCCGACTACTCGAGCACGAAGAAGACCTACTACGACTCCGTCAGGAACGGCGAGACGGCTTCGGCCCGGCCGACCGGCCTGTCCGACGGTGTCACCTACCAGTGGCGGGTGCGTGCCTGGGACGCGAAGGTGAGCAGCGGGTGGGCGCCGACCGGCGGCACGGCCTGGTGCCGCTTCACCTACGACACGAACCTGCCCGACTCGCCGGGCCCCGTGGCCTCCCCGGAGTTCCCCGCCGACACCGAGAACAACAGCACTGGTGACGTCTGGTCGACGGTCCCCTTCGGCACGCCTGGGACCTTCACCTTCAAGGTGGCCTCCAACGAGACCGACATCGTGAAGTTCGTCTACTCCATCAACTCCACGACCTACGACGGCTATGTCTGCGCGAACGGCAAACAGGGCACGTCCGGCGGCCTGACCGCCTCGTGCACGACGCCCGTCAAGTCGGTCACGGGCACCGGTATCAAGCCTCCCGCCGCGGGCCCGAACACGCTCTACGTCAAGGCGGTGGACCAGGCGGGCAACATCTCCCCCAGCCCCACCAAGCACTTCTTCTACGTCAAGCCGCGTCCCACCCCGGACGGCCCCGGCGACCTGACGGGCGACGGCAGCCCTGACTTCGGCCATGTCACCGCCATGGGCAACTTCTGGATCAACTCCGTCTCACAGGACGGCACGTGGCTCACCAGCAACTGGGGCATCCACGGCAAGGGCACCCTGCTCAAGGAGTCCGGCACAGCTCCGCACATCTGGAACGGCACCGACACCTACGCCCTGGTCACCCACAACGGCGACTTCGCGCCCGCCGACGGCATCACGGACTGGGTGGTCCGCACCCCCGACGGCCGCCTGTTCATCTACCCGGGCGACGGCTACGGAGCGGTCGACGTCACACGCAGGGTGGAGGTCCGCCTCCCGGCGAACGCGCCGTCGCCGTCGACCTTCTCGGAGATCAAGTCGGCCGGTGACATCACGGGCGACGGCCAGCCGGAGCTCTTCGTCGCAGGCGGCGCCGCGGGCGCGGAGCTGTGGTTCTTCAGCGGCTACAGCGGAGGCACCTTCGAGACCGCGACCCAGATGACGACGTCGGCCTGGGCGGACCGGGACTTCGTGGCCGTCGCGGACTACAACAAGGACGGCGAGGCCGACATGACGTACCGCACGGCCGAAGGCAACATCTTTCTCCGCAAGGGCAAGCCCGACCCGTCCGGCGCGGGCACCGAGCTGAAGAGCCTCGGTCAGTCCGGCTGGAGCCTGGACGGTGACGACCCGTACGTTTCCGGCACCATGACCACGACCGCCTACCCGCTGCTCTACGGCACCCCGGACATCACCGGCGACGGCATCCCCGACGTCTGGGCGACCAACAGCGCCGGAGATCTCCTGCTGTTCAAGGGCGGCGCCACCTCCCTCGGCACGTCGACCAGACTCCGCTCGGGCGACGCCGCCACGATGAGGCAAATGGGCTGATCCGGCTCGTCCCGCCGGTACCGCTGATTCGGCCGGCACGAGGAATCCGGCCTCCGGGGGAAGCCCCGGAGGCCCTTCCTTTCCCCTCCACACCCGCCCACGGCCGTCCTTCTCGTCCCTCTCGCACCGAGTTCCCAACCACGGGAACCCGCCCCCCGCCACCCCCGTCCAACCGCCGGGTTGCCGGACGAGTCACCGTGGTGCGGTGTCGGCCTCGCCGCTGGCTGCGATCGCTGACCACCCTCTCCGCCGCAGCACGGCCGGCAGCTCGCCGCCATCGGTGCGCCCCCCTCCCTGCGCCGATGGCGGCCCCTCTCCCGCCCGCGTTGTGCGTCCCCTTGACCGGCAGAAACTTCCCGGATATTGGTGACTCTTTGGAAGTTTCCTTCAGCGATTCCTCAGCGATCTCCTCAGCGATCTCCTCAGCGATCTCCTCCGGAAGGAGCGCACGTGCACCACGCCAGCACGACAAGCGCAGGAAACACCGCTGCCGCCCCCTCCAGACGTACGGTCCTCGCCGCCACCGCCGGCGTGACCGCGGCCCTGACGGTCGGGCAGACCAGCGCCCACGCCGACGACGACAAACGCCTTCGCAAGCTCATCTCCCGGATGACCCTGGAGGAGAAGGTCGGCCAGCTGTTCGTCTCCCGGGTCTACGGCCACTCCGCCACCGCCCCCGACCAGGCCGACATCGACGCCAACCTCAAGGAACTCGGCGTGCGCACGGCCGCCGAGCTGCTCGCCAAGTACCGCCTCGGCGGGATCATTTACTTCACCTGGGCGCACAACACCCGTACCCCGCACCAGATCGCGGACCTGTCGAACGGCATCCAGAAGGCCTCCCTCGGCCTCCCCCGCGGCCTGCCCGTGCTGATCTCCACGGACCAGGAGCACGGGATAGTCGCCCGAGTGGGCAGGCCCGCGACGCTGTTCCCCGGCGCGATGGCCGTCGGCGCCGGCGGCTCGCACGCCGACGCCCGCACCCTCGGCCGGATCGCGGGCGAGGAGCTGCGCGCGATGGGCATCCGGCAGGACTACTCCCCCGTCGCCGACGTCAACGTCAACCCGGCCAACCCCGTCATCGGCGTACGCTCCTTCGGCGCGGACCCGGACGCGGCGGCCGGGCTGGTCGCGGCGGAGGTCGACGGGTACCAGCGCTCGAAGGTCGCCGCGACCGCCAAGCACTTCCCGGGCCACGGCGACACCGAGGTCGACAGCCACTACGGCTTCCCGGTCATCGAGCACACCCGGGAGCAGTGGGGCACGCTCGACGCTCCCCCGTTCCGGGCGGCGATCAGGGCCGGCATCGACTCGATCATGACCGCGCACATCATGGTCCCGGCGCTGGACCCCTCGGGCGACCCGGCCACCCTGTCCCGCCCGATCCTCACCGGCATCCTGCGCGAGGAGCTGGGCTACGACGGGGTCGTGGTGACGGACTCCCTCGGCATGGAGGGCGTGCGCACCAAGTACGGCGACGACCGGGTGCCGGTGCTGGCGCTGAAGGCGGGCGTGGACCAGCTCCTGAACCCGCCCAAGCTGGACGTCGCCTGGAACGCGGTCCTGAAGGCCGTACAGGACGGCGAGCTCACCGAGGAACGGCTCGACGAGTCCATCCTGCGGGTGCTGCGGCTCAAGGCGAAGCTGGGGCTGTTCGACGAGCCGTACGTCAGCGCGCGGGGCGTCGACCGCGCGGTCGGCACCAAGGCGCACCTCGCGGCGGCCGACCGGATCGCCGAGCGGACGACGACCCTCCTGGTCAACGAGGGCGGACTGCTGCCGCTGTCCCGGCGCGAGCACCCCAAGCTGCTGGTCGTGGGCGCCGACCCGGCCTCGCCGTCCGGCACGACGGGGCCGCCCACCGGCGTCCTCGCGACCGCGCTGAGCGAACTCGGATTCACGGCGACCGCGTTGTCCACCGGTACGGCACCCTCCGCGGCGACCATCGAGCGGGCCGTCGCGGCGGCCCAGGACGCGGACGCGGTGGTCGTGGGGACGTACAACGTCACGGCTGCCGGCTCGCAGAAGACGCTGGTCGAACGGTTGCTGGCGACCGGGAAGCCGGTGGTCGCGGTGGCCGTCCGCAATCCGTACGACGTCGCTCATCTGCCGGGCGTACGCGGCTACCTGGCGTCCTACTCCTGGACGGACGTGGAGCTGCGGGCGGCGGCCCGGGTCATCGCCGGGAAGGTACGGCCGCGCGGCAAGCTGCCGGTGCCGGTGCAGCGGGCGGACGATCCGGCGCGGGTGCTGTATCCGGTCGGGCACGGGTTGTCGTACTAGCCAACGATCGGACGTAGGGTGCGGTACGCCACGCTCCCGGCGTACCACCCCCAAACAGGCGCAAAGCGCGCTGCGTGTCTGGCGTGTGCCCGCTGTGGCGGGTCACGCTGGACGCGGGTTGGGGGGAATGACCATGCGTGGGAGAAGGTGTGCGGGGGCGCTGCTGGCGGCACTGTGGCTGGTGGGCTGTCAGCAACATGTGATGCAGGACGGCCCGTCACCGGTGCCGACCAGGGCCTCGGGGTTCGGGGCGGTGTTCCTGGCGGTCGACGAGTGCAGTTCGTTCGGTACGACCAGCTTCACCGAGGTGCCCTGCTCCGGCGAGCGCGCTGCCGCGCGGGTCGTGGCGCGCCACGACGGCCGGGTGGGCGACGGTCCGCCGTGCCCGGCGACCACCGACTTCGTGCTGCACATCAGCGAACAGCGCCCCTCCCACGACGAGGACGGCGACGGGGCCGTCCCCCAGGGCTACGCCTGCATGCGCGCACTCCAGCCGCCGCACCCCGGCGACCCGGGCGGTGGCGGCGGTC
The DNA here is from genome assembly GCF_015712165.1 of Streptomyces spinoverrucosus. Classification (NCBI taxonomy): domain Bacteria; kingdom Bacillati; phylum Actinomycetota; class Actinomycetes; order Kitasatosporales; family Streptomycetaceae; genus Streptomyces; species Streptomyces spinoverrucosus. The sequence continues at coordinate 5,562,225 of NZ_JADPZX010000001.1, read as the reverse complement.
CACGCACGATCGTCGGGGACTGTGTGTACGACGCCGGGGGCGGAAAGGTGCGGGAAACGGCGTGCGACGGCGGGGGCCGGGAGCGGCCGCAGTACCAGGTGACGGACGCGGTCACCGCGCGCACCGACTGCCCGGCGGCCACCGCCCTGTACGTCCAGCTGGGCGGCGCCCGTCCGGTGGGCTGCGCCCGCCCGGTGTGACCGACGGACGGGCGCAGCGGCGGCGTTACGGGCGCAGGGTGCGCTCCGTGCCCCGCTTGTCGAGCCGGAAGTCGTACTTGGCCAGCGGCTTGGCCGCGGCCGGGTCGGCCTCGACGGTGGCGGACGCGACGCCCGCCCACTTCAGGATCTTGGCCGTGGCCAACGCCTTCTGCTTCTCCTGGAGCCCTGCCACGTTGGCGCCGTGGTTGGCGCCGGGGGCGGTGAAGACGTACGAGTCGCGCGCGCCCTTGCCGAGGCGGAACGGCTCGGCGCCCCAGGGGTCGTTCTCGCCGTAGACGAACAGCATCTGCCGCGCGTTGTGGCGCACCCAGCTGTCGACGTCCTTCATCGCGCCCTGCTCGAACTTCATCGGGATCGACCGCGGCACGAAGTTGCGCGGCGGCAGATAGCCGTACCGGATGTACTTCTTCTCGATGTGCGGGAAGACGATCGTCGGCGCGCCCAGCTGTGTACCGGCCTGGTAGTAGTACGGCGTGTACGGCGCCAGGCCCTGGTCGGTGTAGAAGGAGAACCCGGCGACCGTGTCGATGGAGTTCCAGATCTCCTCGTCGGTCGCGTTCTTCGCGTCCGCCGGGATGGTGTCGCAGTCGGACAGCAGGCTGTACTGCCAGAAGCCCCACACGTAGTCGAGGACGGTCGCCTCGTACGCCTTGTCGAGGCTGCCGACGGTGTCGAAGGTGTAGCCGTTCTCGGCCGCGTACGCCTCGTACCGCTGCTCCAGCGGCTCCCGGCGCACCAGCGCCTCGCGCTGCACGCCGTTCAGCCGGTCCCGGCACTCCTTGGTGCCGACGCCGGCGAAGAAGCGGTCGTACGCCGCGTCCTTGTCGTTCACGACGTCGTTGGGGGCGACGTACGCGACGACGCCGTCCATGTCACGGGGGTGGAAACGCTCGTAGTACGTGGCGGTCATGCCGCCCTTCGAACCGCCGGTGGAAAGCCACTTCTTGGAGTAGACCGGCTTCAGCGCCTCGAAGATGCGGTGCTGGTCGTCGGCGGCCTGGCGGATGTCCAGCTTGGTCCAGTCGGCCGGGCTGGGCCGGGACGGCGTGAAGAAGCGGTACTCCATGGAGACCTGGTTGCCGTCCACGATCTGGGTCGGCTCGCTGCGGCGGGGTGTCGTGGAGAGGCCGTAGCCGCTCGTGAAGAAGACCGTCGGCCGCGAGACGTCCTTGTGCAGCACCGTGATCCGCTGCTGGAACGTGCCCTTGGCGGGCCTGCGGTGGTCGACCGGCTGTGTGTAGTTGAGGACGAAGAAGCGGTACCCGGGGTACGGCTTCTCCTCGATCAGGCTCATGCCCGGTATGGAAAGCAGCCGATCCTTGATGTCGGTGGCCTCCGGCTGGGCGGCGGTGGCCGCCCCCGCCGTGCTCAGCGTGCCTATGAACACGGTGAGCGCGAGCAGCCATCTGAGCGCCTTGCGCATGCACCCTCCCTGTGAGAACAGATGTGCGCCGGAAGCTATCGGAGCAACACACCTGTCCACCAGGGTGCTTGACGAATCAGCAGGTCGGCTCGGCTGTCAGCACAGGATCCAGCCCGAGCTCACCGACCCCCGCCCCACCGAGCCCTTCACCCACACGCACCGCTGCCCGGCGTGCACGGTCACCGGGCCCGCCCGGTGCGCGTACCTGCCCTTGTCGACGACCGGACGGTTGCCGCGCGCCTGCACGCTGACCGACATCGACCGCTTGGTGCCGGGGTTCTTCGCGAAGGTGACGGCGCAGACGTAACCGCCGCGCTTGTAGACCTTCACGACGCCGGTGGAGAACGGCAGCGTCCTGACCTTGCGTCCGGCGCAGTTGGAGGCCGCCGCGTGCGCGTCCGCCGGCGCGGCGAGCGCCAGCAACCCGGACGCGGTCAGCACGGCCACGCCGAGCGCCATCCGACGTCGTATCGCACCGGTGTCCACAGTCGTCCCCCTCCGCACCCCTCGGATCGACGTACGGATGTACGGACGCAGGGCGTACGCCCGATGGTTGCACGGGCTCGGCCACCTACGGTCGGGGGGGCTCAGACGCCTACGGTCTTCTCCGGCTCCGGCGCGCCGATGAACGTCCGCCACAGCCGCGCGTACCGCCCGCCCCGCGCCAGCAGCTCCTCGTGCGTGCCGTCCTCGGCGACCCGGCCCTGATCCATGACGATCACCCGGTCCGCGCGGGCGGCCGTGGTCAGCCGGTGGGCCACCACGAGGGTGGTACGGCGGCCGGTCAGGCGGTCCGTGGCCTGGTTGACCTGTGCCTCGGTGGCCAGGTCCAGGGCCGCCGTCGCCTCGTCGAGGAGCAGGACGTCCGGGTCGACGAGTTCGGCGCGGGCCAGCGCGATCAGCTGCCGTTGCCCGGCGGAGAGGTTGCGGCCGCGTTCGGCGACCTCGTGGAGGTAGCCGCCGTCCAGCGTCGCGATCATCTCGTGCGCGCCAACCGCGCGGGCCGCCGCCTCCACCTCGGCGTCGGTGGCGTCCGGCCGGCCGTAGGCGATGGCGTCGCGGACGGTGCCCGGGAAGAGATACGCCTCCTGCGGTACCACGCCCAGGCGGTGCCGGTACGAGGTGATGTCGAGGTCGCGCAGATCGGCGCCGTCGACGGTGACCCGGCCGCCGGTCGGGTCGTAGAACCGCGCCACCAGCTTCACCAGCGTCGACTTGCCCGCGCCGGTCTCGCCGACGAAGGCGACGGTCTGCCCGGCGGGGACGGTGAGGTCGATGCCGCTGAGGGCCTCCTCGTCGTCGCCGTAGGAGAAGTGCACGTCCTCGAAGGCGATCTCGCCGCGCAGGGAGAGGACTTCGCGGGGTTCGTCGGCGGACTTCGTCGACGTCGGTTCCTGGAGCAGTTCCTGGATCCGGCCGAGCGAGACGGACGCCTGCTGGTAGCCGTCGAAGACCTGGGAGAGCTGCTGGACGGGGGCGAAGAAGAGGTCGATGTAGAGGAGGTACGCGACCAGCGCGCCGGCGGTGAGCGTGGCCGCCTCCACCCGCCCGGCGCCCGCGACGAGCACGGCCGCGGCGGCGGCGGACGACAGGAACTGCACGAAGGGGAAGTAGACGGAGATCAGCCACTGGCCGTGGACACGGGCCTGCCGGTAGCTGTCGCTGCGCTCCGCGAACCGCCGCCCGCCGTCCCGCTCGCGCCGGAACGCCTGCACGATCCGCAGCCCGGACACCGTCTCCTGAAGGTCGGCGTTGACCGTGGAGACCCGCTCACGGGCGAGTTCGTACGCCTTCACGCTGGCCTTGCGGAAGAAGTACGTGGCGATGATCAGCGGTGGCAGCGTGGCGAACACGACGAGGGCGAGCTGGACGTCGATCACCAGCAGGGCGACCATGATGCCGAAGAAGGTGACGACGGAGACGAAGGCGGTGACCAGGCCCGTCTGAAGGAACGTCGACAGCGCGTCCACGTCGGTCGTCATCCGGGTCATGATCCGGCCCGTCAACTCCCGCTCGTAGTAGTCGAGTCCGAGCCGCTGGAGCTGGGCGAAGATCTTCAACCGCAGGGCGTACAGCACACGTTCACCGGTACGGCCGGTCATCCGGGTCTCGCCGATCTGCGCCACCCACTGGGCGAGGACGGCGAGCAGGGCGAGCAGCGAGGCGGCCCAGACGGCGCCGATGGCCATCTGGGTGACACCGCTGTCGATGCCGTGCCGGATCAGCACGGGCAGCAGCAGTCCCATGCCGGCGTCGACGGCGACGAGGCCGAGGCTGATCAGCAGGGGCAGGCCGAAGCCTCGCAGCAGCCGCTTCAGCCCGTACGACTCCTCCGCCTGGACGGCACGGGCCTCGTCGACGCCGGGGGTGCCGGTGGCCGGGGGCAGGGCGTCGACCTGGGCGAGCAGTTCCGGGGTGGCCGGGGTGCCGGCGAGGGCGGTGTCCTTGGGCTCGCGGTCACCGGTCCACAGGCGGGGCGTGACCCCGCGTTCGGCGTCGAACTCGGCGTCCAGTTCGTCGCGGACGGAGGTGTCCTCCTGGGGCGCGGCCGGCGGGGCGTGGCCCGGGGAGACGGCACCGAGCTCGTCGGGGTCGGTGAGCAGGCGGCGGTAGAGGGCGGAGCGTTTCTGGAGCTCCTCGTGGGTGCCGATGTCGGCGAGCCGGCCGGCGTCCAGGACGGCGATGCGGTCGGCGAGGTTGAGGGTGGAGCGCCGGTGGGCGATGAGCAGCGTGGTGCGGCCCAGCATGACCTGCTTGAGCGCCTCGTGGATCTCGTGCTCGACGCGGGCGTCCACGGCGGAGGTGGCGTCGTCGAGGACGAGCAGGCGCGGGTCGGTGAGCAGGGCGCGGGCGAGGGCGATGCGCTGGCGCTGGCCGCCGGAGAGGGTGAGGCCGTGCTCGCCGACGGTGGTGTCGTAGCCGTCGGGGAGTTCCCGGATGAAGCGGTCGGCCTGCGAGGCCCGGGCGGCGGCCTCGATCTGTTCGTCGGTGGCGTCCGGGCGGCCGTAGGCGATGTTGTTGCGGACCGTGTCCGAGAAGAGGAACGAGTCCTCGGGGACCAGGCCGATCGCGGCTCTCAGCGAGTCGAGGGTGAGTTCGCGGACGTCGTGGCCGCCGACGAGGACGGCGCCGTGCGTGACGTCGTAGAAACGCGGCAGGAGCAGGGAGACCGTCGACTTTCCGGAGCCGGAGGAGCCGACGACGGCGAGGGTCTCGCCGGGGCGGATCTCGAAGGTGAGGCCCTTCAGAACGGGCTTGCTGTCGTCGTATCCGAAGGAGACGTCGTCGAACTCGACGGTGGCCGGCGCGTCGGCCGGGAGGTCCTTGCGCCCGTCCCGCATCGAGGGCTCGGTGTCGATCAGCTCCAGGACGCGCTCGGTGCCGGCGCGGGCCTGCTGGCCGACGGTGAGGACCATGGCGAGCATGCGGACCGGGCCGACGAGCTGGGCCAGGTAGGTGGAGAAGGCGACGAACGTGCCGAGCGTGATGTGGCCGCGGACGGCCAGCCAGCCGCCGAGCGCGAGCATCGCGACCTGGCCGAGGGCGGGGACGGCCTGAAGGGCCGGGGTGTACTTCGAGTTCAGCCGGATGGTGCGCAGGCGGCCCGCGAAGAGCTTTCTGCCGACCTCCCGGAGCTTGCCGGTCTCCTGCTCCTCCTGCCCGAAGCCCTTCACCACGCGTACGCCGCTGACGGCGCCGTCGACGACGCCCGCGACGGCGGCGGCCTGGGCCTGGGCGTACCAGGTGGCGGGGTGGAGCTTGGCGCGGCTGCGCTTGGCGATGAACCACAGGGCGGGGGCGACGGCCAGGGCGACCAGGGTGAGCGGCAGCGACAGCCACGCCATGATCACCAGGGAGATCAGGAAGAGGAGGAAGTTCCCGATGGTCATCGGGAGCATGAAGAGCAGGCCCTGGATCAGCTGGAGGTCGCTGGTGGCGCGGCCGATGACCTGGCCGGTGGACAGCTCGTCCTGCCGCCGCCCGTCGAGTCGGGTGATCGTCCCGTACATCTCCGTCCGCAGGTCGTGCTGGACGTCGAGGGCGAGGCGGCCGCCGTAGAAGCGGCGGATGTAGGTGAGGGCGTAGACGAGGAGGGCGGCGGCGATGAGGAGGGTGGCCCAGGGGGCCATGGCGCGGGTCTTGTCGCCGATGACGTCGTCGATGATCACCTTGGTGATCAGGGGGACGAGGGCCATGACGGCCATGCCGGCGAGGGAGGAGCCGAGGGCGAGTACGACGTCCGTCGGATGCCGCCAGGCGTATCCGGCCAGTCGTCGTGCCCATCCCCGTTGCGGTTCCACGCCGGTGCCTTCCGTTTGGCCTGATCTTCCGGAAGGCACCAACGCGGAACGGAGCGGATTTCATCCCGCCGTGGGGGGTGCGTTGTTGTTCGAGTGCGGCGCCGTGGGGGCTGGTCGCGCAGTTCCCCGCGCCCCTTAGGGGGTTGTCCTGACCTGCATCGAGTAAAAGCGGGTCGTCTGTGCTGGGTTCTGGTTGTCGTCGCTGGCCAGGAGGACCCTGAAGCGGCCCTTGGTCCAGCCGGTGATCGTCATCGCCTCGATGTTGTCGAGGAGCGGGTTCGGCTGGGGCTGCTTGGCCGTCGCTCCCAGTGACGGGCAGTTCACCAGGTCCGCGAGCAGGGTCTTCTTGATCAGGCGTACGTCGTCCTGGCCGGTCAGCGCCTCGATGTCGGCCGTGTTGGTGGCGCGGCGCGGGTCGGCCAGGTAGAGGCGGACCGTGTTGCCGACGCCGGCGGTGAAGCCGCGCTCCAGGACGAGGAGGCGGCCGTCGGGGAGCGCGGTGACCTCGGGGACGCCGAGGCCGGTGTCGGCGCGGTAGGCGTACTGGGCGCCGAGGCGGAAGCCGCCCTTGCCGTGTCGCTGCCAGGTCTGGAAGCGGACGATGCCCGCGCTGTCGCCGGAGAGGGCGTACTCCATGGAGGCGAGCAGGGTGCGGCCGCCGGGGAGGAGGGTGAGGCCCTCGAAGGTGCCGTTGCCGACCGCGCGGCCGGCCGGGGCTACGCGCAGGGCGTCCGGGACGGGGAGCCGGTCGAGGATCTTGCCGTCGCGGCCGTAGCGGCGTATGGAGGGCTCGGTCTCGGAGGAGACGAGGTAGGTGCCGTCCCGGTCCACGACCAGGCCCTCGGAGTCGAGGGCGGTGCCGTTCTCGTCGGCGAGCTGGACGACGTGCTCGGGCTGGAGCGTCCAGGGGTTCAGCGTGAGCAGCGAGGAGCGGTCGGACAGCGCGGCGAGCGTGCCCTTCCGGTCGACGGCGAGCGCGGAGAAGTTGCCGACGTAGGTGCCCTCGTACGTCGTCTTGTCGAGCGCGTCGGAGAAGCGGTCGATGGACACGGAGGGCGAGCAGGCGTGGCTCGGGGCGTTGGTCCCGGCCTGGGCGGGCCCGGCGGCGGTCAGACAGGTGGCCGCCGCCAGGCCGGCGGTGACAGTGGCGAGTGCGGTGCGTACGGTGCGTACGGATCTCAGGCGCATGGGCGTCACCGTAGGGCGGGCCGGTGACGGGCGGGGGACCGCCGCGTGAAGCGTCGTCAGGACGCGGCGAGGTCCTTGTGGACCACCTTGGCCACGCCCTGGATGGTCGCGATGCCGTAGTTCATGGTGCTGTTGCCGTGGGTGAGCACGGTGATCACGTAGTCGTGGCCACGGCCCTTGAAGGCGCCGACGCTGTGCACCCGCCAGCCGTTGGTGGCCCGCTGCAGCCAGCCGTTCTTGACGGCGACGGAGACCCCGGACGGCACCCCGTACGGCGTGCCCCAGCGCTGCGAGGAGACCACCTGGCCCATCAGCTTCAGGATGTAGGCGCGCGAGTTGTCGCTGAGCACCGCGTTCTTGGCGGTGATGAGCTTGAGCAGCTTCTGCTCGTCGGTGACGGTGATCTGGGTCAGGCCCCAGTAGCCGTTCGCGCCGGGCTTGGTCTGCGTCATGCCGGCGGCGGACAGGAAGCCCTTGATCTTCGTCAGGCCCAGCTGCTTCCACAGGGTGGAGGTCGACGCGTTGTCCGACTTGGTGATCATGGCCTTGGCGAGGGTGGCCTCGCGGCTTGTGAGGTATCGATTCTGCTTCTTCGCGTCCCACAGCAGCGCGGCGAGGACGGTGACCTTGACGACGCTGGCCGAGTCGTAGGCGGTGGAGGCGCGCAAGGTGCAGGTGGTGTTGGTCGAGCGGTCGTAGAGGCCGACGGCGACGGTGCCCTTGCGGTTGGCGAGGGCGGCGGTGATGTCCGTCTTCAGCTTGGCGGCGAGGCCCGCCTTCGCGGACGTGCAGCTGACGGCGGGCGCGGGCGCGGCGGCGGCGGGCGAGGCGGCGGCGACGCCGGATATGAGCACGCCGGCGCCCACTCCTGCCGCGACGAGCGCTCTGGCGCGTCCGGAAGTGGCTCTTGACTTGTCGCGTGATATCCCGTGAGTCATGCCCTCTTGACTCACGAGTTCGAGGGAAAGGTTGTACTGGTACCGCATCAAGCAACGTTGCTTGATCTGTCAGGGTCGGAGTTCTGCTCGTCGGCGTGGGGACGAAACCGAAGCGCGGGACGGGGTGTTGCGCGACGGTCTTTCCGACCGCCCGGCGGCCCCGGTCCAAGGCCCGCGCAGGACGAGGATCGCCGACGACCGCTCCGTTGCAGTACTAGCCGCTGAAGCCGCTGCACTGGGTCAGTTCGCCGCCCTGCCGGACGGTGTACTGAGCGGGCGGCACGTTCATGATCTGGAAGCCTCCGTTCTGGGCGATCTCGACCGTCCCGCCGAAGCCGGCCGACCCGAACACATAGGCCGGGCCCGGGGTGAAGCCGCCGCCGGACAGGTGCACCTTCCCGTTCTCGAGGACGCCCGAGACTGAACAGGTCGCGGCCGGGACGGCGGCCGGCGGGGACTGGGGGACCGCCGCGAGGGCGGTCGGGGCAGATACGAGCGGGGCGGCCACGAGGGCGCCGAGGGTGAGGAGGCGTGTGGGCCGGTTCATGAGTCTTCCTAACCGGGAGGAGTCGTGAAGTGGCGGGCTGCACGCCCGCAGCCCCGGACAGACCTCAGCCGCCGACACCGTCCGACACTGACGTCCCTGGCCGCGCCACGAGCGCGATCTCCCCGCCGGGGACCGGGGCCGAATCGAGGGAGGCCCGCCTCCCCATTGTCACCCCGCCCCCTTTTCACTGCGACTGGGGACCGGAGCGCCCGCTCCGCGGCTCAGGCCCGCCGGGACCCGCTCGATCGCCACTCGTACTCCGGGTCTGCGGGGTGGCGGCTGTCTTGGCCCCGTACTCGTCGTGGCGGCGCAGCCAGAACATCTGCTCACCCTCCTCGTGGCGGCCCATCGGCGCCCGGTCCAGGAGGCCGTAGTAGGCCATGACCGGTTCGAGGCCACGCGCGGTGGTGAGGTACGTCCGATAGACCGTGCCGTGCGAGAGCAGGTAGGCGCTCAGCCCGGGACCCTCGGTGACGTATCCGCGTACGTCCGTGCCGGACAGCTCGGCCATCTGGCGCACCGTCGGTGGGATGTTGCCTTCCAGGAACGGCCTCAGGTCCTCCTCGGCGTACTGGAAGCCGAGGTCGCGGTGGAAGTCGCTGCCGCCCGCGGAGACCCAGTCGAAGCTCCAGCCCATGCGCGCCCGGTATGCCAGGAGCTTGTCGAGTGGCGCCCGTGAGGAGCAGATCAGCGTCACGTCGCGGGCCTTGAGGTGGACGACGTTGGGGTCGAGGGTGTCCGCGATCGAGGAGCAGACCGTGCATCCGGCGTCGTAGGGCGGGCCGAACATGAAGTGGTAGACGAGCAGCTGCGAGCGCCCGTCGAAGAGGTCCGCGAGTGACTTCGCCCCGTCCTCGGTCTCGAAGCGGTAGTCCTTCTCGACGGGCACCCAGGGAAGCTCCCGCCGCTTCCGTGCGAGCTCGTCGTTCCGACGGGTGAGCTCCTTCTCCTCCACGAGCAGCTCGGCTCGGGCCGCGTCGAACTCTTCCTGTGTGCCGACCTTGTGCTCGGGCATCGCGCCTTTCCCTCCTGTAAGGGAGGCCATACGTCCACCGTACGCGTGCGGCGGTGGGCCTTCGCACCGGGCGGGCGACGCCGCGACGGGCCCTGCACGGCCCCGGCTTTCGGGTCGGAGACGCCTCGGCACCTCAACTCGCGTAACCAAAATCCGATTTGCCGTTTCCCGACACCCAATGGACACGTACAAGCCCTCGACACCACTACATGTCCATGCCACTCTCCCATTTGCCGCCTCCATTCAACCCGCGTAGATGGGACACCCCACATGCTGGCGAGACGCATACGCCGCCGCTGGAAGTCAGTGGCGCTGACGACGGCCGCCGTCCTGGTCGGCCTCATCACACCGACGCTGACCGCGACCCCGGCGGCGGCCACGACGACCGCGTACGACTCGACGTACTACAAGAACGCGATCGGCAAGACGGGTACCAGCCTCAAGTCCTCGCTGCACACGATCATCGGCAACCAGACGAAGCTCTCCTACTCCGCCGTCTGGAACGCGCTGAAGGTCACCGACCAGGACCCCAACAACAGCAACAACGTGATCCTGCTGTACTCGGGCATCTCCCGCAGCAAGTCCCTCAACGGCGGCAACACCGGCAACTGGAACCGCGAGCACGTCTGGGCCCAGTCGCACGGCGACTTCGGCACGTCCGCCGGCCCCGGCACCGACCTGCACCACCTGCGCCCCGAGGACGTCCAGGTCAACTCCGTCCGCGGCAACAAGGACTTCGACAACGGCGGCAGCGGCTTCACCAACAGCGGCGGCAGCCTCACCGACTCCAACTCCTTCGAGCCGCGTGACGCCGTCAAGGGCGACGTGGCCCGCATGATCCTCTACATGGCCGTCCGCTACGAGGGCGACGACAGCTGGCCCGACCTGGAGCCCAACGACTCGGTCTCCAACGGCAGCGTCCCTTACCACGGCCGCCTCTCCGTCCTGAAGCAGTGGCACGAACAGGACCCCCCGAGCACCTTCGAGGAACGCCGCAACGACGTCATCTACAACTCGTACCAGGGCAACCGCAACCCGTTCATCGACCACCCGGAGTGGGTGGAGGCGATCTGGTAGCCATCGACGGACACCGCACACGGGGCCGAGTTCCTCAGTACGCACGATCATGGGGAACTCAGCCTCGGTAACGCCGCGCAGTGGGGGCGAGTCGTCGGTGTTTCCACGGCCGTCGATGAACTGGTTCACGCCACTTCGCCCCCCTTCCGCGTTGCGCCTGCAACTCGTGATGCGAGAGGATGTTCGACGAACTGCACGTCACATTCGACGCATACGGGGATGGGTTGATGAAGTACGCGGCGTAGCGGACGGCAGCGGAATCGCAGTTACGGGGAGAGAAACGGGGCCAGACGCATGCCGGGGTGGGACATATCTCCGTCCGGGGTCGGAGGTGTGCTCTCGACTGTCGGAGACGTCATGAAGGTCCTGGATGACATCGTCCAGGCGTACTCGGGTGATCTGGAAGGCGCGGCCACCTCTGCAGGGACGCTTGCCCCGGGTGGGGCGAGCGGGGAGCACAAGGGGCAGGCCGGGCTGGTGGCCGCCGCGCTCGCGGAGTTCATCGAGGGCACGACCGATGAACTGCAGTTCATCGGTACACGTATCGGCAAGTCCGTCACTGCCGCGGTGCAGGCCACCGTCGCGTACCAGCAAGGCGACCTGGAGATGGCGGCCGAGGCGCAGCAGCGGGCGGCCGGACTGGTCCGGCCCGATATGCCGGACGGCTGGAAGGCGGGCCGCCTGTGATCAAGCCGGACTCGATCCCGCTGTTCACCGGCGATCTCGGCCAGTTGGAGCAGCACACCGATGCCCTGCGGGTCCAGGCGGACGGCATCCGCCAGGCCGGCGGGGAAGCCCACCGGCAGTTCCAGGGGCTGTCGGCCTTCTACCAGGCCCCGGAGGCGGAGGACCTCTTCGCGTCCACCGCACCGGCACGCGAGGCGGCCGACAGATTCGCGGACAAGGTCGCCGCGGTGGCCAACGCCCTGCGCACCTACGCGGCCGAAGTCGCGCCGATCGCCAAGCGGTTGGAGCACCTGCAGAACCAGGCGACCGCGTTCGTGGCGGGGCTCAGGACGGCCGGCGGGGAGTTCGACGAGTCCTGGACCGATGCCGCGGACAAGGTCCAAGAGCACCAAACCCTGATGCATGAAGTGGCGGCCGCCCAGGCTGCGTTCACGGCCGCTGAGATCGCATGCAACAACAAGATCACGGCCCTGGTCGGCGGCACCCAGTACGTCATGAACACCGGCGCCAAGCAGTTCAAGCCGCTCGACGCGGAACTCTATGGGCACAGTGCCGAGGTGCTGGACCAGGCCAAGGAACTCCCCTGGGGGACACCGGTCGCCCAGTCCCACGACTGGTGGGACCCGGACGACCTCGGCTACTACGCCAAGAGTTTCTTCTGGGACGGGCTGATCGTCGACAACGTCTGGGGCACCATCGACGGTCTCGCGACGCTGTTCGGCGCCCACGGCTCGGACAAGGCCAAGCAGTCCTGGGAAGGCCTGGTCCGGGTGGTGGTCGGGGCCGAGACCTATCTCATGGAGTCCGGCGGCCAGAAGCCCACCGGGGTCTTCGCGTCCGACTTCGCCCAGGACAGCAAGGGGAACGCCAAGGAGTTTGCCAAGTCCCTCGTCGCCTGGGACATGTGGAAGGAAAATCCGGCCCGCGCCGCCGCCACCGTCGTCTTCAACGGCCTCACCCTGGGCGCCGGCCCACTCAAGGTCGCCTCCGCGGGCAAGGCGGGTGCCGCTGCGAAGGTCGCCACCACGGTCGCGAAGGTCGGCGACGCCATCGACCCGATTGGTGCTGCGGCCAAGGTGACGGGGCATGCGCTACCAAGGATCGCCCAGGTAGCGGAGAACCTGCGCGGCGTGAACGGCATCCCGGACCTGCGTGCCCCGCACAGCGTGCTGGAACTCTCCGATGGCTCCAAGGTCCGCATCGAGGACGGCGAATTCATCCCCCTCGACCGCGACGGCAACGCCATCAGCGACACTCCGCGCCAGGAGTCGCCCGCCGACGTACGCGCCGCTCAGCACGGGACACCCTCGCAGAGGGAACTCGCAGGTGTTAGTGCAGGGTCCCGTACTCCTGAGGCCACGGCTCACATCGGCGACAGCGCGTCGCCACAGTCAAGCCACGGGGCCGCAGTCGCTAGTGAGACCTCTCTGGGGCACAGCCGCGATATCCCTGACGGGACAGGCACCGCGCACTCGGACTCTTCCGTGCCGGGCGGTGGTGGCAGTGACTCTGGAGGCCCGCCGGTCGGCGGAGGTTCGCATCTGCCCGACGGCCCCATGGAGCCTGGAGGCAACCTCCCGGACGGTTCATGGGAAGGGCCCAAGGGACTGAGACTCAGTCCGGAGGAGAATGCCGCCACCGACCAGTTCATGGACCGGGCCTTGGCGACCGAGCCACACATCACGGAGGCTGTTCAAGCGGCTGCCGGTCATGTCGAGCACGGGAAGCTCAACGGTCTCGAATACCGCCTGAAGGGCGAGGATTCTCTCAAGCGCAAGGTCGCCACAGCCTTGCTCGAAGACGCCCGACTGACGCCGGAGCGGGCTCTGGCCAACATCAGAGATTCCCTTCGATACACAGTTGAGATTCCCCCCAGGGACTACTCACACGGCGTGCAGCAGGCGGTCGACGATCTACGTGCCCGCGGGTTCGAGAATGTCACGTTCAAGAACACCTGGGAGTCTTCGGGATACAAGGGCATCAATTCAACGTGGCGGGACCCTTCGACTGGTCAGATCTTCGAGGTGCAGTTCCACACCCCTGAGAGCTTCGTCGCCAAGATGGACACCCACGCCCTCTACGAGAAGGGGCGGCTCCCTGGCCTCTCCAGCGATGAACTCGCCGCTGTTCAGGCCGCGCAGAACGATCTGTTCGACAGGGTTCCGGTCCCCCACGGAGCGGACTCGATTCGGCTTGACCATGATCTGCGCGGCACGGGATCCACCGACGCGCCCGACGTCGGCCTAGGGCGGCACAGCGATGAGTCTGTGCACGGGAACGGGCCGCCTCCGGAACTCACCCCGGAGCAGCGCACAGCTCACGATGCGCACCTGAATGATCTCGCGCAGCGGTACAGCGATGACTTCGACCAGCTGAAGCAGGACCCTGATCACAAGGGTAAAGTGAAGCCGTCGGAAATGGACGAAGCCCGCGTCGCGCTCGACCTACGCGAAAACGGAAAAGTCCCCACCGACATTCAGCGACCCCCTGGCGCCAATCAGGGAGATCTCTATTCGCCGAGCACCGGAGAGTTCTACGACATCAAGGGAGTGCACTCGGACTGGCCCCCACTCAACAATGTCCGCGACAAGACACTGCCGTTCAAGGGAGCCTACAACCCGTCGAACAACCAGGGGTGGGTGCGCAAGCTGGAGGACCAGATTGCCACCAAGCGGCGCATAGTTATCCTCGACATGCGCAATGCCAACCAAGCGGCGATCGACGACGTCAAGTCGATCGTCGAGCAGCACGGGTGGAGTGATCGAGTTGTCTGGTATCCGTGACGTGAACCGAGTCGTCCGGATGATGCCGCCTGACGAGGAAGCTGCTGCCGCTCTCCGGGAGTGGGCGGAGCAGGCTGACTCGCTTCTGGACGCTTCGTCACTCGACCTGTCCCAGGCCGACCTGTCAGGTGCGGACCTGGCCATGGCGCTCCTGACACAGACCGTCCTCCGAAGCGCCAAACTCGTTGGCACCGACCTCTATCGGGCACATCTGGAAGGCGCGGTGCTCGATGAGGCCGACCTCTCCAGCGCGTCGCTGGTCAAGGCTGAGCTCGATGAGGCTTCCCTGCGCGGTGCCACTTTGGACGATGCAGACCTGGGAAGTACCAGCCTCTGGGCAGTCGACGCCCGATCAGCTCGCTTTCGACGAGCCAAGCTCGATGGCGCATCCTTGATCGACGTCAAGCTGGCGAGCGCCGATCTCACCAACGCGTCAGTGCGTGAGACGTCCTTGAAGGCGGTACTCGACGAGCACACAGTCGTGCGCGGGCTCTCTGGCACGCTCTTCGGCCCTGCGGCCATCGACCAGGCAGGCGTACGGCGTGAGATCGACGGACTGGAACTCGAGCGGTGGCTGAACAGCCGTGGAGCGAACGTACGTGTTCTCGGCCCGCGCTGCGGTGGCATTACTTACTACGCCAAGTTCAGCGAGGGCTACTCGCGCAGCAATCCTCAGGGCATCGTCAGACGCCGCATCGTGAACGGCGTAGCGCATGACGAGGCATTCACCAGGAACCTGCGCTGGGAACCAACCGAGTACCTGCGGCTCTACGAGCTGGGGCACAACGAGGTCGACCACGTGGAGATCAGTGAAGCGGAAGCGATCGCATTCATTGAAAAGGTCACGGAAGAGAACACATAGCCGGCCCAACAGGCGAAAAGTCATGACAGCAGGAAGGCGAAGGGCGGTGGCACAGGCCACCGTGGCAGTGCAGGGAGGGTGTCCGGCAGAGTGACCAACAGCCGTACGGTGCTCAACCGGGTCACCCTGGTCGACACAATCATCAGCCGCGCCCGCTCGTACCAGCTGATCCAGACCGCCCTCGCAGGTGAAGCAGGTGAAGCAAGCCCGTGACCAAGGACGTCATCGCTCTCACCGCCACCGTGCCGGACCTCCCCGCCCTCCTGGCGGGCCTGTACGCCGGCGGCCCCGACCTCGGTGTGAACACCCTGGCGGACGGCGCCGTCGTCCAGCTGTGCGCCCCCGACGGCCGACCTCTGGTCTCCGTCGAGTCGCCCATCCTCATCCAGGTGCCCGGCGAAGCAGCCCGTCTGCTGCAGCACCCGGTCGGGGACCAGCCGATGTGGTGGACCGAGGCCCGCGCCTCCACCGCCGTCGCCGATGCCGGACGCCTCGCCGGCTCCTTCGCCGGACGGCTGGCCACCGTGCTGGGTGGCACGGTCTGGCCACCGGAGGCCGCCACCACCGACGTCGTCCCCCTCACCACCGACATCTCCGCGATCCCGGCTCCTGCCACCGGCGCCCCCGCCGTGGACCTCCTCACCGACTCGACGGCCGTGGTCATCCAGGACCGCCCTCTGGTCGCCATGACCAGCTGGCTCTCCGACACCCTGCGCACCACCACCGCCACCGACCGCGCCCTGCAGATCGTCACCCCGCCCACGGCACGCCTCACCCTGCCCACCCGCAGCGCACTGCGCGGCCTGCCCAACCGCTGGGTTGTCCAAGACCCCGAGCACGGCTACTACGACGGCCTGTCCGGCGCGGTACTCCACTGGAAGGCTGGCACCTTCACCCCCGTACGCGACGACAGGGGCAACACCCGGAACGCCGAGGCCTTCACGGCCAGGGCCGACAACGGCGACCGTCAGCTGATCCTCACCCTGAGAACCCGGCACGCCGCCGACGAGGTTCTCATCCTCGGCCACGCGCTGGAGACCGCCTTCCGACACCTGACCGGTACCCCGCCCGCAGGATGGAGCACCGCGGAGCCGGTCAACCTCCCTTGGTCTACCCGCCAGTTGACCGAGCTCGCCCGCGCACGCGCCCCCCACCCCACGTGGCTGATCGCCGTCGGACACCCCGACCGCCCGGCCCTCGCCACCGAGCGCGTGCTGCGCACACCATCGGGCGTCGAGGAGGACATCACCCTCGCCCTCGGTTACAGCGGCGACGAGACCCCGCCTCTGGACGCCATCGAGGACCTCGCAGCCGAACTCGACGCCCAGCACGGCCTCGTCACCCTGCTCACCGCGCTCCGCATCGCCCGCCGCGACCTGACCGTCCCCGCGCGCCTCGAACACCCCCCGATTCCAGTCGCATTCACCCTTGGACACGACGAGGCTGAGCACATCGGCCCGGCCCGCGCCGAACACCCGCAGCAGGGCACGCCCGTGCGGCTCGGCCGCGCGGCACCAACCGCCCTCCACTACCCCCTGGGCGACGGCACCGACCCCCAGGCCTGGACCACGTTCCAGCACCTCACCCGCCACCTGAAGCGGAAGTGACCACCCAGCCGGGCCCTGCGCGGCGGCAGTCTGGTCCGACGTCTGTGGGCCTTTCTCGCTCGGTGCTGCATCCCGCCATACACCGACGCGGGCAGCACCTGCGCTCACCCTCCTGGCTGGGTTCGCGGGGCGACAGGGCAACCCGCTGCACCGGACGGGCGGTTGAGGCGTCGGCCTGGTGCCGCGGGGCCGCCGAGGCAGGCACCGGATTCGCCCCGCACAGCCCAGTCGGCCCGCTGCACAGGGCGGGCCGCACCGACGCCGTGGACCACCTTGCCTGCTGCGGCAGGAAATCGTGCCGTTTCGATCCGCCCGGAGAAGCGGCGTACGGCCACCGCGAGGGTCACCGCGCAGAACACCGCCACCACGGCGACCGACAGCGCGGCGGGCACCTGCCCACCGGCCCAGCTCACGGGGCCGAAAGGGCACGTCCGCCGGCCTCGGGCACCGGCCTGCACCACCGGGAACGCCCTCCCTACGACGTGCTTCCGGTTCCCTCCAAGAGGTGGTGTGCGGCCCCGGCAGCCGGGCATGCCGCCGCATCCCCTCGGGACCATGGCAGGGCGCCCCGGGCAAACCCGCCGGGGGCGTACCGCAGTTACCGGAGGAGCCACATGAAGCTTCGTTCCTGGTCGGTCGTCGCCGCCCTCGCCCTGACCGCCCTCGTCCTGCCGTCGCACGGCGCGGTCGCCGCCGAGGCGGCCGCGCCGCCCGCCTGTCCGGACGGGTCGGTGTGCTTCTGGAGCGGTGAGGGCTTCGGCGGTGACTCCTGGGAGTGGACGGCCCGCAGCGGCTACCGCGACATGCCGCCCAACCTGCACGATCACGTCGGCTCGTTCGTCGCGAGCACCCGCGCCTGCTTCATCAACTGGGATCCGGTCGAGAAGCGCGACGTCTTCAACGGCGACTGGCGCTCCCGCTACCGCGGCGACTTCGGCGGCCGCATCGACGGCGTCGGCCCGGGCGCCTGTTGATCGGAGCTATCCCAGATGCGTAGCCGCGAACATCCGCAGCACCGCCGGAAGCACCACCACCGACGGCCCCGGTGACGCCAGTGCCTTCGCCAGGTCCTGTTCCAGGGTCCCGGGGGTCGTCCGGACGCCCGGGACGCCGAAGGACTGGGCCAGCGCCACATAGTCGGGGCGGGTCAGTTCCGTCGCCGTGGCCTGGCCGAAGGTGTCGGTCATGTACTCGCGCAGGATGCCGTAACCGCCGTCGTCGACGATCAGCCAGGTGACGTTCAGGTCGTACTGCCGGGCCGTCGCCAGCTCGGCGATCGAGTACAGGGCGCCGCCGTCGCCCGACACCGCCAGCACCGGGCGGGTCGGGTCGGCGGCCGCCGCGCCCAGTGCCGCCGGGAAGCCGTAGCCGAGGCCTCCGGCGCCCTGGGCGGAGTGCATGGTGTTGGGGGCCTTCGGGTCGAAGGCCGACCAGGCCCAGTACGCCAGGATCGTCATGTCCCAGAAGGACGGGGAGTCGGACGGCAACGCGCGGCGGACCGACGTCAGCAGCTGCTGCTCCAGGGTGAGTTCCTGGGCGGCGATCCGGTCGGCGATCCGCGCCAGCAGGTCACGGACGCGCTCCGGCGCGCCCGTGTCGTCCCGCTCCTCCACCGTCTCCAGCAGCGCCTGCAACGCCAGGCGCGCGTCCGCGTGGATACCCAGCGCCGGGTGGTTGGACTCCAGCTTGCCGAGGTCCGCCTCGATCTGGACGACCCGGCCGCGCGGCTTGAACGTGTGGTAGTTCGAGGAGAGTTCGCCGAGGCCCGAGCCGACGACGAGCAGGACGTCCGCGTCCTCCAGGAAGTCCGTCATATGACGGTCCTCCAGCCAGGACTGCAGCGACAGCGGGTGCTCCCACGGGAACGCCCCCTTGCCGCCGAAGGTCGTCACGACGGGCGCCTGGAGCCGCTCCGCCAGCTGCCGCAGCTTGCCCGACGCGTCCGCCCGTACGACGCCCCCACCCGCGATGATCGCCGGGCGTTCGGCCCGGAAGAGCAGGTCGGCCGCCACCGCCGTGAGTTCGGGGCGCGGCACGACCTCCTCCGGCGTCGCGTCCACCCCCGTCACCACGGGCAGCGACGTCTCGGCCAGCAGCACGTCCTGCGGGATCTCCACCCACACCGGCCCGTGCGGAGCCGTCAGCGCCGACCGCCACGCCTCCGCGATCGCCGACGGGATCTGGGACTGCGTACGGACGGTGTGGACGGACTTGACCACGCCCCTGAACGAGGCGGCCTGGTCGGGGAGTTCGTGCAGATAGCCGTGGCGGCCGCCGCCGAGACCGGCGGAAGGGATCTGGCTGCTGATCGCCAGTACGGGGGCGGAGGCCGCGCGCGCCTCCTGGAGCGCGGCCAGCGAGGTCAGCGCGCCCGGCCCCGTCGACAGCAGCAGCGGCGCCGCCTCACCGGTGATCCGGCCGTACGCGTCCGCCGCGAAACCGGCGTTGTTCTCCACCCGCAGGCCCACGTACCGCAGGTCCGAGCGGCGCAGCGCGTCGAACATGCCGAGCGCGTGCTGGCCGGGCAGGCCGAAGACCGTCGTCGCGCCGAGCCCGGCCAGTGTCTCCACGACCAGGTCTCCGCCGTTGCGGCCGGGGGGAGGGTTGAGGGCGGCCTCCGTCTGGGCGGGCGTCGGGCGGAGTACCAGGTCGTGGTCGTGCGTCACTTCGCGCGTGCCTCGGCAATCTGTCGGGACATGATCGTGGTCAGTTCGTACGCCGTGTGGGAGGCCGCCACCGACGTGATCTCCGCGTGGTCGTACGCGGGGGCCACCTCGACGACGTCGGCGGACACCAGGTTGCAGGATGCCAGGCCGCGCAGGATCTCCAGCAGCTCGCGGGAGGTCATGCCGCCGGCCTCGGGCGTGCCCGTGCCGGGCGCGTGCGCCGGGTCGAGGCAGTCGATGTCGATGGAGATGTAGAGGGGCCTGTCGCCGATGCGCTGGCGCAGCTGGTCGGCCACCTCGTCGGCGCCCCGGCGGTAGACGTCCGCGGAGGTGACGATGCCGAAGCCCATCTTCTCGTCGTCGGTGAGGTCCTGCTTGCCGTACAGCGGGCCGCGGGTGCCGACGTGGGAGAGCGCGGAGGTGTCGAGGATGCCTTCCTCCACCGCGCGGCGGAACGGGGTGCCGTGCGTGTACTCGGCGCCGAAGTACGTGTCCCAGGTGTCGAGGTGGGCGTCGAAGTGCAGCAGCGCGACCGGACCGTGCTTCTTCGCCACCGACCGGAGCAGCGGCAGCGCGATGGTGTGGTCGCCGCCCAGCGTCATCAGGCGGGCGCCGGTGCCGAGCAGGTCGTCGGCGGCCGCCTCGACGGTCTCCACGGCCTCGTTGATGTTGAAGGGGTTCACGGCGATGTCGCCGCCGTCCGCGACCTGGGCGAGGGCGAAGGGGGACGCGTCCTGCGCCGGGTTGTAGGGGCGCAGCAGCCGGGACGCCTCGCGGATCGCGTTGCCGCCGAAGCGGGCGCCCGGCCGGTACGAGACGCCCGAGTCGAACGGCACGCCCACGACGGCGACGTCGGCGGTGCCGACCTCGTCGAGGCGGGGCAGCCGGGCGAAGGTCGCGGGACCGGCGTACCGCGGGACGCGGGACGAGTCGACGGGGCCGCGGGGGGTCGGCGTCTCGTTGCTGCTCATGGTGAAATGCCTTCTTTCTTACGCTTCATCGCGTATGCACTGCTTGTGCTACGACTCTACTGGTGAGCCGGGACCTGCTCGGACACGGGTTCGGGTGCCCGCCCGGCCAGTCGCTCCCGCCAGGCGGCCAGCACCGCCTCGTCGGTGGCGGGCGTGGCCAGCGAGACGATCAGGTAGGCGGCCAGCGAGGACAGCAGGCCGTAGTAGACGGGCTCGTTGGCGAGGATCCCGTACGTCGCCATCAGCGCGATCACCGCGACGCCACCGACGGCCACGGCGGCCAGCGCGCCCTGCGCGGTGCCGCGCTTCCACAGCAGCCCGCCGAGGATCGGCACGAGCAGCCCGCCGACCAGCAGGTTGTACGCCACCGTCAGCGCCTCGACGACGTCGTTGAGCGCGATCGCCGTACCGATCACGGCGAGGCCCATGATCAGGATGAAGGTCCGGTTGCCCTTGACCTCGTCGTGCTCACCGCCACCGCCGGGCCGTACGACACCGCGCAGCCGCGCCCAGATGTCGTTGTTGGCGACGGTCGCGCAGGCGATCAGCGCGCCGGACGAGGTCGACATCACCGCGGCGAGCGCGGCGGCCAGCACCAGGCCCCGCACGCCGACGGGCAGTTCGTCCTTGACGATGGTCGCGAAGGCGTCGTCCGCGCTGGCCAGGTTGGGGTAGAGCACCTTGGCCGCGGTACCGATGACGGCGCCGGCGAGGGCGTAGGCCAGGCAGTAGGTGCCGGCGACCGTGCCGCCCCACTTCGCGGTCTTGTCGCTGCGGGCGGTGAAGACGCGCTGCCAGATGTCCTGGCCGATGAGCATGCCGAACGTGTAGATGAGCACGTAGGTGAAGATCGTCTCGCCGCCGATGCCCAGCGGGTCGAAGTACTCCGTCGGCAGCTGGGCCTTCATCTCGCTGAAGCCGCCCGCCTTGACGACCGCGATGGGCAGGAGCAGGAGCAGCACGCCGATCGTCTTCACCACGAACTGCACCATGTCGGTCAGCGTGATCGACCACATGCCGCCCAGCGTCGAGTAGGCGACGACGATCGAGCCGCCGAGGATGATCGCGAGGGTGCGGTTCATGTCGAACAGGACGTCGAAGATCGTGGCGTACGCGATGGTCGACGTCACCGCGAGCATGAGGGTGTACGCCCACATGACCACGCCCGAGATCACGCCCGCCCGGCCGCCGTACCGGAGGTCCAGCATCTCGGAGACGGTGTAGACCTTCAGGCGGGCGATGCGGGCGGAGAAGAAGATCGACAGGGCGAGCAGGCCGAGGCCGATGGTGAAGACCATCCAGGCGCCGGACAGGCCGTACTGGTAGCCGAGGCCCACGCCGCCGATGGTGGACGCGCCGCCGAGGACGATCGCCGCCATGGTGCCGGAGTACATGGACGGGCCGAGGCGGCGGCCGGCGACCAGGAACTCGCTCTTCGACCTGGCGCGGCGCATGCCCCACCAGCCCATGGCCAGCATGCCGGCCAGATAGACGACGATCACGATGTAGTCGACGGCCATGGGGGCCTCCTTCACGCGCTCTCGGTGGCGTGTCGTGCAGATGGGGTGTGCGGTGGCTCCTCGCGGGGACATCCGCCCGTACCCGCGGCCACTGGTCTGGACTGACACTAGGTGGCTGGAAAGCGACTGCGAAGTGTACGTTTCATCCAATCGGACCGGACGGGATGGAGGGAACGCACACCATGCCGGACCCAGCGGTTCCCCCCACGCCACCCGTGCCCCTCGCGTCCCTCCTGGCCCGCGAGGACCTGGCCCTGCGCCAGATCGCCGGGCCGTCCGGCCCCGGCATCGTGATCCACGGGGCGCACACCTCGGAGATGTCCGACCCGTACCCGTACCTGCTGGGCGGCGAGCTGCTGCTCACGGCCGGCGTGCACATCCCGGAGGCGGCGGGCTCGGGCACGTATTTCGACGACTACGTCTCGCGGATCGTCGCGGCGGGCGGCGCGGCCCTCGGCTTCGGACTGGCGCCGGTGCACGACACGGTGCCGCGCGCGCTGGTCGCGGCCTGCGAGGCGTACGGCCTGCCGTTGCTGGAGGTCCCGCCCCAGACCACGTTCTCCGGCGTCGCCCGCGCCGTCTGGCAGCTCATGGCCCAGGCCCGGCACGCCGAACTGCGCCGGGTGACGGAGGCCCAGCAGAGCCTGGCCTCGGCCGCCGCCCGCCCCGACCCGGTGCCGTCCGTGCTGCGACAGCTGGCCCAACGGGTGGGCGGATGGGCGGTGCTGTACGGCACCGACGGCACCGAGATCGCCACGGCGGGCCGAGCGCCGGCGGAGGAGGTACGGGGGGCGCTGGGGGAGCTGGCGGGGGTGGTACGGCCGGGAGACGCACGCCCCTCCCCCACCTCCGCCACCGACACCGTCACCGGCACCCACCTCTCCGCATACGCCCTCGGCGCCGGTCAGGGTTTTGTGCTCGGGGTCGCCGCGCCGCAGCGCGACCCCGCCGACCACGCCATCGCCTCCGTCGCCGCCGTGCTGCTCTCCCTCCTCACCGGCGAGCACCAGAGCGGCACCGGCGCGGCCCGCTCCTCAGCGCTGGTCCGGCTGCTGCTGGGCGCCGAGCCGGAGGCCGTGGCCCCGCTGCTCGGCGCCGGGCGGTGGCTGGTCGTGCACGCGCGGCCCGAGGCGCACGCCCCGGACCCGGTCGCCGCCTCGGCGCTCGGCGCGGCGCTGGGTTCGCCGCTGGTGGACCTCGCCAAGGACGTCGTACGCGTCCTGCTGCCCGCCGATCGTGAACCGGCCGCGCACCCCGGCTGGGCCCTGGGCGTCAGCGGTCCCGTCGACCCCCGGGAGTGGCCGGCCGCGGACACCCAGGCGGCCCGCGCGCTGGCCCGGGCCCGCGCCACCCGCGCCCCGCTGGTGCGGCACGGCGGCCGTCCCGCCCTCGCCGACCTGGTGCCGGGCGGTGAGGCCGAGGCGTACGCCCGCGCCCTGCTGGCCCCGGTCGCGGGGACTCCCGCCCTCACCGACACCCTGCGCACCTGGCTGTCCCTGCACGGCAGTTGGGACCGCACCGCCGTCGCCCTGTCGGTGCACCGCAACACCGTCCGGCAGCGGATCGCCCGGTGCGGGGCCCTGTTGGAGGCGGACCTGGACGATCCGGACGTACGGATGGAGCTGTGGTTCGCGCTGCGGCAGTTGTGACGCCCTGTGACCTCGTGTGAGTGACCCACGTCCCAGCGTGCGGGACGTCGGGGACGGGTCCGGGCGCGTGCCGCACAATAAGAGCCATGCCGATATCCGGGACACCCAGCCGCGCCGAGCTCGTCGAGCACCTTGTGAAGACCCGTATCGCGGGCGACGTCGCCACCCCGCGTGAGAACAACCTCTCCCACTACCGCCAACTGTCGAACGGCGTCCGCAACTTCTGGCTCGGTCTGGAGCTCGGCGACCGCTGGACCGACGAGCAGGACGTGCTCGCGGTGATGGCGGAGCGGGTCGGCGTGAACGACGACCCCGAGTACCGGCACGGCCAGGACACCATCGACCCCGAGCTGACGGTCGCCGCCCTGGAGCGTCTCGCCGCCCGGCTGCGCAAGGCGGCCGACGGCAAGCAGCGGGTGCTGTTCGCGACCGGCCACCCGGGCGGTCTGCTCGACGTGCACCGGGCGACGGCGGCGGCACTGCGCACCGCCGGCTGCGAGATCGTGGTGATCCCGGACGGACTGCAGACGGACGAGGGGTACGTCATGCAGTTCGCGGACGTGGCGATGCTGGAGCACGGCGCCACCCTGTGGCACACCCACTCGGGTGAACCGATGAAGGCCATCCTCACCGCCCTGGAGCGCGGCGGCCGCCCGCTGCCCGACCTGGTCGTCGCCGACCACGGCTGGGCGGGCTACGCGGGCCAACACGGCGTCGACGCCGTGGGCTACGCGGACTGCAACGACCCGGCCCTGTTCATCGCGGAGGCCGAGGGGACCGTCCAGGTGACGGTCCCGCTCGACGACCACGTGGTCAGCCCCCGCTACTACGACCCGATGACGGCCTACCTGCTGTCGGAGGCGGGGCTCACCTAGGGCCTGTCGCCCTGGCCCGCGGTACCCGTACGACGCCCTCCTGGATCACCGTGATGGCGAGGCGGCCGTCCTGCGTGTAGATGCGGGCCTGGCCGAGGCCGCGGCCGCCGTACGCCGACGGGGACTCCTGGTCGTACAGGAGCCACTCGTCGGCGCGGAACGGGCGGTGGAACCACATCGCGTGGTCCAGTGAGGCCCCGACGACGTCACCGACGGCCCAGCCGCCCCGGCCGTGCGCGAGCAGGACCGAGTCGAGCAGGGTCATGTCGGAGACGTACGTCGCGAGGGCGATGTGCTGCAGGGGGTCGTCGGCGAGCTTGCCGTTGGCGCGGAACCACACCTGCGAGTGCGGTTCGCGGGGCTCGCCGAACCTGCCGTACGGCGGCTCGTCCACGTACCGCAGGTCGACGGCGGCCCGCGCCTCCAGGAACTTCTCGACGACCTGCGGGTCGAGGTGGCCGTAGCCGCTCAGCCGTTCCTCGGAGGTCGGCAGCGTGACCGGGTCGGGCGCGGGCGGCATCGGCGTCTGGTGGTCCATCCCTTCCTCGTACGTCTGGAAGGAGACGGACATGCCGAAGATCGGCTGGCCGTGCTGGACCGCGACGACGCGGCGGGTGGTGAAGGAGCGGCCGTCGCGGAGGCGGTCGACCGTGTAGACGATGGGCGCGCCGGGGTCGCCGGTGCGCAGGAAGTACGCGTGCAGGGAGTGCGGGGGCCGGTCCTCGGGGACCGTGCGCCCGGCGGCGACGAGCGCCTGGGCCGCGACCTGTCCGCCGAAGACGCGTGGGATGACGGCGGACCGGGACTGGCCGCGGAAGATGTTCTCCTCGATCTGCTCCAGGTCGAGCAGATCGAGGAGATCCTGTAGTGCCTGGCTCATGGCCACTTTTCTACTGGCCAGTAATTTCCGGAACCTTACAGGCCCATGTCCTTCGCGATGATCGACTTCATGATTTCGCTGGTTCCGCCGTAGATCCTGTTCACACGGTTGTCCGCGTACAGGCGGGCGATCGGGTACTCGTTCATGTAGCCGTAGCCGCCGTGCAGCTGCAGGCAGCGGTCGATGACGCGGTGCGCGACCTCGGTGCAGAACAGCTTCGCGGACGCGGCCTCGGCGGGCGTCAGCTCACCGGCGTCCAGCGCCTCGGTCGCCCGGTCGGCCACGGCCTCGGCGGCGTCCACCTCGGCCTGGCAGGCGGCCAGCTCGAACTTGGTGTTCTGGAAGTGGGCGACCGGCTTGCCGAAGACGGTGCGCTCCTGCACGTACTGCTTGGCGAACCGGACGGCGGCCTTGGCCTGCGCGTAGGCGCCGAAGGCGATGCCCCAGCGCTCGGAGGCCAGGTTGTGGCCGAGGTAGTAGAAGCCCTTGTTCTCCTCGCCGAGGAGGTCCTCGACGGGCACCTTGACGTCGACGAACGCGAGCTCGGCGGTGTCGGAGGTCTTCAGGCCGAGCTTGTCGAGCTTGCGGCCGACGGAGTAGCCCTCGGACTTGGTGTCCACGGCGAAGAGGGAGATGCCGTGGCGGCGGTCCTCGGCGGTCGGCGCGGAGGTACGGGCGCACACGATCACACGGTCGGCGTGGACACCGCCGGTGATGAAGGTCTTGGCGCCGTTGAGGACGTAGTGCGTGCCGTCCTCGGAGAGCTTGGCGGTGGACTTCATGCCCGCGAGGTCGGAGCCCGTGCCCGGCTCCGTCATCGCGATGGCCCACATCTCCTCGCCGGTGACGAACTTCGGCAGGTACCGCTTCTTCTGCTCGTCGGTGGCCAGCATCTTGATGTACGGCAGGGCGAGCAGCACGTGCACGCCGGAGCCGCCGAACTGGACACCCGCGCGGGCGGTCTCCTCGTAGAGGACGGCCTCGAACTTGTGGCTGTCCAGGCCCGCGCCGCCGAACTCCTCGGGCACGTTGATGCCGAAGATGCCCAGCTCACCGAGCTTGTAGTAGAACTCGCGCGGCGCCTGGCCGGCGGCGAACCACTCGTCGTAGACGGGCACGACCTCGGCCTCGATGAAGGCGCGCAGGGTCTCCCGGAACGCCTCGTGATCCTCGTTGAACACCGTACGGCGCACGCCGCCACCTCCACGGGTACATGTCTAAGCGCTTGCTCACCTACCGTACCGGTGAGTACGAAGCCGAGTCCAGACCGGTCGGCGGGTAACGCTCGTCACGCGGCGGGCCACCAGCGAGGTACCGCCCAGGAAAGGGCGTAGCCGAAGCCGTTGATCGCCCAGTGCAGCGCGGCGGGCGCCAGCAGGCTGCCGGAGCGGCGGCGCAGTTCGCACAGGACCGCCCCGGCGGCGACCATGGCGACGACGGCCACCGCGACGGTCACCGCCGCGTCCGCAGGACCGCTTCCGAACGCCGTCCCCACGGCGGCGTTGGAGCGGTTGAGGCCACGGGAGGGCAGCACGTGCCACAGGCCGAAGAGCACCGAGGAGCCGGCGGTCGCCCACGCCGTGCCGTGCCGACGCCGGATCATGGCCCACAGCACACCCCGGAAGGCGGTCTCCTCCAGCAGCACGGTGCCGAGAGGTACGCGCACGAGAACGTTCCAGAGCAACTCCCCGCTGGTCAGACCGGCGGCCCTGGCGTCCTGGAACACGGCCCGTCCGGCCGGTACGGCGAGAAGCAGCAGACAGACGACGAGAACGCCACCGACGAGAACGGGCGCCCACCGCAGCCCTCGCCGCACCCCCGCCGCGTCGACTCCCAGCTCGGCCCGGGTGAGCCCGTCCCAGCGGGCGATCAGCAGCAGGACGACCGTCGCGACGACACAGGTCAGGACGTACGCAACGGGACCGCGCAGGAGCCAGTTGTTGACGAGATTCGCGACGACGAGGACGGCAACGACACAGACGACCGGCATCCTGCCTCCACGGGTTGCGGCGACGCCCCTGAAGGGGCGCGAGGCTGTATCTATTTCCCGGCTCCGCCGGGTGGGCGCGACCAGCCACGACGGCGCCGCAGACGAACGAAGGCCCACCGCGCCTACGAACCCACCGCCCCGAACGCCCCCCGCGCCATCCGATGCAACAACTCCGCCGTAGCCCCCCGCCCCGGCAAGGACCCCGGACGCCCCAGATGCGGCGTCGAGTTCAGCAGACCGAAGACCGAGTGGACCGCCGAACGAGCCGTCGGCTCGGACAGGGCCGGGTACACCTGACGCACCACCTCCACCCACAGCTCGACGTACTGCCGCTGCAGCTGCCGCACCAGCTTGCGGTCGCTGTCCCGGAGGCGGTCCAGCTCCCGGTCGTGCAGGGTGATGAGCGGGCGGTCGTCGAGCGCGAAGTCGATATGGCCCTCGATGAGCGAGTCGAGGACCGCCTCGGGATCCCCGTCCGCCTCCGCGACCCGGCGCTTCCCACCGGTCAGGAGCTGGCCGCTGATGCCCACCAGCAGCTCGGCGAGCATCGCGTCCTTGCCCGGGAAGTGCCGGTAGAGGCCGGGGCCGCTGATGCCGACCGCGGCACCTATCTCGTCCACGCCGACGCCATGGAAGCCGCGCTCGGCGAAGAGTCGGGCGGCTTCCTTGAGGATCTGCTCGCGGCGGGTGGGGGCGTCGGTTCGCATGGCCATGGAAGCAATTCTAGACAGCGAGGTTAGCGGTCGTTAACCTGGAGGAAATGCGTTAACGCTCATTAACAAAGTGAGGGGACCGCAGGATGGACCAGGCACCGGAGCTGCACAGCGCGGCAGACCCCGCGTCGGAGGCTTGGCGGGCCAACGAGGCAGCGCACCTCGCGCTCGTCGAGGAGCTGCGCGCCAAGCTCGCCGCCGCCCGGCTCGGCGGGGGTGAGAAGGCCCGCGCCCGGCACACCGCGCGCGGGAAGCTGTTGCCGCGCGACCGCGTCGACACCCTTCTCGACCCCGGCTCGCCCTTCCTGGAGCTGGCCCCGCTCGCCGCCGACGGGATGTACGACGGCCAGGCCCCCGCCGCCGGTGTCATCGCCGGCATCGGGCGGGTGAGCGGGCGGGAGTGCGTCGTCGTCGCCAACGACGCGACCGTCAAGGGCGGGACGTACTACCCGATGACGGTGAAGAAGCATCTGCGCGCCCAGGAAGTCGCCCTGGAGAACCGGCTGCCCTGTCTCTACCTCGTCGACTCGGGCGGCGCCTTCCTGCCCATGCAGGACGAGGTCTTCCCGGACCGGGAGCACTTCGGGCGGATCTTCTACAACCAGGCCCGGATGTCCGCCGCCCGCATCCCCCAGATCGCCGCCGTCCTCGGCTCCTGCACGGCCGGCGGGGCGTACGTCCCGGCGATGAGCGACGAGGCCGTGATCGTGCGGAACCAGGGGACGATCTTCCTCGGCGGCCCCCCACTGGTGAAGGCCGCCACCGGCGAGGTCGTCACCGCCGAGGAGCTCGGCGGCGGCGAGGTGCACGCGCGCGTGTCCGGTGTCACCGACCACCTCGCGGAGGACGACGCCCACGCCCTGCGGATCGTGCGGAACATCGCCGCGACGCTCCCCGCGCGCGGGGCGCTGCCCTGGGAGGTGCGGCCCGCGACGGAGCCCAAGGTCGACCCGTACGGGTTGTACGGGGCGGTGCCCGCGGACCCCCGCACCCCCTACGACGTCCGCGAGATCATCGCCCGCGTGGTCGACGGCTCCCGGTTCGCCGAGTTCAAGGCCGAGTTCGGGCAGACCCTGGTCACCGGCTTCGCCCGGATCCACGGCCACCCGGTCGGCATCATCGCCAACAACGGCATCCTCTTCTCCGAGTCCGCCCAGAAGGGCGCCCACTTCATCGAGCTGTGCGACCAGCGCGGCATCCCGCTGCTGTTCCTGCAGAACATCTCCGGGTTCATGGTCGGCCGGGACTACGAGGCCGGTGGCATCGCCAAGCACGGGGCGAAGATGGTCACCGCCGTCGCCACCACCCGCGTACCGAAGCTGACGGTCGTGGTCGGCGGTTCGTACGGCGCGGGGAACTACTCGATGTGCGGCCGCGCGTATTCGCCACGCTTCCTGTGGATGTGGCCCAACGCGAAGATCTCCGTCATGGGCGGTGAACAGGCCGCCTCCGTCCTCGCCACCGTCAAGCGGGACCAGATGGAGGGGCGCGGCGAGGACTGGCCCCTGGACGAGGAAGAGGCGTTCAAGGCGCCGGTCCGTGCGCAGTACGAGCGTCAGGGGAATGCCTACTACGCGACCGCCCGCCTCTGGGACGACGGGGTGATCGACCCCCTTCAGACCCGTCAGGTGGTCGGCCTGGCCCTGACCGCGTGCGCCAACGCGCCCCTGGGTGACCCCCAGTTCGGCGTCTTCCGGATGTGAGGGGACCGATGTTCGACACCGTTCTTGTGGCCAACCGCGGCGAGATCGCCGTCCGCGTCATCCGTACGCTCCGCTCGCTGGGCGTCCGCTCGGTCGCCGTCTTCTCCGACGCCGACGCCGACGCCCGGCACGTCCGCGAGGCCGACACCGCGGTACGGATCGGACCCGCGCCGGCCGTCGAGAGCTATCTGTCCGTGGAGCGGATCCTTGAGGCGGCGGCCGCGACGAACGCCCAGGCCGTCCACCCCGGCTACGGCTTCCTCGCGGAGAACGCCGCGTTCGCGCGCGCGTGCGCCGACGCCGGACTCGTCTTCGTCGGACCGCCCGCCGACGCCATCGCCCTCATGGGCGACAAGATCCGCGCCAAGGAGACCGTGGCGGCGGCCGGAGTGCCCGTCGTCCCCGGTGGCCGCGACCCCGAACTCGCCAAGGCCGCCCGCGAACTGGGCGCCCCCGTGCTGCTGAAGCCCTCCGCGGGCGGCGGCGGCAAGGGCATGCGCCTGGTGCGGGACCTGACCCACCTCGACGACGAGATCGCCGCCGCCCGACGCGAGGCCACCGCCTCCTTCGGCGACGGCACCCTCCTCGTGGAGCGGTGGATCGACCGGCCCCGCCACATCGAGATCCAGGTCCTGGCCGACGGCCACGGAGGCGTCGTCCACCTGGGCGAGCGCGAGTGCTCCCTCCAGCGCCGCCACCAGAAGATCATCGAGGAGGCGCCCAGCGTCCTCCTG